>JBGQHN010000147.1:0-10243 GCA_041497975.1 Planctomycetia bacterium | reverse complement strand
GGCCGCTTGAGCGAGATTTCGCCGCACTTGCAAGCGCACCTGAGCGCCGCACGCGGCAATCCCATGCTGCCGCCAGCGAGCGATTTGATTCGCGTCGGCTCGCGACGCTGGTTTTTGCAAACCGGGCTGACGGGCCTGGCCGGCCTGACGCTGGCCGATTCGCTGCGCCTGTCGGCCCAGGCCGCGCCCACGGCGGGCGATAAGAAGGCCGTCATCTTGTTCTGGCTTTCCGGCGGACCGAGCCACATCGACATGTGGGATCCCAAGCCGGAGGCGCCGCAAGAAATTCGCGGGCCCTACCGCGCCATTTCCACCAGCGTGCCCGGCATCCAGGTTTGCGAGCATTTGCCGCTGCAAGCCCGGATCATGGACAAGCTGTCGATCATCCGTTCGGTCGATTGCACGGCCAGCAATCACACGCCGATTACCATGCAGACGGGCAATGCGCTCGCGCGGCGCACCGACGATGGAAACGACGGCGCCGGTTATCCGTCGATGGGCTCGATTGCCGCCAAATTTCGCGGACCGAACGACCCGGCGATGCCCGCCTTCGTCGGGCTGGCCGATTCGTGGACTTCGGACGTCTGGGGCGCCGGCCACATGGGCCGCCAGTTCGAGCCGATCAAGGGCAACGAACTGCCCGGCCGCCTGGCAATGCCGCAGGGGATCAACGTCGAGCGCTTGCAAAACCGCCAGGAGCTGCGGCGGCAGTTCGACGCGCTGGCGCGCGGCTTCGAGCGCAACGCGGCGCTCGAGCCCGTCGACCGCTATACGCAAATGGCCTTCGACATGGTCACCTCCGGCAAGGTGCAAAGGGCCTTCGACGTTGCCCAGGAAAGCGACGCCACGCGTGATGCCTACGGCCGCGCGAGCATTGGCGAAAAGGCGCTGTTGGCCCGCCGCCTGGTCGAGGCGGGCGCCACGTTCGTGCTGGTCAGCGGCGCGTGGGGCTACTTCGATCACCACGGCGACGAAGTCCGCTGGGGCGGAATCGAGAAAGGGCTGACTCCGCTCTTGCCTACCGTCGACCGCGTGGTCTATGCGCTCGTAACGGACCTGGCGGATCGCGGACTATTGGATTCGACCCTGGTGCTCATGATGGGAGAATTCGGTCGTTCGCCCGTGATGACCAAAACGGCCGGTCGCGAACACTGGACCAATGTCATGTCGATGCTCGTGGCCGGCGGCGGCTTGAGACATGGCCAGGTCATCGGCAGCACCGACGAAAAGGGATACGGCATCAAGCAAGGGCGCGTCACGCCGGCCGATCTGGCCGCGACCACGTTTCGTCATCTAGGCATCGACCTGGGGGCCGCGTGGGTCAACTCTCAAGGTCGACCCATCCCGATCGTCACCGAAGGCGGCCGTCCGATTCCGGGCTTGTGCTAAACGAAGTGCACCCACGCGCGGCTGGTCGCGGTTGCGGTTTCCTTGCCTTTGCCTGGGTGCCACTGCCGGCTTGTCCGGCAGTGCTGTGTCGTCGCGAAACTCAAAGGTGATTTGCACGCTTGGACAATCCACCGTGGAACACCGACCAGACCAATGTGAAACGGTCCGGAGCTCTGCAGCCCACTGCTTCTTATTTGCGGCCAAGCAGTCGCTTGGCCTCGTCGAGCAGAAACTTGGCGTCGGAAAACGGCTCGTAGCTGATATCGTGCCAGCGTACGAGCCCTTCGGCATCGATCAGAAACGTTCCGTGCAGAGGCATGTTTTCGAAATCGTCGTACACGCGATAGGACTTGAAAACGCCCAGGTCCGGGTCGGCGGCCAGCGGGAAGTCGATTGTGTCCTTGGCCGATAGCTTCGCGAGCGACCCCGACAACGAGTCCAGCGACTCGCTGCTGATGGCCACGATCGATATGCCGGCCGCCGCGTACTCGTTGGTCAGCGGCGCGAACTTGTGAAGCTGTTCGACGCAGTGTAGACAGCCAGAGCCGAGGTAGAAGATGACGACCACGGGTCGACCGCGATATTGATCGAGCGAGACGGACTTTCCCTCGGGCCCGCCGAGGGTCCAGCTTGTTGCCGGCGTGGGCTGCCAGCGGAACGGACCCAGGCTTGCCAGGTCGGGCCGCTGTCCCACGTCGGCCGGCTGGTCGCGCGGCCCGCGCCAATCGGCGGGCCAATTCGATTCTTGAGCGATCGGCGTTAGCCGCGCAAACACGCTGGCGTCCAAATCCGCGTTGGCGGCCAACGGGCGCAGTTTCACAAACTCGGCTTGCGCTTCCGTCTTTTTGCCCGCGCGGTGCAGCACCTCGACCAGCACGGCCAACGGGTAGACTTCGCCGGGTCCTTTTTCGACCGCCTCGCGCGCCAGCTTCTCGGCCTGCGCGTGGTCGCCCGAGAGCGAAAACGCGCGGGCCAAATGGTCTTTGCGAATTTCCTTGACTTCTTTGACCTTTTCGAACTCGGCGCGGGCTTGCGTGGGGTCGTTGGCCGCCATGGCCGCGTATCCGTTCAGCTCGGCCAGCACCAGCTCGAGCGGGCGAATCTGCGCCGCATGCGACACCAGCGCGTCGGCCATCGCCTTGGCCACGTCCTGGTCCGATTTCTTCTCGCCGAGGGCCTTGGCTTCGGCCTCGTCGGCTGCCTTGTAGCGGCCGGCGCGCTTCTCCTTGAGCAGTTCTTCGACCAGGGCGATCTGTTTGCGGCCCTCGGCGACGTTGCCCTGGCCATACCAGGCAAGACCCAACAGCCGCGATCGCTTCAGCTTTTCGTCGGGAGTCAGCGCCGGCGCGAAATACTGCGTGCTGCTGTAAGCGATGACTTGTTTCCAGCACTCGAACTGCACCAGCACGTCCTGCAGCCGTGTCAGCCCGTAACCGGCGCTCGTGCCGGAGCGATTGGCCGTGTTGTATTTCGGATGGCGGGGCAAATCGATCATGTTCACGGCCAGGTCGATGGCGTCGCCAGCGCGTCCCACGTGCGACAAGTCGCGAATCAGCCACTCGTTATTGTGGGCGTAATTATGAATCTGGTCCGGCAACACGCCGTCGCGCATCATGTGCGCGTGGTCCACGCGGGCCGAGGCTTCCTGCTGCCAGGCGGCGTCGGCATAGCGGTGCAACTTCGAGTACGTATGCCCCGGCATGTGCCACATGTGGGCAATTCCCGGCGAGGTTTGTCCGCAGAGCGACGCAGAGACGAGCGCCCGCGCCGGTTTTTCCTCGTCCCACAAGTGAATGCGATAGTGATGCGCCGGGTGCATGGGCTGCGCCTGAAGAATCTGGTCCAACAGCGCGTCGACGGCCTGGTGGCTGGAAATCGGCAGTTGCTTTTTGCTCTCGGTCATCCAACTGCCGTTCTTCCAGATCTGAAAAACCAAAAACGCCCTGGCTTCGACGTCGTTCGGATCGGCCTGCACGAGCGCTTCCAGGTCGCGAATGTAATTGCGGCGTCGCTCCGTGTTGTCCTTGCCGGCATAGGAGGCCGCCAGGGCTTCGATCCAGGCCACTTCGCGCGGGCTGGCGCCGGCTTTCTTCTGCGCGGCCTTTTCGATGAAGCTCTTGGCACGCTTTTCGTTGTTGATGTTCGCCATCGCCAGGCCCCAATGCGCCATCGCGCAATCCGGGTCAAGCGTCAGCACTTGCCGAAACGAACGTTCGGCCTCGAAATACCAAAAACCATGCAGCTGGCCGACTCCTTGATCGAAAAACTGCTGGGCCAACGGAAGCTTCGTCGTGATCGGAAAATGAACGGCGCCCGTGCCGTGCATCAAATAGGCCTTCTGTCGCGGACCCTCGTCGAATGCCTCGCCGTGCAGCGAATGGCCGGGAAGCGCGTCCTGGGGCGAACTGGCGTCGGCAGCTTTGGCATCGGGGGTTTTGGAATCTCCGGATGCGGCAGGCACGGCGGGTTTGGGTGGATCGGTCGTCGCGGGCTTGACGTCGCCTTCGGCCGACCATAGATTTCCGACCCAAGAGAGCACAATGACGGCGATCAAGACGGCACGTATGCTGACGCTCATCGGAGCCTCGCATGAAGGACTGTGACTTAATGGTTCAACCTTAACGACCCGCAAGCGCGAATGCAACGCGGCACGCGCTTTGGCGCGATGGGTCATCGGCGGGAAACACGATGGGCGTTCTAGACCGTTTTTGGCTCACGGGAAAGCGGCTGCTGATCACCGGCGGAAGTCGCGGCTTGGGCCGGGAAATGGCGCTGGCCATCGCCGGCGCCGGAGCCGACGTCGTGCTCGTGGCTCGCGATGCCGCGAAGCTGGCAGCCACGGCTGAAGAAATCCGCGCCCTTGGCCGGCAGGCGTTTGCCATCGAGGCCGACGTCAGCCAGACCGATGCCTGCCAGGAGGCGTGCGGGCGCGCGCTGGCCGACCATGGCCCCATCGACATTCTGATCAACAACGTCGGTGGCCGCCGCTTCAACGTTCCCACGGCGCAGCTTTCGCTGGAAAAGTGGGAAGAGATAATCCGCCTGAATCTGACCAGCACGTTCTTGTGCACGAAAATCATCGGCGGAGCCATGGTCGCGCGCGGACAAGGCGGACGCGTCATCAACATGGCTTCGATTTCTGGAATGATCGTCAACCGCGGCATTGGCGGGCGGACGTACGAGACCGCGAAAGCCGCCGTGATTCACTTCACGCGTTCGACCGCCGCCGATTGGGCGCCGCACCGCGTGACCGTCAACGCGATCTGCCCCGGCTTCTTCATGACCGATCCGAACATCCGCTGGTCGCACGACCACCCCAAGCTGTTCGAAATGTACAAAGAGCAAATTCCGCTGGGCGAATTCGGCAAGGCTGAAGACCTTGGCCCACTGGCGGTGTACCTTGCCAGCGACGCGGCCCGCTATATCACCGGCGCGGCGATCACGATCGATGGCGGCTACACGCTGTGGTAGCCGCTGGTTGTGCGTGAACCCCAGGGGAAAGTTTCTTTGCGACCCTGGGCGCGAATCGTACAAGCTGGTCGAGCGACCAAGTTTTTCTTCGGTTTGGTCGAGATTCTCGCACGCTTGGCATGAGAGTTGAACTGGCAGTCGTACGGGCGACGCGGCACGATGATAGAGTACCTCTGATGCTCTACAAGACCGTGGTGGTATCTCGTAACCCGCAGGCGAGAAACGCAGACTCGCTGGGCCGCGATTTAGATGCCGCTCTGCAGCAAATCGAAAAAGACGGGTACGAACCCGTTGCCATTACGCCGGTAACCGCGGCGGGCGAGACGATCGGCGTTCTCGTGACAGTCCGCAAGAACGCCTGACTGCTCCCCTTCGCATGGCTGACGTGCCGTTGACCACGTTGGGCCGAGAAGCACCAGGCGGTGCGGCCAGGGGTGGATGCCCGGCCAGATTTGTCCCGGAGATCTCTTCGCGGAAACCATGTGCATGGGGGCTGGTCATCCCTCATCACCGGCATTCTCCGCGCTCCGGCCGGATCGCACGACGCGCACGGCGAGTTTACAATGGCCAACGTTCCCCTGGCTTTGCTTTCCGATCTCGGACGCTGCCATTGAGTACACCCCGGAGCATGACCATGATGATCCGTCCTGCTGATGCCCGTTGTTGGTTGTTGGTCTTACTGTGCCTGGTTGTTATGTCATCCGGCGTCGGCAGGGCGCGGGCCCAAGACAAAGACGGAAAGCTGCGCATCGTTTGTTTTGGGGCCCATCCGGACGACGCGGAGTTCAAGGCCGCGGGCGTGGCCGCCAAGTGGGCGGCGCAGGGCCACCACGTGAAATTCGTCTCCGTCACCAACGGCGACATCGGCCACTGGCGCATCGCCGGCGGACCCTTGGCCCAACGCCGCGCCGCCGAAGTGAAGCAGGCGGCCAAGGTGCTGGGAATCGAAAGCGAAGTGCTCGACATCCACGATGGCGAACTGCTGCCCACACTCGACAACCGCCGCGCCATCACGCGCGTGATTCGCAATTGGAAGGCTGACGTCGTGATGTCGCACCGCCCGAACGATTATCATCCCGACCACCGCTATACGGGCGTCCTGGTGCAAGACGCCGCCTTCATGGTCACGGTGCCGTTTTATTGTCCCGACACGCCGCCCTTGGCGAACAATCCCGTTTTCTTCTACTACTCCGACGGATTTCAAAAACCCAATCCATTCACGCCCGATGTGATTGTCTCGATCGACGACGTGTTCGCCAAGAAGATCGACGCGGTCCACTCGCTGCCGTCGCAGGTGTATGAAGGCGGAGCGTCGGGCTCGGAAGCGTTCGAAGCCGATATTCCCAAGGACGACGCCGGCCGACGCGCGTGGGCAGTCAAAGTTCACGGCCGGCGTTACGCCGCGGTGGCCGACAAATACCGAGACGCGCTCGTGAAGTGGTATGGCGCTGATCGCGGCAAGGGCGTGAAGTACGCCGAAGCGTTCGAGATTTGCGAATACGGTCGTCGGCCCAACGCAGAAGAGCTCAAGAAGCTGTTTCCGTTTTTTGGGAAGTGAGGGCGACTCTAACCTCTGGCTCGGGCAATTAGTTTCCTCGATGGGCCCGGTTGGCACCTACCGACACGGACGCTACGATGCCGGTACCGCGTTCCAGGATGATCGATCCTTTTTGGGAATGCAGTTATGGACGTTTCAGGCAATCGAGTAGGCCAGAAAAAGCGGCGTGACAGCGCCCGACGTCCTCCGTATGGACGATTCTTCCGCCTGCGGGGAGAGTGCCTGGAAACTCGCTGCCTGCTTTCCGTCAATCCGGTGACGGGACTTAACGCAGATTACAGCATTGTGCCCCAGTCCGGACCGATTGCCATTCCAGCGGTTTTCGGGACCACCGTTCTCGGCCGCCGCCTCTTCTACAACGAATCGGGGACTGCCTCGCCCCAACGCTACGATGGCGACAATGCAGCCATTAACGCCAACGACGACAATGCCATCGCCACCGACAAGGTCGCCTACTTGCCCAACGACCCAGGCGCCGCCACGTTCGCCAATGTCTCCAGCTACTCCAAGGGCATCAACGGCATCATGGTTGACCTATCCGGGTCTGGCCATAGTTCGATCACGGCCGCGGATTTTGTCTTCAAGATTGGGAACAACAATTCTCCGGAAACCTGGCAGACGGCTCCCGCCCCGACCGCGGTTTTCGTTCGCTCCGGCGCCGGGACGAGCGGATCGGATCGCGTCGAAATCCTGTGGGCCGATGGCGCCATCCAAAAGTCCTGGCTGGAAGTAATCGTGCGAGCCAACGGGAACACGGGTTTGTCCCAGGGACCGGGCTGGCCGGCCGGTTATGGCGACGTCTTCTTCTTCGGCAACGTGGTGGGAGACTCCGGAGCGGGAGATACGGCGGTGAACGCAACCGTCAATTCCATCGACGAAGGCGGTGCGCGGAACAATCCGCAGGTAGTTGAAAACAACATCCCTATTACGAATATTTACGACTTCAATCGTGATGCTCGAGTCAATTCCGTCGACGAGGCCATTTGTAGACTTAACGCGACCACCTCGGCCGATGTTGTGAAGTATTTATACGGTATTGGCGGGCTGGTAGAGCCCAGCCTTGCCCCCCCCGATCTGGACGCCGACTCGAACAACGACGGCCAGATCGCCGATAACGACGATGCCATCGAGGACCAGAGTCCCGGGCAGCTAATCGATGCCAGCGCTGACGGGCAAGGTGAATTAGCTCCACTCATGATCCAGCCGATTGCCAATTTCGTCAGCGGAGGCCTAACGCTGCACTACGACGCGGCGCTACTTACAATTTACGCTCAAAGCGACCGCACGAGCCTCATCGCCAATGGCGCCCACGTCTCGCCGGGCACCACGGTCTACGCGGAAGGATTAGCGGTTGGCAGCTCGACCGTCACGCTCAACTACACCGTTTCCGCGACGACAGTCACTGACTCGGTAGTTCTCACGATTCCGATGAACTTGCAAATCGATTCGAATAACGATGAAGTGATCGATGCTTCCGATGACGCAATCGCGGGCGTTCCCGGTCTGCCTGGCAAGATCATCATGGTCGACAACGGCGATTCTGACGGGAATGGAATTCCCGATTTCGCCGATGGATACACCCTGCCCGCCGCGATCACGAATCAATTCGCCACCAATGGCATCGATCCCGCCGATACAAGCGAGGACGCGGTCCCGATGGCATTTACGCCGCTGCGACTCTCGATCGCCCAAAGCATCGACCTGTCGACCGCGCGGCTGCGGTTTGTCTATAGCGGATCGGACCCCGCTGGTGTTACGTTCCACGGGATTGAATTCCAGCCGGCACCGGGTCATCTGCGAATTTGGACCAAGGACGGGTTCGAACTTCGTACGAGCGCGACGGTGAACGCGACTGTCGACGCGGGAGATTTCGTGCCCACGGCCGCGTCCGAAACGGATAGTTCCGGCGATATCACGCCCGCGCAACTGGGTATCACTGGGACGAATCGCACGATCACCCTCTACGTTGAGGGGATCGCAGAGAGCGCTGCGCCCGGCTCCGACCCAATCGAACTGGTGTTCGTTCAGGCTCCGAGTTCCGCGACAAAACAAAAAAGCATACCGAATTCCACCGCCGCTGACGCGGGATTGCAAATCGGCAAGGTAGAGGACGTGAAGGCCTCCGACCAGTTCAATGCGTCGACAACGTTTCTCGATGCAACGGACCACAATGCCTGGATTCCGCTCAACGATGATGACGACGACAACGACGGCACATCGGACAATCAGGCGGCCTCGCTAAGTCCCGTCGAGAACGATTTGCTGAGGGTTGCGTTGTATGGCCCAAAGGACGACGCCGGGACGGCGCAATTGCTGATCGCGAGCAACCTGCGCGTGTGGCAGAAGACCGGGGCCGATTACACTCGTGTAATCTCCAGGACCACCACCACGGCGTCGGGCACGCCGCTTCAACTATCGGCAAACGGCCAGATGGATTTGTTTGTCGAGGCGACGAGCTGGACATCGACGAGGCAAAAGGGAGACATTACGGTGTACTGGAAGTCCAACGGCAGCCCAACGTTCAAGCGGGGTGCCGCAGATACCATTCACGTCTTCAAAATCGAGGGCCCCCGGAACGTGCCCGACTTCGCGGAATACGACTACAAGGCCACCGGAGGCCAACCCGGGACCGCCAAAAGCCAATTCGTGAGCGAGAACCCGCGAGGTGGAGAACAGCAAAACAACCAGCAGGGCCAAACAACCGACACGCAGTCCGTTCTTTGGACCGAGGGCGCCACGTTTGGTAAAATACGCTACAAGGCGGCACCCAATTTTATTTGGGCCTTCGATGTGGCAATTGTCAAGGTAGAACTTACCACCGGGAATTTCCAGCTCGCACCGGCTGCCACCAACGGCCCAGTGCAAGTTGTCGACAGCAATGGCGTCCCTACGGGCCGCATCGACTCAACCACAGGACGGAGTCAGGGGACAGATCGCACGGTGGCTTACAATAACCAATTGCCCGCGGAACATCAGGCTCTCGACACGCCGGCGATGACTGCCACCATTTCCATTTCAAAAATGGAAGGACCGGTGCGCAACTCGGTCATGTTCGGAGTCAGCCATATCCAAGTGGGCCTGATCCAAAGCGTTTCATTTTTTTACAGGGCCAAATACACAGGAAACGTGATCGATCCCATCGTCCCGGTCAACGCGACCATGCTCGATTTGATCACAAAGAAGCCTAAGCCAGGCGTTACTTACAACGACACAGTGGTCGGCGGAAATCTCTTCGATCCCGTGGAGAGAAAACGGCCGTGGTATGATCCAACAGGCGTGACCGGAGGCGGCGCTACGGGTATGTTCCAATCCGAAACGGATACGCTTGTTGAGAATCAGCTCTTGAAAATCGCGGACACGCCATTCCATAACGGGCGCATTCTTCCGGCGCTTAATGGTCTGACGCTGATTGGCTATGACTTTGTCTGGGGTTTTACGGACTACGTCGCTGTTCGCACCACGGACGCGAATAACGGCGCGGACAACATCTACACGCAGCGCGCGGTTGGTACGTGGCGGCTCGATCTGACTGGTAGCCTCATTGGCGGGACGAACGTTCAATTCGGCACGTACCAGCGCACTGGCAACGGCGTTGCTGTCGTCAATCAATTCCAGTTTATTGGCGATGGCACACGCGTTCCGGATAACGTCGTTGGCGACAACGTGGCAATTGTCAACGATACTTTGGAGGCTTTGCCTGGGTTATGAACATGGCTCGAAGAAACGCGGAAATACTTGTTCTCATACCGATGGGCTTCGCCTTCTTGTTCGCAAGTCCCCATCGCGCGGCGGCGCAGGGCGCCGTCGGCTTCCCGAGCGCCAAAT
>JBGQHN010000146.1:0-10251 GCA_041497975.1 Planctomycetia bacterium | reverse complement strand
TTGTGCTCATACCGATGGGCTTCGCCTTCTTATTCGCAAGTCCGCCTCGCGCGGCGGGGCAGGGGGCCGTTGGCTTCCCGAGCGCCAAATTCGCGCCACCTGCAAAGCCGAACCCTGACACGCTCTCGAAAGAGCAACTGCGCAATGCCCAGCCGCTTAAATCCTCTGACGGCGCCCTGTGGGCCGTCAAGGTTCCCTGGTCCTCGCGCAAATCAAGATTGGTTGGGTGTCCGTCTCGGTTTGTCATCGAAGCAGCGTTCCTTGAAACGCCTTTTCAGGACCGAATCCTTGCTCGGGATTTCGCGACGGGCAGCTTTGGCATCTCGCCGCCGCCGCTGGGGGGCCTCGTCGACCAAATCACCTACAGTCGCGGCGGCATGGCGGTAATCTTTAAGTCGCCAGAGCGATTACAGCCCACCGAGGATTTCCTGTTCATGGGTTCTTGGGCGAAGCACCCGAGCCGCCTTTTGACGGCTGCTTGTACGCCCTGGCGAGTGCTCGTTTCTCCCGATCTGACCGTCCCCAGGCTCGTTACCTGCGCGGACGATGAGTCAATGCGTCTGTGGGACACCTCCACGGGAAAGGAAATCGCGAGATTTCCCGGGTACGGAATCGGAGGAAATTTCAGCGATCGGCGTGGCGACTTCGTCGCATTTTCTTCGGACGGCAGGTGGCTGGCCACCGCCTTTGGAACAACCGTGTCTTTTCGCCGCCCCTCCGACGGCGCCGAGATGCTCGGCTGGTCGTTGGCAAAGTATTTTCATCCGCTAGGCTGGATAAGCGCGATTCGCTTCTCGCCGGGCGACAAAAGCCTGATGGCCTTCCCACCGCCCCCGCTCGAGGACGACAAGGAAAAGAAACCGAGGTTCTTTCAATGGGACCTCGGCCTGTTGCACGAGACCGTGTTTGAGGGCACACGTCCGGCGGTGGACGGCAAGTTCACGGTCGACGGCAAGAGGCTCGTGACGTGCAACATCTCGGGCGAGTTGAGCGTATGGCACGTCGAGATCGCACAAGAGACTCACGTCATCAACGCCGCGCCGACTCGTGTTTATGACCTGACGTTCTCTCCAACAGGCGAAATTTTGGCGACGGCCGGCAACGACGACAAGGTTCGCTTCTGGAGCAGCACGGATTGGCGCGAGCTTGCGACCGACAAGGAATTTCATCACCGAGATATCGACTACGTTCGCTTCAACGACGACGGCCGATATCTGATTACGGCCAGTGAGGACGGCCTCGTGCAAGTGTGGGACGCACCCGAATTCGCCAGGGCCCGGACAGGCTTCAACGTGATCAATCGCGGCCTCGATACGTATTGATGCGAACAGGCGCGCAGGCGCACTGTCTACCGCACCGGATTGCGACCAGCCGCCGGCGGGCGGCCGGCCGTGGGCGCCGCCGGACCACGACGGTTGACGGCCTCGAGAATGGCCGGAGTGATTTCCGAGTCGCGCTGATACACGATCGGCTTCTGGATTTCCGCCAGGATCGCCTGGGGATTGCTAAGCTGCTCGGGCGGCGTACGATCCAGTCGCAGAATCAACTGCTCGCCGTTGGCTTGCGCGTGTCGCGCCAGTTCTTCCTTGAGCTCCAGCAGCATGCCATACACGATCTTCGTCTCGCGCTCGCGCGTGTTGTCGTTGATCTTCTTCCCGTGCAGCTCGAAATCGGCGCGCAGCTTGAGCACTTTTTGTTCGAGCTCCTTGCGCTCGGGGCTGCCCGCGGGCAGCTTGCGGGCCTCTTCCGTCATCCGATTGCCTTGTTCGCTCTCTTTTTTCAATTCTTCCGCCTTGGCCTGATAATCGGCCTTCAGGACCTCCATCGACTGCTTGAGGCGAACTGAGTTTTGGGCGATGGCGGCCATGTCGACCAGCACCGGACCGCCGTGCGGCGCCTGGGCAGCATTTGGCCGCTGCGCGGCAAGCTTTGATCCGACTCCAAATCCCAGGGCAACCAACGCAATCGCAACGATCAGGCGCGTTCGCATTTTCCCGGCACTCCTTTGCTGGGCAACTCGAGGAATCGTGAAACGCACCAGCCGGTGGCATGCTGCCGGCCGTGCGAGGGCGGTATTGTGCTGGTGTTGGCCAGCCAGGTAAAGGTCAATCTGCGGCGCGCGCGGCCATTTTCCTGGCCGTTTGCAAGCACCCCCGGAGCGGCCCGCACCAGCACGTCCAAGTGCAACGCGGGCCCACACTAACGCGCTCGGCCTCCATTTCCGAATGGGACGGTTGAACCCCGGACCGAATTCGATAGGCTGTAGACATGCGGCTATCCGCCGCGCGCCTTGGTGGCAGTCCCGGCCGAAGCCGGCCCGGCGGCCGGCACGTTCCAGCTTCAACAGTCCTTCGATGACGACCGAGTCTACGACCGCCACCACCTACGACGAAGTACCCTATCCCAGCGATCCGCTGCCGCAATCGCATCCCGACCGGTTGGCCGCGATCGGCAGGCTGTATGGCATGCAACCGCCGCGAATCGATCGCTGCCGCGTGCTGGAACTGGGGTGCGGCATGGGTGGAAACCTGATTCCGATGGCCGAGCGGCACCCGGAAAGCTCGTTCCTCGGCATCGACTATTCGTTGCGGCAGATCGAAGCGGGCCGCGCGGCGATCGCCGGGCTGGGGCTCAAAAACGTCGAGCTTGAGCACCGCACCATCTTGGACGTCGGGGATGAACTGGGAGAGTTCGCTTACATCGTTTGCCACGGCGTGTACTCGTGGGTCACGCCGGACGTTCAGGACAAGATCTTGTCGATTTGCAAGTCGCAGCTTGCGCCGCAGGGCATCGCCTATTTGAGCTACAACGTATACCCGGCCTGGCATCTGCGCGGCATCGTCCGCGAGATCGCCCGCCACGGCACGTCGCCGGACCAGCCGCCGGCCCAACGCCTGGCAGACCTGCGCCGGGTGCTGGCGTTCCTGGTCATGGCACTCGGCGAGGAAACGTCGCCCTACAGCCAGTTCTTGAAGGACGACATCGACTTCGTGCTCTCCACGCCTGACAACTACCTGTTTCACGAATATTTTGAAGAAGAAAATCGACCGGTCTATTTTCACGAGTTCGCCGAGCGCGCCGCGGCCCACGCCCTGCAGTATTTGGGTGACTCGATCTTTTCCACGATGTTCCCGGTCAACTTGGGGCAGATCGCCGAAAGGAACATGGCGCGTTTTGCAAACGACGTGATCGCCGGCGAACAACACATGGATATTTTGTGGAGCCGGTCCTTCCGCCACACGCTGCTGTGCCACGACCAGATTCCGCTCGAGCGCCGTCTCGGCCTGGCAAGCCTGGAGGGGTTGTATCTTGCCGCCGACCTGCGTCCCGAGAGTCCGAGTCCAGATCTCGCATCAATGGCCACGGAGCGATTCGTCTCGCCGAAGGGGACCGCGATTGGCAGCCCGACTCCGGCCGTCAAAGCGGTGTTGTATCAATTGGGCGCCGAGTGGCCCCGTGCCGTGAAGATCGACGAGCTGTTCGCCGCCGCCGCGGCCCGGCTGGCGGCCGATGGCGGTCGCGTCGAATTCTCTCTCGAAGAGCGAAAAATTTTGGGCGACAATCTGGTGCAGTGCCTGGTCGCCGGTCTCATCGAGGTGCATACCGTGCCCGATTCGTTTGTCGCGACCATCAGCACCTGTCCGCGCGCCAGCCATGTGGCGCGCATGCAGGCCCGCCGCGCGTCGCACGTCACCAATCGCCGGCACGAAGTCGTCGCGCTGGATGAAGTCTCGCAAAATGCGCTGGCTCATCTCGACGGCCAGCACGATCGCGTCGCTTTGTCGACGATCCTCCGCGAGGCGTTGGACCGTGGCAGGCTCTCCGTGTTTCGAGACGGAATTCCGGTCGGTCGCGGCGACGTCGTCGAGGGGATTCTCGAACAGGCGCTCGAACAATGCCTGTCCAAGCTCGCCCGCAATGCTCTCCTGGTGGCCTGACCGACGAGGGGCGAATTTCAGGAACATGGACCTTTTTGCCAGAGAACAACGTGCCACGAAGCTCGGCCCAATCTTACGATGAAGTTCCGTTTCCGAACTTGCCCGTGCCTGGCTCCCAGCCCGAGCGGCTGTCCACGATCGCCGCGCTGCGCGGGATGCCACCGGCCGATCTTTCGCGGGTCCGCGTTTTAGAGCTGGGCTGCGCCAGCGGCCAAAATATCATCCCCATGGCCGAGCGACTTTCCGGAGGCACGTTTCTGGGCATCGATTATTCCGCGGGCCAAATCGCTGCGGCCAGGGCGACGGCGCGCGATCTGAATCTTGTCAACGTCGAATTCCGCCGGCTGGACATCGCGAACTTGCCGCCGGACCTGGGCACGTTCGACTACATCGTCGCCCATGCCGTCTACTCCTGGGTCGACGCCGACACGCGCGACAAGTTGCTGGCCGCCTGCCGCGGCCAATTAGCTCCCCACGGCATCGCCTTCGTCAGCTACAACGTCTATCCCGGCTGGCACGTGCACGACATGTTACGCGCCATGATGCTGTACGACAGCCGCCATGCGCGGACGACGGACGAGCGGATCGCCGCCGCGCGCGGCCTGCTGCATCTCCTCAACGATTCGCTGGCCAAGGAGAATCCTTTCACCGCCACGATCAAGGTTCAGCTCACCCAGCTCATGGCCCAGAGCAACGCGTACCTGCTGCACGATCACCTGGAGGAAATCAACGAGCCGGTCTACTACCGGCACTTCGTGGCCCATGCCGCGCGCCATGCGCTGCAGCCCGCGGGCGAGGGTGTGTTGGGCATCCGCTTCTCGGATTATTTGGGTTCCGAGGCCGAAGAGCGGCTGAGCGAAATTACCGCCGATCCGATCGAAAAGGAGCAGTACCGGGACATCGTGCGAAATCGCTCGATTCGGCACACGCTCTTGTGCCACCAGAACGTCGAGCTGACGCGCTCGTTGCAGCCCGAACTTTTGCAGGGCATGTATCTCTCGGCGCAGCTCAAGCCCCAGACGCCGGACGTGGATCCGCGCTCGCCCGAGTTGGCGCGTTTCACGGCGGCGAACGACCTGCGAATTTCGACCGCCGTGGGGTTCATCAAGGCGGCCCTGGTCCATCTGGGTGAGATCTGGCCAAACTATATTTCATTCGAAGACCTGATCGCAGCGTCGTGCGAGCGGCTCGAAGCGGGCTCGTCTCTTTCGGCCGATGAAATTAGACGGCTGCAAGACAATCTGATGCAATGCTGCGCCGGCGGAATCGCCGCGGTCAACGCGGGGCCGCAATCGTTCACCACGACCGTCTCTGACAAGCCCCAGGCCAGTCCCCTGGCGCGCTGGCAGGCCCAGCGTGGCGACGTTGCCACGAACCGCAAGCACGAGGCGGTCCGCCTCGAGCAATTCGAGCGGCATTTGCTCCCGCTGGTCGACGGCCAGCGCGACGCGGGACAATTACTCGATGAAATGGCGGCCAGCGCCGAGGCCGGGCGATTTGTGGTCTTCGATCAGCAGGAACTGGTCAAAGACCCCGTACATGCGCGGCGAGCCTTGGGCATCGCGCTGCCGCAATCGCTCGCGCGCTTGGCCCACAACGCGTTCCTGGTGAGTTGACGCGATGGGCTCGGGGGCCGCATGGGGCACGACCGGCGCCTCAGCCGCCGAGCGCCGCCATGGCCAGCCCGGGCAATTTCCAGACCGACGGCTTCGCGTAAAGATCCAACACCTTCCAGGCGATCGGCTCAGGCCTTTTGTGGGTGGGAAACCAGAACGGTTTCGGCGCCAGCGTGATCGGCCCCTCGAGCACGGTCTTTTGAACTCCCTCGAGCAGAAACGTGTTGTGCACCGTGCCGATTCCGCTTTGCGCATCGGCCAGGGTGCCGCCCGGATAGCCGCCCCAGGGCGGACTCATCATGGCATACACGAGCGCCGGCCAATGATTGACGCCGACGGCGCCGTAGCGCAATCGGGCGAGGCAGTCTTGAAAACATTTCTCGCTCGCGCGGCGAAAATCAGGGTGCACCGTCACGGCGGCGCTCAGCGTGCCCCACAGCTTCTCGTTGGCAAAATCGACGGCCTTGCGAAAAAAGTCCTCGTCGCCAGCGGCGTCCAATCCGGTCTCGGCGCACACGCAGACGAACGATTCCTCGCAGAACAACTGCGGCGCCTGTGCTTCGTCGGCATCGCGCACCAGCGTCCAGGGCAAGCGGCCCTCGGAATCGGCGGGCGCTTGTGTGCCGGAAAATCGGCGATAGCGCGCAAGCGCGCCCGGATAATAGGCCCGCCGCCGCGGGACCTGCGCCAGCACGGCTTGCACCAGGTCGAGGAACTGCTGGCGCTGCGGCCACTTTTTCGCCGTCAGGATCATCTTTGTGGCCACGCAATTGAATGACGCGTTGTTGGTAATCGACGCCGCCACGCTTTCCGCCTGGAAGCGCAGTTGTTTGTCGCTGTACGCTGCGGGCACGACGATCCAGGGGCTGACGTTGCCCAGCTCGCTGGTGATCGGCTTTTTCAAGAGCGGATCGTTTTCGCGCTTGCGCCGCTCGCGCTCGGCGCCCGGCGGTCCCCAGACGATCGCGTCGTGCGAGTGAATCGAGCCGGTGATGTGGACTTCGTCGACCAGCGGATGCGCCACCGCCGCCCCGCCGACGTCCGCCCCGCCGTACACGATCCGCACGAACCCGGCCTCGATCAACCGGCTGAACAATCGCTGGAAGATCGGACCCAGATACTCGTTCACCGGGTTCATTTTCAGCAGCACGACGTGACCTTCCTGAAAGATTTTGGAAATCGCGTCGGTGGCCGGGATGCTCGACACGTTGCCAGCGCCGAGCACCAGCACCGTCTTGGCCGGCCGGGGGCGCTTGATGTGGCTGCCCAGCCGCTCGAGGTCTTTGCGCGTCACGCCCGGCGCGAGCCAACTGTGTGCCTTGAAGCCCGCAAACGCGACCGAGTCGTACAGGCCGCGGACTGGCATGACCTGCACGCTCAACGTCCCGTCGTCGCGCTCGATGGGCGCGGCGGGCAGCGGGATTATACCAGTCTTCTCGAGCGCTCTGTAGTTCTGGATCAGCAACCGCAAATGTCGCGCCGTGGCCAGCGGGCCGGCGGCGACCTCTTCGGCCCGCAGGGGACTGTTGGGCGGAAGTCCCTTGGCCTCGCAAGCCGCTTCCACCCACTCCGGCGCCAACTTCACCACGCGCGCCAGGCAATCCTCCAAGAGCGTGATGCGCTCGGTCAGACTGATCGCCATCAGCTTGGCCCTGGCCGCCGCCAGGTCGCCGGCGCAACGATCGACGTACTCGGTTGGGGAGGGCGGCTGTTTGAGCGTTAGGGTTGACATGGTACACCTTCTTTGGAACTGGCCGAGGCTGTTTGCGTTGCGGGGACGTGGCTCATGATCCATTCGCTCAGCGCGCATATCGTCAAGCTCGGGTTGACGCTTAAATTCACCGGAACGATCGAGCCGTCCGCGACGTAAAAGTTATCATAACCAAATACCTTTCCCAAGCGGTCAATCACTCCCTCGGAGCGATCGGCCCCCATGGGGCAACCGCCCAGAATATGCGCGGTCGAGGTCAGGTTGAACATCACCTCGGCCAGGCCGCTGGAGGCGTCGCCCTCGACCTTGGCAGCCAGGCGCTGGGCCACTTCGTTGGCAATCGGAAAGTACTTGGGAACTTTGGCGGCGGAATCCCACACCGAATCGACGCGCTTCGCAAATGGCCAAAACCACCGCCGTCGCAGACTCAGGCTCATGTGGTTGGGCAGCGTTTGCATCACCAGCAAAATGCCCGTCCTGCGGGCCCAGCCCACGGGATTGCACAGCCGCAAGAACTTGAGCGGATGACGGACCACTTCGGCCACGAAACGCAATGGCCTGGGCCAGGGCGGCCCGCCGCCCACTAGCACCGTCAACAAAAGCGACATGAAATCCTGTCCCTTGCCGTAGCGGACCATTTCGACGTGCGTCTCTTCATTCGGACGGAAGCCCGAGGCGATGGCAATGCCGCGCGAAAAATCGACGTCGCGACGGCGGCTGGTGGCGGCCACCAAAGCCTCGCTGTTCGTGCGAACGAACGTGCCCAGGCGATCGGACACCCGCGGCAGCGAACCGCGCTCTTTGCATTTCAACAGCAACGGCACGCTTCCCAGCACCCCGCCCGACAGCACGATGCCGCGCGAGCGCAGCGTGCGGCGCCGCTTGAACAACCAATCGGTGATTTTGCGCGTCTCGACTTCGTAGCCGCCCTCGGCGAGCGGGCGAATGTCAAGCACTTCGCTTTCCGGGATTATCCGTGCGCCGAGCCGTTCGGCCAGGTACAGGTAGTTTTTGTCGAGGGTGTTCTTCGCGTTGTGGCGGCAGCCCACCATGCAGCCGCCGCATTGGGTGCAGCCGGCGCGCTCGGGCCCCTGGCCGTCGAAGTAGGGATCGGCGACCGTCTTGCCGGGCTCGCCGAAAAAAACACCGACCTGCGTGGGATGGTACGTATCGCCACGGCCCATCTCCCGAGCGATTTCGCGCAGCATGTGGTCGGTCTCGGTGGGGCACGGCGCGGTCGTGACGCCCAGCATGCGCTGCGCCGTGGCGTAGTGAGGCGCCAGGTCGTGCTTCCAATCGCCCAGCGCGCGCCAGCGCGGGTCGTCAAAAACCGTGTCCGGCGGCACCAACAGCGTGTTGGCATACACCAGGCTTCCGCCGCCCACTCCGCAGCCGTGCAGAATCATGACGTCGCGCAGCATGGTGATCGCCTGGATGCCGAAGCAACGCGCGATGGGGGCCCACAGGTATTTTCGCACGTTCCAGTTGGTTTTTGGAAAATCCTCGCTTCGCCAGCGCCGGCCGCGTTCGAGGATCGCCACCGAGTAGCCTTTTTCCGCAAGCCGCAGCGCCGAGACACTGCCGCCAAAGCCGGACCCGACGACCAGGTAGTCGAAATCGAATTGGTTGCCGCCACCTGCCATGGGTCACAGTTTCCTCCCAAACCCCCGATCAAAGCAAGAGCCGGCCATTGTGAATTCACTACCTCGATTCGCCCACTCGGCGCGCTGCCGTGCCGTCGGCGTGGATTAGTATTCGGCGGCCGCCCTGGATAAAATGAGACGGCCCACTCGGAGGTTTCATGCCCTTTCACAGCACGATTCGCGGCAGCCGTTACACATTCGCGGATCTCGGCGAACTGTTGGCCAAAGCCAACGAAGAGAAATCGGGCGACGCGCTGGCCGGCATCGCCGCCGCCAGCCAGCGCGAACGCGTGGCCGCCAAGCGGGCCCTGGCCGACGTGCGGCTCGGCGAGATCGTCGAGCAACCGCTCATCGACCCCGAGCGCGACGAAGTCAGCCGCATCATCCTCGAAACGCACGATCGCGAGCGCTTCGGCGAAATCGCCTCCATGACGGTCGGCGAGTTTCGCGAATTCCTGCTCGACGACGCCACCGACGGCGCCGCGCTAGCGCGCCTTCGCTGGGCCATCGTGCCCGAGATCGCGGCCGGCGTGGCCAAGTTGATGAGCAACAAGGATCTGGTGCTGGCGGCCAGCAAGATTCGCAACGTCACGCGCTGCCGCAACACGATGGGCCAGCGCGGCGTGCTGGGCATTCGCGTGCAGCCGAATCATCCGAGCGACGACTTGGGCGGAATCCTCTTGTCGGCGGTCGAAGGACTGCTGTTCGGCTGCGGCGACGCGGTGATCGGGGTCAATCCGGCCATCGAATCGGTTGACACCGTGGCCGGCATTTTGCGGTCTCTCGACCGGCTGATCACCGTCTCGGGCGCGCCGACGCAGCACTGCTGCCTGGCACACGTCACGACCCAACTGGCCGCGCTCGATCGCGGCGCGCCGGTCGACCTGCTGTTCCAATCGCTGGCGGGCACCCAAGCGGCCAATGCGAGCTTCGGCATCAGCGCGTCGCTCGTGCGCGACGCGCGCGAGCGAGTGATCGAGCACCACCGCGTGCGCGACGTGGCGTGGGCCGGCGATAACGTCATGTACTTCGAAACCGGCCAGGGCAGCGCGCTATCGGCCGAAGCGCACCACGGCATCGACCAGTTGACCCTCGAGGCGCGGGCCTACGGACTGGCACGGGTTTTTGAACCGTTTCTGGTCAACAGCGTGGTCGGATTCATCGGTCCCGAATATCTCTACGACGAGCGGCAGATCATTCGCGCTGGCTTGGAAGACCATTTTATGGGCAAGTTACTGGGGCTACCGATGGGTTGCGACGTGTGCTATACGAACCACGCCACCGCCGATCAAAATTCGGCCGACAACCTGCTGGTGCTTTTGACCGCGGCCGGCTGCAACTAC
>JBGQHN010000145.1:0-10261 GCA_041497975.1 Planctomycetia bacterium | reverse complement strand
CGTAGGCACGACCGGCCGCCAGGCTTCGGGATTGTAGGCCGGAGTCAGCATGGCCATCAGCCGGTAGTAGTCCTCTTGCGGAATGGGATCGAACTTGTGGTCGTGACAGCGCACGCAATTGAGCGTCAGGCCGAGCAACCCGGTGCCGACGGTTTCCAGCGTGTCGTGCATGATGCCGAAATAGTTTTGCTTGATTTGGCCCACGTCCTCGTGAGTCAAGTCGCGCGCGGTCCGCAAGTAGCCGGTGGCCACCAGCGCTTCGCGCATCGCCGGCGTAAGGCGCTCGGCGCGTCGCCAGTCGTACAGCTCGTCGCCCGCAAGTTGCTCGATTATGAAGCGATCGTATGGCTTGCCTTCGTTGAAGGCGCGGATCACATAGTCGCGGTACAGCCACTTGCCCTCGGCCAGCATGACGTTCGTGGCGTCCACGTCGAAGCCGATCGTGTCGACATATCCGGCGACGTCCAGCCAATGCCGCCCCCAACGTTCGCCAAAATGCGGTGAGGCGAGCAACCGATCGAGCAGGCGTTCGTAGGCGCCGGGCTCTCCATCGGCCAGAAAGGCCGCGACCTCGGCCGGCTGGGGCGGAAGCCCCAACAAATCGAGGTGCACGCGCCGCACGAGCGTCGTCGCCTCGGCGTCGGGCGAAAACGACAAGCCCTTGGCTTCCAGCTTCGCCAGCAGAAAGCAGTCGATCGGCGTGCGAACCTGCTCACGTTTCTGCACCGCCGGCACGCTCGCCGCGGCCAGTGGCCGAAACGACCAGAACCGTCGATCGACGTCGCGAACCGGGGAGACCGGCGGCGGGATCGCGTCGGGATTTCGGGCCGGCGCGCCGACCGCGATCCAGGCGCGCAGGGTCGCGACTTCCTCCGGAAAGAGCTGTCGCTGGCCCGCAGGCGGCATCTCGCCCTGCTCGATCTTCTCGACGAGCAGACTGGCTTGGGGATCGAAGCGCACTAGCGCCGGCCCCGTTTCGCCGCCCCCCAGCATCGATGCAACGCTGCGAAGATCCAACTTGCCCTTCGGTTTATCGCCGCCGTGGCACGCCGTGCAGCGCGTCGCCAGGATGGGCCATACGTCGGACTCGAACGTCGGCCCGTTTGGCGGCTCGGCCGAAACGGCCAACTGGGCCGAGGCCGCCAGACAGGCAGCCACGACGATTCGCCATCGTCGCCAGAGCCCCGCAGCCGATCCAAGCGTTGCCATCATCGTCAGGTGACCTCATCGAGCCTGCGGCCGATGTCACCCATGATATCTCCGCTGCCCGGCAGTTCCAACCATGGGCATGCCCTCGGTTGGGTACCATGCTCACGAATCGTGAGCATATACCCGCGACGCGATCTTGCCGCGCCTCAACCCTTGCCGACCTCATGCCCCGGCAGGATTCTTTCGAACGCTTCCCGATACGCGAACAGCGCGGGCGTGCCGCCCGTGTGCCAGAACACCACGTTGTCGGTCTTGGCGAAGAAGTTTCGCCGCGCCAGGTCGATCAAGCCGGACAATGTCTTGCCCGTGTAGACCGGATCCAACAGCAGCCCCTCGAGCCGGGCCGCCAACGCGACGGCTTCGACCATCGCTTCGGTTGGCTCGCCATAACCGCCGCCAAGGTAGTCGTCCTTGACCTCGACGCGCGCGTCGAGCGCGGCATCGCCCAGCCCGACCAACTGCGCCGTTTCTCGCACCTTCTGTCGCACGGTCGCCAGCGCGCCCTCGCGCTGCTGGAACACGGAAATGCCCATGACGCGGGGATGACAGTCCAGTTCCGGCATTCGACGGACGCACTCGAAACCGACGATCAGGCCGGCGTGCGTCGTGCAGCTTCCGGTGGTGACCACCACGTGGTCGATTTTCAGATTTCGCTCCTGGGCCTGGGCAGCCAGTTCCAACGCCGCATCAACGTAGCCCAACGCGCCGATCGCGCTGGATCCGCCGGCGGGAATGAGATACGGCGTGTCGCCCCGCTCGCGCACCAGGTCGCACAGCTCGGCGGCGCGCCGGGTGGCGGCTGCCATGTCGGCCGCAACGTGCAACGTAGCCCCCAGCAGACCGTCGAGCAGCACGTTGCCGCCGCTTTCATACGTTGAGCTTTCAAAGCGCGAGAGGTGGGCCAGGATCAGCTCGCACTTCAGGCCCAACTTGGCGGCTGCCGCGGCCGTCTGTCGACAATGATTCGATTGCGTGCCTCCGATCGTGATCACCGTGTTGGCTCCTTGTGCCAACGCGTCGGCCATCAGAAACTCGAGCTTGCGCGTCTTGTTGCCGCCGGTGGCCAGCCCCGTGCAGTCGTCGCGCTTGACAAAGAGCCGAGGTCCGCCCAGGTAATCCGTCAGTCGGCTCATCGGCTCCAGCGGAGTCGGCCGATGGCACAGGCTCACGCGGGCGAAACGATCCAGATTCATCGTGACTGCTCCCCTCGCGGCGGCGCGAAAAAGGGGACATTCTACTTTTTCAGAATAATTCAGAATGTCCCCTTTTTATTCTCCCGAAGCACGCGCGAACGTCGCTCGGTCGTTGTGCCCAGGAAATTCAAATCGTAGCCCATGCCCGGTCGTTTCACAATCAAGGGCGCGACGCCCCGCATAGCTCGCCAATCGTTGAGGCCCGCTTCCGCCCAGGATATAGTGCATCCGGCACAGCGTGCTCACCGGCGGCGGTCCGACCGCCACATGGTACCGACAGCATTAAAGCAGCCAGCGACGGAAGGAATGCTCGCATGAACAGAATATTGTGGATGCTCGCGGCCGCCTTTGTGATCGCGGACGTTTCGCCGGCATCTGCCCTGGAGTTGGGCGATTCAGTCGGACCGGTGAACCTGGCCGCGTTGTCGGGCGAGCGAATCGTCATGAACAATTACGGCGAGCGGCCCGCCACGGCCGTGCTGTTCCTGTCGAGTCGCTGTGACGCGACGGCGCGGGCGATCGCGGACATCAACCAGATCTACCGAAAAATCCGGTTACGAAACGCGCTCATCGTGGGCGTCTCGTCGCAGGCCGCTGAATCGGGCGACGAGCTTCGCGCGTTTGCCCAGCGAAGTGGAGTCATCTTTCCCGTCTATCGTGATCCCGGGGGCGCCGTCGCCCGCCAGTTCGGCGCCCGAGTGACGCCGGAGCTGTTCCTTCTCGACCGTCGCGGCGCGCTCGTGTTTCATGGCGGACTCCATGACGACGAAGCCCGCCAGGCATTCGCAGCCGCGGTGGGCAACCTCTTGGCCAGGCAGCCGGTCGAGCGCGCGGGGCCTGCCGCCCAAGGGACGCCGATCGACGAGCCCGCCGCGAAACGAGAGTTGGAAGACCCTTATGGCACGGTTTTCTTTGCGTCGGAGCTGGTCTTCGAAAAGATCCCCACAGCCGCCGCCCACCACTGTTCCACGATCTGCCAGGCGGCCAACAATGATCTGCTCTGCCTGTGGTACGGCGGCAGCTACGAATCGGCCGACGATCAGGCGCTGTTTCTCGCGCGCCGAAGGCCACAAGACAAAAACTGGAGCCAGCCGCAGGCGCTGGTGCAAAACGCCGCACAGCCGCCCGGTAACGGCGTCATCTTCCGCCACGCGAGCGACCGCATATACATCGTCTGGGCGCGGATGGAAGGCACGCGGCCCATGCGCCGGGGAAGCGGCTGGAATCACTGCCGGCTCATGGTTCGCACCTCGACTGACCACGGCACGACCTGGAGCGAGGACCGAGTGCTGCTCGACGAAACACTGTGGTGTGTGCCGCGCAATCCGCCGATCAAGCTCGCCAGTGGCAAACTGCTTTTGCCCGTCGAAGGAAGCCTGGACGAGGTCGATGGATCGCACTTTTTGACGCTCGAGCCCGACGGTTCCTGGCGAAGAGCCGGGTTTACGCGCGGCGGCAGCCAGCCGGCGGTCGTACAGCGGGCAAATGGATCGCTACTGGCCTACCTGCGCCATTCGCGCTTCATCACGAAAATCGAGTCGCGCGACGATGGTCAAACCTGGAACCAGGCCGAACCCACCGCGCTCAAGAATCCCAACGCGGGCATCACGATGGCCCGGCTCGCGGGCGGACATCTCGTGCTCGTGTTCAACGATTCACAAACCAGCCGCACGCCGCTGTGCATAGCCCGATCGCTCGACGAGGGCCAGACCTGGGAAAAGCCGCTACACCTGGAGTCGAACCCAGGCGAGTACTCGTATCCCTGCATTATCCAGTCTTCCGACGCGCGGATGCACATCACGTATACCTACCGGCGTTACGCGATCAAGCACGTCGAGCTGAACGAAGATTGGCTGGTGCATTTCGAGCGCCCCGACTGACCCATGCGCGCTGCGACGTGACTAATTGCGCGAACCGGAAGTGCCGAGACTTATCGCATGAAAGACGTCCCATTCTCAGACCGCACCGACAGCGTGCCGGAGAAAGTCCGCCTGTTGCAGGCGGCGTACGCGGCAGGCGACCTGGACCTGGCCATGTCGTTGTCCGAGTCCATGAAAGAATCTTTGATCTTTGAGCAGCAGGTGCAGGGCAAGTTGGCCCAGCCCGCAATTTCGGCCGACCACGTTGTCGACGTCGAGGCTCTTGGCAAGACCTGGGCCCGCTGGGCAGACGGCTGGAAGCACGCGAAGCCGCTCAACCTTTTTGAAACGGTGGGCATCGAGCGTTCCGGCGAGCCGGTGGATCTGGCGATCGCCTTTCGAGACGACCAGGCGAGCGACCTGGGTCGAGAGCTGCGCGTGGCTCGTTTGGACTCGGCCACTGGCGCGTTGCAAGAAATCCCCTGCCAGGTCTATGCCGAGACCCGCCGCGGGCGCGAGCGGCGCTGCCAGCTCGTGTTTTCGGCCGACGTTGCCGCGCACTCGCAAGCGTCCTATGTGGTGTTTTACGGAAATCCCCTGGCCGAACGGCCCGACTATGCGACCGACCTGCGCGTCAGCGGCGAAGGATACGCCCTGGACATCGAAAACCATCATTTCACGGCCCGCCTGTCGCACCAAATGGGCCAGTTGGAACGGCTGATTTATAAGCGACAGCACTCTCTGGAGCTGTACGCCGGCGGCAAGGGGCACGGCGAACCGCCGGGCATTGACTGGGCGCACGATTACGTCGACGCCGAGCATTTTCAAAAGTTGCGGATGCGCAACTGGCCCGCCTGTCCCAATCATGAGGTCGTGCGGGGCCCCTTGTGCGCGCGTGTTCGCCGCTGGGGGTTTCCCTACAGTCCCATGCACCCCGTGTTTACGCCCAGCCGCGTACACATGGATCAAACGTACGTGTTCTATGCCGGCCTGCCCTACTTCTTCAAGCAAGGTCAAATCGACGTTGTCAAGGACGTCGACGTCGCGGCGATGCGGGACGACGAATGGGTCTTCTCGGGCTACTCGTTTACCGACACGCTGTGGTTCGATCACAAGGGCAAGCTGCACGAGGGAAGCGTGCCCGCCGCCAGCGCCGCGAATCTGTGGGGCGTCGGTTTCTTCAATCGCCAAAGCCACGATGCCTTCATTGCCTTGTGGCTGGAGCATGCGGCCGAAGGGTTCGACAGTCTCGCACACGGCGGCGTGCCGACGTTGCACTACGACGGCCACGGCCAACTGTGGAGCCGCTATCCGGTCGACAAGGACGCGCGGCTCAAGGCCGGCGCTTCGATTCGGCAAAAGAACGCCTACCTGGTCGCGCCCTATGAAGGGCCAGAAGCCGCGGCAAAGGTCGAGCGCTTGCGCCACCAACTGCTAAACCCCCTGGAAGCCCATCCGGCCGATGCTCCGCGCGCGGCCGCGGTCGGCGCAACCGGCAGCCTGGCACGATTCGGCGAAACGAAAGCGACCGCGCCGCTCAAGACCGCCATCTGGAGCGCCCTGCGTGAAGTCCGCGACGAACAGCTCTACAAAATCGACGCCAACGTCGTCGACATGGGCTACATCTACGACGTCCGCCAGCGCGACGGCGTCGTTTCGATTCTCGTGACCATGCCCCATCGCGGGCGGCCCGCGTACAACTTCCTGGTCACGGCGGGTGGAGGACGCGTCGAGCCGGGCATTCGCGAACGACTATTGAAGGTCAAGGGCGTGCGCGACGTCATGGTCGACTTTACCTGGAACCCGCCGTGGACCGTGGCCCGGCTGACAGACGCCGGCCGCCGCGCCCTGGGCTTGCCGGCTTGACGTGGCTCTCCACATGCACCGTTCATTCCCCCCGAATTCATGACGGACAAACAAAAAGAATCGGCAACACACCAGGGACACACCACCCCACCCCGGTAGTGGGTCCCTCGCGCTCGACCGCTTCAAGACAAGGCGAGCACCAGACTAAATGGCCACTTCCGGAAAGTCTGGAGGACCCCGCCCCCTGCTACAATGGCGGAATGCCCCCCGAAGACGTTTATCTCTATTTTCTGCCGCCTCAGCTCAGGATGGTCGTTGCATTTGGAATCATCCTCCTGCTTGGGGCTGTGTTGGCATCAGTGCTCCTGGCGTGGATTTTCTCTAGGACTCGCCGGGACGACTGACACCCGCCATGACCGCCCCTAAGCGCCGCTGGTTCCAGTTCGGGTTATTGTTGACCGCCGGGTGCCATGATCACGCTTCGTGAGCATGTGTAGACAAACGGGTAGACAAACGGGGTAGAACTATTTACGGCTGCTGACGTAAATAGTTCTGACCCGTTGTTTTGGTTTTGGTTTTGCGTTGTTTTGCGAATTGTCAAAGGACGAAGGGAATTAAGGCTTCGCGCGAGGCGCTGCGCCCGACGCGTCGACGCCAAGAGCGGCCAGCAGCGAATCGACCAGCTCGTCGTCCAGGCCCCATACGTCCGCGATCCGGTCTGCCTCGACAAACCTCTTGCGTGCCCCCGGACTGTTCCCTTGCCCCAAGCTTTGGACGATCCGGGCGCCGCGATCACGATTCGCTTCGACTTCGTCCAATCGCGGGCCCAGCCGCCGGGGCGCCGGCGCTTCCGACTGCGCGCTGGCTGACATGGCCAGGGCCGACGCGACGACGCCTTCGGCACCGACGCCAACTTCGCCACCAACTCCACCGCCCCCGCCTTCCGGCGCCGCTGGCGGACTACCGATATTGATGTACTTGAGCACGGTCGCGGCGTTCGTGGCATTGCTGCGCGAAATGCCTTCGTCAACGGCGTTGACCACGCCATTGCGGTTAAAGTCGTATAAATTCGTAATCGGGATGTTATTTCCGACCACCTGCGGATTGTTGCGAGCGCCGCCTTCGTCGATGGCGTTCACCGTGGCGTTGATCGGCGTATCGCCGGCCCCGGTATTGCCCACGGCGTTGCCCAAGAAGAATGCGTCGGCCTGGCCCGCCGGATAGCCCGGCCTTTGAGCCAGGCCCGTATTGGCGTTGGCCAGTGTGATGACTTCCAGCCACTCTTTGGTCGCGGCGCCCGAGTTCCAGATGATCGTCACGCGGTCCGAACCGTTCGCGCCCGCCCCGGCCCGCACCGAGATGCTGGTCGGCCCATTGGCATCGTTCCAGTTGTTGGGCGCATTGTTGTTGCCCACGCGAAAGATAAAGTCTGCGGCCGTGATCGTGCCGTGAGGGCCGGCAATGTCGATCATGATGCCATTGATACCCTTCGAGTAGCTGGACACGTTGGCAAACGTGGCGGGCCCGGAATCCGGCAGGTAAGCTACTTTGTCGGTAGCGATCGCATTGTCGTCGAGAGCGTTGATGGCCGCGTCGTTTCCGTCGTAGCGCACCGTCGCCCCGCCGGTGCCCGACTGGTTGTAGAACAGGTGCCGGCCCACGACCGCGGACTGCACGGCGATTGAAGACGTCACCGCCAGGCTCTCACCGCCCATTTCATCGGTGGCCACGAAGCTGACATTGCGCGTGGTTGCGGTTGGTCCCCCGGCCGTGTTGTCATAAGTGACCGTTTGCAGCACCTGCTGGTAGTGGGCCACGGTGTCGACGCCGCTCAGCGTGAGCGTGGCACCGTCGAAATTGGCCACGATGTTGGTTCCCGTCGTGGAGGCCCACAACAGATCGCCGCTCTGGGCGCCGTCGAGCGTCGCCGTCAGTGAAACAAGATTGACGCCGTCCAAGTCGGCGATCGTGGCCGTGTCCGTGATGAGCACGGCGCCTCCGGCGGCCACGAAGCTGGTGGCATAGTCCTCGCCGGGCGCGGCGCCGTTGAGGTCAACCACGGGCAATTCGTTGAAACCGGTGCCGAACAAGAAGAGTTGCTCAATCTGCGCCGGCGTCAGCGCCTGGTCAAAAATGGCCTCATTGACCAACCCGCCGTTGAACGGCGCAATGCCCGGCGATGCCTTGTTCGAACGCGAGCCGATGAACAGCTCGTGCGCCAGGTTCGTGGGATAGTTTCCGTTGGCGCCGGCCAACGGGCTGGTGGAGTCGAACGACGTAACCGCGGACGCGTCGGCGGGCGTGACGTAAAACTTCACCGGATTGCCCGGGCCGTTGCCGACCACCGCTACGTGATACCACTCGCCGGGCGCCATGGCGCCCGCGGGCGCCGACTCGAAGAATCGCACCGGACCAAGCGTCCCGCCGGTGACTGCCAAAAACAAGGTCCCATCGCTCTGCACGAACAGGCTAACGCCCGGATTCGAAGTGGACGCGTCGCTCGTGTCGAAAATGGTCATGTAGCCGCCGGTCGAAGCGCCGAGTTTCACAAACGTGGACAGGGTGAACACGCCCGTATTTTGCACGAAGTCGAATTTATTTGGCGTGACGCCGCTCGACTGGTTGTGCACCCACCACTCAGACCCGAACGTCGCGCCGGGAGCCGCCCTGTGTTCCCAATAGCTGCCAATCACCGCGTCGTGGGCATACAAAACCTGGCGGTATTGATTGTCTGTTTGCACCAGGAAGGCATGGGACGATGCGTCGATGGTCGTGCGCGTGGCCATGCCGTCGTAGGGCACGAGCGGGAACGGGCCGACCGCGGAGGCGAAGTCATTGAAATACCTGGTCGGGTCGTAGGCCGGCAGCCAAAGCTGCAAGCCGGGGAGCGAAGTCGGCGCGAGCAGCGAATAGCTGGGCGGCTGCGGGGGCGTCGGAGGAATCAGATCGGCCGAAAAGAATGCCTGCGGCAAAAGGGCCGCCCGCGTGACGCGCAGCGTGTCGACAGTGAAATCCAATTTGCCCGCTAGCGTTAGCGAGTTGTAGTTGCCCAGATATACCGGGTCGACCAGGGCAAATTCGCTGGGTCCAAACGCTTTGGTAGCGGTGTCGGTAACTTCCGCCGCGGCCGGGGCGTGGTCGATATAGAGCTTCAACAACCGCGAGGTCGCGTCGCGCACCGCGGCCACGTGATGCCATTGGCCGTCGTTGATCGCCTGGTCGCTGGTGATGACGGCCGTATTCTCGCTGTCAAACAGCGAGAACTGCACTTTCCCAGCGACGATTTGCAACGTCCAATTGCGGATCGTCGGGCGCGTGCCGATGATGACCCCCGTACTGTCCGTGGTGTTCATCTCGATCTGCACGCTAAAGCTGTCGTCGGGACCGACGTACAGGGCGTCGTTGAAGGTTTGAGTCAACACGACAACGTTGTTGACCGACAGGCCGTTCAGATTCAACGCGCTATCGCTGGCCGCGCCGGCCGCGTACCGCGACGCGGAACTCGCATTCGACCCGCGCGGTTGCGCCCGTTGGTCCCATGGCCCGTAGTCTTGGATGGAAGTGCCGCGGAACGAGGCCAATTCGCCGGGCGCCTTCTCATTAAAGTACCAACTGAACTCGTACGGATCGGTGTCCTCCAGCCAACTCAAATTAATTCGCGCCAGCCCGATCTCGGCGTAGAAAAACGGCGAGTTGAATCCGCTGTCCGCCTGGTTGAGCCCACCCGACCATCCTCGCGTGAAGCTCAGCAAGACTGTATCGGGTCCCACGATCGTCATATCCGAATAGCCGGCATATCCGAAAAACACGACTCTGCGTTTCACCCAATCCTGGCCATCGTCGTAACTGGCCCAAATCGTCATTTCATGACGGTACGGGTCGCCTTCGTCCGTGCTGGCGGGCGACGCGAACAACAGCACGTTGTCGTTCAGCCGCAGCACGCTGCCTTCCACCTGGTAAACCAGCAGGTCGTTCTGGGGCGCCATGTCCGACCACGTAATGCCGCCGTCCGTGCTGATCGATTGGCCGCGAAAGTGCGACCCTTCTCGCTGCACGCGGATGCTCATGTAAATGTCGCCGTTGGACAGCTCGACCAAGGAGTTCTCGTTGGAACCGTCGTTGGCGTGTTGTACGAGCGGGTTGCTCGAACCGACCAGGCCGCCGCCCAGATGCCAGGTCGCTCCGTGGTCGTCG
>JBGQHN010000144.1:0-10276 GCA_041497975.1 Planctomycetia bacterium | reverse complement strand
TGGATGGTTTGCAAACCCACCCTCATCGTGAGCGAGGCTCGTCCTATTGTTCAATAAGCTAGCAAAAACTGCGAAACTCGAACTAAGAGCATATCCGAGAACCGTCTCGGAGAGGGGGACAGTCCCATTTTGCTCCGCGGACTGCGCAAAATCGGGACAGTCCCCGCCGGTTCTCGGATAGGCTCTAAAGCGGCCACGACGGCGCGCGAAACCCGTCGCGGTCAACGTGCGGCCCCGCCGCCGCACAGACGAGGTCAAGGACCGCTCTGGGCTTCGGCCTGGCGAAGCATGGCCAGCGTTGCTTCGATCAGTTGGACGCCGCCCGGGCCCATGCCATGATAAAGCTGCTTCATGAAATGCAGCGTGCGTTCGGCGGCATCCTCGAAACGCCACTCACAATCTTGAAAATGGCAGTTGGTGATCGCCGGCATCTCCCCGCCGCGAAACACCATCTGACAATTCTCAAACCTGCATTCCGTATATTGGTTGCCGTCGATGACCTCGATTGTGTTGGAAAGCGTCTGGCCTTTTCGCTCCATCGAGCGCTCCTTTTCTGGCAATAAAAGTGGTGAGACACCAGCGGGCTGCCTGCGCGATCTTCCGAGTCGCGCTGGCGATCGACCCTCAAGCGTACCGGCCCCATAGCCGCCGGAAAAGGGGCGAATGAGTTCGGCCCGTCATGAGACGGATTTTTGCGCCGTGTTCGCGTTTGCCGGCCTCGCCCACAAGGCCGGGCCCCGAGTAGAATCTGCCACGTGCGAGCGGCCTCGGTCGGGAGGCGCGCGGGATCGTAGCCGCCGATTTTGATACGGCGTCGGGTCGTTGTCCAAGTCTTCGCGGGGGACCAGCTTCATGCTTGATCGAGTGCGAGTCGCCGCGGTCGCCGCCGATACGCGACCCGGAGAAATCGAGGCCAACCTGGAAAAAATTGACCAGTGGACCGCTCGGGCCGCGGCCGAGGGAGCTAAGCTGGTCCTGTTTCCCGAATTGTCGCTGAGCGGGTTTATTCCCAATCACCCGCGCCAGGACCACGAGGCGTGGCTGCGGCAAGCCCTGGCAGAAGCCCGCCGACTCGCCATCGGGCTCAATTCGCCGGCGGTCGAGGTGCTGCGGGCGATTGCCTCGCGGCACGACGTATTGTTGAGCGCCGGCATCCTCGAAGACGCCGGAAACCTGCTCTACAACACCCAATTGCTCGTCGGACCGGATCGCCTGCTGGGCTGGTGGCGAAAGATGCACGTGCCGATGTTCGAGATGCCGTTTTACAACCCAGGAGAAGCGCCGCGGGTTGTCGAAACACCGTTGGGCCGCATCGGCGCCAATATCTGTTTTGACGCCTTGATACCGGAATCAACCCGTTTGTTGGCCGTCCAGAACGTGGAAATCGTGCTCATGCCGTTCGCGGCCGATCCGCCTCCGCGCGATCCAATCGGCTGGGCCCAATGGGCGGCGCCGGCCATCTGCGCCCGAGCCGTCGAAAACGGCGTCTTTGTTGTCGCCTGCAATTACGTAGGACGCGTCGCCTGCGCCGGAGTCGAACAGGAGTTTCCCGGCGGTGGCCTGATCGTCAGCCCGCGCGGCACACGGCTGGCCGAGTGGACCGCCGCCGCGGGCGAGTGCGGGATTCTGCTGGCCGACCTGCACGCTGGCCAACTCGAGCAAGCACGCTGTGAGCCCGAGTACCTGTTTCGATTCCGCCGCCCCGAGTTGTACGGCCCGCTGGCTGTTCCCCACCCGTTTTGACCTGGGCGGTAAGTGTCCGGCAGGCATATATTGACGGGCCGGCCGCTTCGATTTGGACGAAGGCAGGCGGTCTGCGATAATTAGGAAGAGTGATACAGTAGTGACGGAGCTTGGAGGGAGAGGCATGTCTGGGTTTCCAACCGCGCTTCTCAAGCGGCTAGGGATTCCCTGCGCGGCTTGGGTGTTATGTACCGCTGGGCTCTGGGCCGATTCGACCCCCAGTCCGCCCTCCGAAGCGTCCGCCGCCGCTCACTTGAGCGGCAGTGAGCTGGCCGAGGCCGCACGGCTGGCCCGCGGCGTGACGATCTATCGCGACGCCTACGGCGTGCCGCATATCCATGGCCACAGCGACGAACATGTCGTGTTCGGGTACGCCTACGCGCAAGCGGAGGACAATTTCTGGCAGATTGAAGACACGTATATCCTGAGCTTGGGCCGTTACAGCGAGGTGCATGGTTTTCACGGGCTCAACTCCGACCTGCTGAACCGGGCCTTCGAGGTGGTGCCGCAATCGCAAGCCGCTTTCGATCGCCTGGAGCCCCGTTTGCAATCGATCTGCGCCGCCTTCACGTTGGGTTTGAACTATTATCTCGCCAAACATCCCGACACCGCGCCGCGTCTGATCAATCACTTTGAGCCCTGGCACGTGGCGGCATATGGCCGGCAGATTCTGCTCGAATTGTGCTTTCGCTATACGCGACTCTCACACAACTTTTTGCCGCGGTCGAACGACCTGATTTGGACGGCCGCCGGCTCCAACGGCTGGGCCATCGCGCCGGCGAAGACGAAGTCGGGCCATGCCATGTTGTTCGTCAACCCGCATTTGCCGTGGTTCGGCTTTTCCCAGATGCACGAAGCCCATCTGGTCAGCGACGAAGGCTGGGCCTTTACGGGCGCTACGATGTTCGGCAATTGCCTGCCGACGCTGGGTCACAATGAACACCTTGGCTGGACGTTCACGACCAACGAACCCGACATCGCCGATGTATGGCGCGTGACGTTCGACGACCCGGCGCACCCGCTGCGCTATCGCTGGGGCGACGGCTATCGAGAGGCCACCGAGTGGACCACGACCATCAAGATTCGAACGGGCAAGGGCACCACGAATCGCGTCGTCACGCTGCGCAAGACGCATCACGGACCGATCGTCGTCAAGCAGGACAATGAACACTATCTGGCGGCGCGCATCGCCGGACTCGACGGCGTCATGATGCGGCAACAGTTGGAACTGGTCAAAGCCAGGAACTTCGATGAGTTCAAGATTGGCCTGGCACAGCAGCAGTTTCCGATCATGAACGTGATCTATGCCGATCAAGCCGGCAACATTTTCTATCTGTATAACGGCCGCGTGCCGCGTCGCGATCCGCAATTCAACTGGAGCCTGCCCGTCGACGGGGCCGATCCGCGGACCGCGTGGAATGGCGTCCACGCGATCGACGAACTGCCGCAACTGCTCAATCCGCCGGCAGGCTACGTGCAGAACTGCAATTCCAGTCCATTTACCACCTGCGACACCGGCAACTGCGAGCCGGCGAACTATCCGCCGTACATGGTCGAGGACAGCGACCAGGACAAGCGACGGGCCAAGATCTCAAGGCAACTGTTGAGGGAAATGAAGTCCGTCACCTTCGAGGATGTGCAGCAAGCCGCCTTCGACACGAAGGTCTACTGGGCGCAGGAGCAACTGCCTCAATACGGCCGCCGCTTCGAAGAGTTGCGCGCAACCGACCCGGAACTTGCGGCCCAGGTCGAACCCTATTTGAAGCACTTGCTGGATTGGGACTGCCGCGTTTCGGCCGACAGCACGCAAGCCACGCTCTGCGAAGCCTGGTACGAAGCGTTGTACGGCATGGAGTATCCGGCCGAGACGCTATTGCCGCAATTTGTCAAGGATCCGAAGCTCGAGTTTCAAGCGCTCATCGACTCGGCTGCAAAGCTGAAGGCCAGCCATGGTGACTGGCGCGTGCCGTGGGCAACTTTGTTCCGCATTCAGCGCCGGCCGAACATGGTCGATCTGTACGAACTATCGTTCGACGACAAGTTGCCCAGCCTGCCCAGCCTGGGCGCGCCCGGCCCATTGGGAGTCGTGTTTACGCAGTATTATTCGCCGACCATCAAGATTCCGTTCGTGATGTCGATCAACAAGCGCTATGGGCTGGTTGGCGCCAGTTATGTCGCGGTGTACGAGTTCGGGCCGAAGATTCGCGGCGCTACCGCGCTCAATTTCGGCCAAAGCGGCGATCCCAAATCGCCGCATTACTTTGACCAGGCGCGATTGCTCTCCCAGTGCAAGCTGAAGACCGAGTTGTTCGAGTGGCCCGACGTCTTGGCCGGCGCCAAGACGGTCTATCACCCCGGTGAGCCGCCGGTCGAGCAAGTAGCCAAGTAGCCACGTTGGCCAGTGGCCGCGGTCGGACGGATGCGCCATCGTGGGCCGATCGGGGCTCGCAATTTATCGGACGCCCAGGTTGCGTTCGATTTCTTGGGCCCGCGCATCCAAGCCGGAAAATTGTTTTTCGTCGGCCGGCGGACGCATCTTTTCGGCCCACCGCCCGGTGCCGTCGCCGAATCCCTCGCCGCGCCAGTTCCAACGCGAACACCCCGGGCAAGCCGCTAGCGCCAAGACGACGACAATCGTGCATGGCAAGCAGCGCGCGCAGCGGCCCGGCGAGCGGCTTTTGGGACGGTGTATGGTGGCGCACAGCGTCATGGCGGCGAAGTCTCTCAAATTGCCCAGGATCGATCCAGAGCAATTTCGCCTTGGGAAGCGCGAGCAAAAACCCGTGCTATCAGAGGCCAATTCAGCGCGAACGCCGGCTCATGGACGTGCTAGTGGTAGGCCGGACTGGAGCACAATTTCCGCAAGTTTTCCGCCGACGTGCCGCCCGAGAAACGATGCACTTCGGTGCCGTTCTTGACGAACACGAACGTCGGAATGCCGTGGATGGCATACTTGTGGGCCAGAGACTTGTTTTGGTCGACGTCGACGTCACGCAAGTGATAGCCTTGGCGGCGCAACTGGGTCACGATCGGTTTCATCTGGCGGCAGGGTCCACACCAGGAGGCATTGAAAAAAAGAACCTCACCCGGGGCTTGCGGGGCGGAGGAGGCCTTCTGTTGCTCAAACTGCTGTGCCTGGTATTGCTGATAACCCTTGACAACGACTACCAGCAGCACCGGCGCCACCAACAGCAATAAACAAGCAAGGAAAATTCGCATGCGACAATGTCCCGGGTGGAGAATAGTCGACCGTGGACTTTCTGGAGTAACGACTCGGCGGGCCGAAATCGCGGCCTGCTAAGTAAAACGCTACCTTAGGGTAAGCCTGTAGGCAAAATGTGTGCGGATTCTCGGGAAAAAGCCCGTTTTGCCGACATGCCCAGCGCGACTGCCGGCGCCATCGGTTCTCACGGCCGTTACGGCAGTGATGTTTCCGGTGATCAACCGTGGGACTCGTCGCTGTATTTCACCGACCGCGCAGCAGCGCATGTATGGCGCTTGCCGGTTCACATGGACGCTGACACCGCGCGGCCCGAAATCGCCTGGTGAGTCCGCGAAGTTCGTCTTTGCCTGACAGCGTCCGGCTGAATCAGTCACCGGCTTGATCGTCGGGAATCGCGGGCGATCGTTTGGGCACTGGGGACGAAGTGATTTCATCGACCGCCGCGACCATCAACGGGCCGCCGGCCGCTGGCGTCGCAACCGGGCCGTTCGAATCAGCCAGCGTCGTAATCACGGAACCGAACGCCCGCCCGCTGGCCGCCGCGGGCGTGCTTTCGACGGCCTGTGACGTGACGATTATGCCCCCAAAGCCACCGCCTGTCAGATTAATGGAGAATGTGCGCGTCACGAACGACGTGCCCGGCCACAGTTGGCCGAGCGAGTTGCCCACATAGGCTCGCAGCGTGTGTTGGCCGCCGGGAACGTTGAACAACCCCCCGTCGGTGAACTTGGTGAACCATGGCCCGCCGTCCAGCGAAAAGTAAACAGACGCGCCGGCCGACAGCGCACCGTTGACGTTGTAGCGGAGACGCATCGGCTGGTCGCCGTTCATTTGGGCGCCTTCCCAAGGCGTGACGATTACGACCCGCGGAGCGACCGTCGATGGGATTTGAATTGGACCTACCATGCCGTTGATTTCCGGTCGCGACGCCGTGGCGCCCGCGGGCAGCAACCCGCCGGCAGTTGCAATTCCGTAAGTCTGCCAGTTCGCCAGGTTAGTCAAATTGGCCGCCGGCGAGCCGATAAGTCCATCATCGCGGCCGGTGAGACGCGCCGGGTTAGTCTGTGGCATGATAAACGTCGATGCTTGTTCGCGATAGAAAACCTGGAAATTGTCGCCGAGCACCTGGTTGTAATTGTAAACCCGCACGACGCTGGGTTGGGTCAGGTCGGGACTTGGCGACGTGTATTGCAGATAGATATTGGCTGCCGGGGTCACCGACGCGGTGGGGAGCGGACCGGGCGGCAGGCCGCTGACGAGCGTGAACTTGACGTCGCGCACCACCAGCGAATTGCCGTTCGACGGGCGGCTGCTGTTCGGCGGAAAAACGACGATGTTGATATAGTTCTTAAGCGTCGTGTTTTCGATGATCGTGGGCCGCTCGATACCGGCCTCGCTGCTGTCATTGCGGGGCGCTACGATGCCGATGCGGGCGCCTTCGATGCGTGAATTGCGGATAATGAGATTGCGGTTTTCGTAGGTCTGGAAGTCCATGCCGTACGTTCCCGCGTCATTGCGATCCTGTCTGGAGCGGTCGGCCAGAATGACGACCTTGTCGAAATAGACGTTGTTGGTGTGATAGGCCACGATGCCCGAGTGGTGGATATTCCACAGGCGCAGGTTGGTGATTCTGGTCAGGTTCGAGCCCTCGATCAGATTGTCTCCCAGCGGAAAGGCCATCCACAGCCCATAGGTGGTCATGCCATAGGCTTCGTTGTCGCCCAGGAAGCCGCCGGCATTGAGCGTCACCACGATTCCCTGTCCGGGCACGTTCTTTTGGGCCCCCCGAAATTTTGGCAGGACGAGCGGAGACAGGTCCGAATAACCATCGATGACGAATCCGGCGTAGGTGCTGTCGGCCGCCACGTTTCCGGTGATCGTGTTTCCGGCTCGACGGAACCAGAATCCCGATCCGCCGCGGCCGTAGTCGCCCTCGTCGGTGCCGTACTTGCCGTCCTCGTGAGTGCCCTGGATGCGGATCGTAATGTTGTTCTTAAACAGGTTGCCGATTTCCGAGCCGTCCTCAGTGACAAATCCTGCTCCCTGGGCGTCGTAGACGACGTTGCCCTGTAGCAAACCGAAGCTCGTATCGTGCGTGGCGACGGCCCATTTGCGTGAGCCATCCACGGTATTGCCAATGAATTTGAATTGGTAGCCGGTATTGCTCGGATTCTCGGGTCCCGCCATGTGATGGAAGTGAATGGCATAACGGCCGATCTGGTTGACGCCGAAGTGGGTCACGTGGCCGTCGGCGTCCAACGTCGTGTTGTCGATTTCGGCGAACGCGCTGGTTCGCCCCAGGTCCTGGAAGCGGGCATATTCGATGTCCACGCGAGCGCGCGCGGTATAGAAGGTGTGGCCCCGCACCCCGTCGGGATTTTCGGATCGGATCACCACGTTGCGATCCAACAGGGCCACGTGCGGCAGCAGCTCCAGCACGCCGGCCGCGTTTCGTGCGCCACGATGATTGAACTGCAGGGCAGTCTGCAAGTACACGCGGTTTCCCACCACGCGGTCGATGAGGACTTCTTCCCATTGCGGGGCAACCTCGTCGGCGGTGAAGTGTTCGGCGTCGGTCGTAAGCACTTGCCGCGTATCCGGCAGGACGACGGTACCGCCCGGCCGCCAGTTCGATACGTCACCGGCCACCACGATGCTTCTGTCGCCGGCGCGAGGTTCGCTCGCCAGCCGGGACCACGTTTGAGCAATCGGCGATCCGACGATTGTCACCGTGCCCAACGCAATCAGCCCGGTGCCATACTGGCGCGGATCGTTGACGACGTCGAGCGGCTTGTCCGCGATCACCAGCTCGGCTTTGACTTGCGCGGACACGGGGTTCGACGGCGTGCCGATTTGCAGCGTTCCGCTGGGCATAACCGTCACGTTTGCCACCGTCAGTCGCGTGTCGGCGACGGTCGAGAAAATCAGGCTGCCGCTAATCTCCAACGCGTCGAGCCGCGCGTTGCTCACCTGGGAGTACGAAACAACCGTCCCTTCCGCGATCGCCACGCGGTCGCCGTCCGTCGGCGCCCGCCCCAGCGACCAAATGCTCGGATCCGACCAGTTGCCTCCCCGCAGCGTCGTGATCGTGGGTTGGCCCGCGAACCGCGGAATGGTGTCCGTCTCGGTGATGATCTGCGTCGAAGTCACCAGCAGGCCGCCGGGAAACATCGCGGGCGATGCCTGAACATCGTATTGCGGTTTGGCAACGATCGCGGCCGAGCCGGCCGTGTCGCTGGCGATGAGCAATTGAGTGTCGTCGGCCGCATTGAGCGCCAAGCGTTGCTCCAGAGGCTCGCAATCGTGTTGGCGATATCGCCGCTGTGCTTTGCGCTGAATCGATAGAAACCCTAACTCCCACCGCATGCGGCTACTCCAAGTTGCAGTTGAAGAATCTTCTGAGCGGTTCGCGTGCGGAGGCGAGCGGGAGAGCCGCGCGTGCAATGTCGCGTCCTTGCGCGGCGCACTCTGTTCCTAAACGAAGTGGCCGACTAGATTGTGGGTGACACGGACGAGCCCCTCAATCGCTGTGTCACTCCGTCAACATACAGTCTTTCGCTTTTTTTGACCAGCGTTTTTTTCGGCCAGGGGGTGGATTTTTCTTTACTGCCTGAGTCGGTCGTAGCCCGTCACCAGGCCTCGGTTTCAAGAGCCGTCTTCCCGCCCAAGGATCCGGCCGGGGGTAAGCAGCGACCTCGCGGCGGCCGTTGCGACGAGGATCAACCCAACCTTGCGTCAACAAATGCGCTGGTCAAACCGCCGCCTTTCGTGCGTTTCAACCACGCGCGGCGAGCGGTTGCTCGCGCCCGGGCCCTCTGCCAAAATCAATGTTCCAATACGCTCCGGTCAATGAACCGGAGTTGCGCTTCCCAAGGTTGCCCGATGCGTCGCCTGGCGTGCTGCTTCGTATGCGTTGCCCTGGCGGGCTGCTGGTCCTCCAGCGGCCGGGACGAAGTCGTCGTTTACACGGCGCTCGATTCCGAGTTTGCCGAGCCGATCTTCCGGGACTTCACCAAGGCCACGAAAATCGAAATCCTGTCCAAGTTCGACACCGAGAGCACCAAGACCGTTGGGCTGACGACGGCGCTGATCGCCGAAGCCAAACGCCCGCGCTGCGACGTGTTCTGGAACAACGAAATCCTCAACACCATTCGGCTTGAGAAGCGGGGGCTGCTCGACGCCTATCGCTCGCCGGCCGCCAACGGCTTTCCGCCACAGTATCGCAGCCCAGCGGGAACCTGGCACGGATTTGCCGCCCGCGCGCGTGTCTTGATCGTAAATGCCAAAGCCATGCCCGCGGAGGAACGGCCGAAATCCATTTACGATATGACCAACGAGAAGTGGCAAGGCAAGATCGGCATTGCCAAACCATTGTTCGGCACCACGGCCACGCACGTCGCCTGCCTGTTCGCCTATTTGGGCGACGAAAAAGCCAGGCAGTTCTGCCGCGACCTGAAGGCCAACGACGTGCAAATCCTCGCGAGCAATTCGCAGGTCGCGCGGGCCGCCGCCGCCGGCCAGATTGCCTTCGGGCTAACCGACACCGACGACGCGATCGGAATGCTCGAGCGGGGTCACGAGGTAACAATCGTCTATCCCGACCGTGAGCCGGACCAGATGGGAACGCTGTTCATCCCCAATACCGTCTCGATCATCAAGGGCTGTCCGCATCCGGCCGAGGCGCGGCGCCTGGTCGATTTTCTGTTGTCGCCGCAAGTGGAAAAAGCGTTGGCCGTTGGTCCGAGCGCTCAAATTCCCTTGAATTCTGCCGTCCAGATTACACCGCGCGTGGAGACGCCACGAACCGTGAAAGCCATGCCGGTCGATTTCGCGGCGGCCGCCGAGCTGTGGGAGACAGTGGCGCGATTCGTGCGCGACGAGTTTCTCGGCGACTAGTTCCCCAACGGCTCGCCGCCTATTTGGCTGGTCCGCCCGGCGCGGGGCCGATGCAGTACAGATTCTTGGTCGACCGCACGAAGATTTGGCCCTGGCTGGGCACCAGCGCACTGCGGAACAGCTCGTCGCTGTCGGACGTGAGTTTGCTCGTCGCGACGACGTTCAATTTTTCGCCCGGCTCGACGACGGTGGTCTCGCCGGCATCGTTCTGAAAGTAGGCCCGCCCTTCGGACACCAGCGGCGACGAAGAATACTTCTCGCCGATTCGTTCCTTCCACAATTCCTTGCCGCTGGCGCAGTCATAGCAAGTTAAAATACCGGCCATGCTTACGACCAGCACGTACTTGTCGATCACGACCGGCGAGGACAGATCGCGGCCGGCGCGGCGCGGCGTGTGCCACACGCGGTCGGTCG
>JBGQHN010000143.1:0-10278 GCA_041497975.1 Planctomycetia bacterium | reverse complement strand
GGACCGTCCAGTCCGCCGCAGTGCCATGGTTGCTCATACATCCTACTACGATGCTAGCAATACCCAAGGTTCATCCGCAGCGCAGAGAAGAGTAACGCCAGTCCCCGGAAGGAATTAAAGGGGGAAATTGGCAGGTTCCTAAATCAAACGCGGGGTGGCCCCGACAACTTGTTGTCGGGGTGCCGCACGCACAAGGTGATGGTACAGCCCTTCGTTGTTGCGAAGGTGCGTCTTCGGCAGGGAAGGCCCGGCACAATAACCTCCCATTGCTTCGCAACACCGACAACGAGTCGTCGGTGCCACCCCGCGGGGGACAGCGCTGGTCCGGGTGGGCTGGCTAGTGGTCAGAAGGCAAGGAATCGATCCGATTCGTTTTACTGACCACTGCCCACTGACCCCTGACCACTACTCTCACCGCGGCGCTTGCGGCTGCGCGTACTTGAACGGCAATACGTCCGGCACGACCTTCACTTGCGTCGTGAATTTCAGCGGCGGCGCCGGGCCGTTGGGATAGGTCAGCTCAACCATGAAGGCCGTGTAGCCCTTTTGCGGTTTTTCGACCTTGCCGATGTACAGCCCGTCGCCTTCGCCGGAGAGCGACTCGCTCTTCCACACGCGGCCCAAGGTCTCCACCCGAAAATCGCGCGCGTCGGGATTCGTGGCATACCACAGTTTCACGGCGCTCGGCTTGTCAGCCGATCGCACGTGCAGCGCGTCGTCCTTGGCCACCGTCCACGAGTATTCCGGCAGCTTCGTGTCGTTGAGCACCGCGCCGTAGTAGGCCAAAAGCGTAAACGGCGCGTCGGTGCCTCCCAGGCTATGATCGGCATTGGGGACGTAACGCAAATACTTCGGGCCCACCAGATCGTTGAAATAGAATTGTGACGAATCGGGCAGGAAGAACTGGTCGCCCGTGGCGTTGACGATGAACTTGGGCAACGTCAACCGGCCACGGTATTCGTACGGCTCTTCGATCTTCATCAGTGCGCGATACTCTTTCGAGCCGTTCCAGTCCATCAGTTTCATGTCCACGTAGTCGCCGACCGCGGGTGCCCAAAAGCCATACGCCTCCCAGTGGTGAACGAACGAGGGTTCGACGTTGAGCATGTCGATGACAAACGGCACGATGGCGACCACGCGACGGTCGACGGCGGCCGTGGTCCAGGTGGTCCAGCCGCGCTTCGATCCGCCGCAGACCACGAACTCGTCGACCTTGATTTTGCCACACTCGTCGCTCGCGCAAAACGATGTAATGGTGTCCAGCGCGCGCACCGCGGCCTTGGTCATCGGTAGACGCGCCGGCCACTTGGTATCGCCGGTGCGCAGGTATTTGTCCCAGGTGTAAGCGATCATCGAGTCTTCCTTGCGACCCTGCGTTTCGCCGGCGAAGACCAAAGGCTGATTGGGAATCATCTTCAATTCGGTCGTGACACTGCTGGTCGCCTTGGCAATCTGGGTCATCATCGGATCGGCCTTGTCCGGAACGCCGCCGCCGTTACCGCCGCCGGAGATATAGAGCAATCCCTTCGATGACGTCACCTCGTCCGGCTTGGCGACGATCATCCAGTGCTTCCACACGGGCCGATCGACCTCCTTGGTCGTGAGCCACGTCTGCGAAGTCATCTCCAGCACATACGTCGTCAGACCCTCGCCTTTGATCGTGCGGACAAGCTGATAGCTGTAGCTGGGGTCGGGCTTGGCCACGTACTCGTCGAGCGCCGTGCGTTCTTCGCCCGGGGCGGCGGCCATCAACAGCGCACAGCCCAACAGCAACACGGCGTGCGCCCAACGTGCAGGAGTGCGAAGCATGGGGACGGTCCTCATCGGTGGGTCCAGTGGGAAGGAAATTCGTAGCTGCCTGTTGAAAAATTGGGACAGGCACCTCGCGGACACGGTTTCTCACCGGTTTCGCGCCGACTGGCTCGGAGCCAGTCCCATTTTTCAACGGCCGCGTAGCTGGCAACACTGCAATGTAACTGGCCGGGCCGCACTACTCAATAATCCCAAACGCCTTGTGCGAATAGTTTTATGCGGCCGCGAGGTTGACTTTTCGCGGCGCGAAGTGCTAGAATCGCGTTCCGATCAAGAACGGTTGATGGGTCCATTTAATGGGGCGACTATCTCATGGCTAGCACTGAGGGGTGAAACCATGCTCAGGATCGAAGCGGGGAATACCAGGAAATACTGCGACGGGATTAGCCGGCGAAGCTTCGTGCAGTTGGGCGTGGCCGGCATGGCTTCGGTCGGGCTGCCGCGGCTGCTGGCGGCCAAAGAGGCCTCGGCCGGCCTGGGAAAGGCCAAGAAGGACACCTCCGTGATCCTGCTGTGGCTCGACGGCGGCCCCGGCCACATGGACATGTACGACATGAAGCCCGAGGCCCCGGTCGAATACCGGGGCATCTGGAACCCCATCCGCACCAACGTCCCGGGCTTTGAGATCAGCGAGCTGTTTCCACGGCAGTCCAAGATCGCGGACAAGTTCTCCGTCGTCCGCTCGCTGCATCACGATACGGGCGACCATTTTACCGGCGGTCACTTCATGCTGACCTCGCGCGGGGGCGCCAGCGGCGCCGACACTTCGGGCAAGTACCCTTCGATCTGCTCGATCGCCAGTAAAGTCTGCGGGCCGCGCCGACCGGGCATGCCGGCCCATGTGGCCGTTCCCTACGCCGCCAGCATCGGCTTGCGGCCTGGATATTTTGGCGCCAACTACCTGGGACTGGCCCACAATCCTTTCGAGACCAACGGCGACCCGAACAATCCGAACTTCAAAGTTGACAACATTCAACTGGCCAGCGCGCTGTCGATCGCCCGGCTGGAAGAACGCCGCGGGTTGCTTGCGCATTTCGACCGCCTGCGCCGCGATATGGACCACTCGGGCACGATGGAGACCATGGACCGCTTCGAGCGCAGCGCCTACGAAATGGTGACCGGCGAGGCGGCCCGCAAGGCGTTTGACCTGAGCCAGGAAAGTCCCGCGACGCGCGACCGCTACGGCCGCACGCCGTGGGGCCAGAGCACGCTGCTCGCGCGCCGGCTGGTCGAAGCCGGTTCGACCTGGGTCACGGTCCACATGGGCGGCTGGGACAACCACTGGAGCCTGAAGTCGGCCATGGAGAGCTACCTGCCGCAGATCGACATGCTGGTTACGTCACTGTTCACTGATTTGCACGAGCGCGGCCTGGCGGAAAAAGTGCTCGTCGTGATGTGCGGCGAATTCAGCCGCACGCCGCGGATGAACAACGGCGGCAACGGCGGCCCGCCGGGAAGCATGGGCACGCCGGGCCGAGACCATTGGGGCAACGCCATGTTCTGCCTGATGGGCGGCGGCGGAGTTCAAGGCGGCCGCATCGTCGGCTCGACCAACCGCCTGGGCGAAGTCCCCAAGGACCGGCCCGTGCAGTGCTGCGACATCCACGCCACGATCTACCACGTGTTGGGCATCGACCCCACGATCAGCTTTCTGAACCACGCCGGCCGCCCGGTGCCGGCAATCGATCACGGCGAAGTGATCGCGGAATTGCTGTAGCAACGCGCCCATCGTTATTACGCAAGGCGCGAAGATCGTTGCCGGGGCGCATCTGACGCCCATATACTAACGGCGCTTGCCGTCCGTCGCATCCGCACGGGCGGAGCAACGTTATCTGGAGCCTCTATCGCCGGAAGGTCAGGTCGCAATGCAGTTTCAAACCCTGCGCGGATGGCTCGCCATCGGCGTCTGCTTATTGGCAGCCCGCCTCGATCCGGCCTTTGGCCAGGCAAAAAGCGATGACGTTCCGCGCGACCGCGGCAAGATCATCGTGACCGACCGTGCTCGGCAGATTCATGCCGGCGCGATTCTGATCGACGGCCACAACGATCTGCCATGGAAGATCCGCGAACGCGGCTCGCCCTCGTTTGAAAAACTGGACATCTCGAAGCCGCAGCCCGAGATGCACACCGACATCCCCCGGCTGCGCGCCGGAGGCGTCAAAGCGCAGTTCTGGAGCGTGTACGTGCCGGCGGGCACGCGCCACGACGGCCAGGCACTGTCGACGACGCTGGAGCAAATCGCCCTGGTCAAGGCGATGGTCGCGCGCTATCCCGAGACGTTTGAAATGGCGGGCTCGGTCGGCGACATCGAGCGCATCAGCGCGGCGGGAAAGATTGCCAGCTTGATCGGCGTGGAAGGGGGCCACTCGATTGAAAACTCGTTGGCCGTGCTGCGCCAGTTATACGAGCAAGGCGCCCGCTACATGACGCTGGCGCACTCCGACACGCTCGACTGGGTCGATTCGGCGACCGATGAGGAGCGGCACGGCGGATTGACGCCGTTCGGCGAGGAAGTTGTCCGGGAAATGAACCGATTGGGAATGCTGGTGGATATTTCCCACGTGTCGGTCCCCACGATGAAACAGGCGATCAGCGCGAGCCGTGCGCCGCTGATCTTTTCGCATTCCTCGGCGCGAGCCATCGCCGATCATCCCCGCAATGTGCCGGACGACGTGCTGCAATTGACCGCCAAGAACGGCGGCGTGGTCATGGTCAACTTCTTTTCGGGCTTCGTCGTCGCAAGCGCGGCCGAACGCGCCAAAGCGGCCATTCCCGTTATTCGCGAGCTCAAACAAAAATATGGCCGCGATACCGCGCAGATTCGCGCCGAAATGCGCAACTGGGCGATCAAGAATCCCATCGAGCCGGGCACAATCCACGTCGTGCTCGATCATATCGACCACGTAGCACGGGTCGCGGGTATCGATCACGTCGGTCTGGGATCGGATTTCGACGGCGTCGAAACCGTGCCCCAGCAACTCGAGGACGTGAGCGCGTATCCCAGAATTACGCAGGGTTTGCTCGACCGCGGTTACAGCCAGCGCGACATTCACAAAATCCTGGGCGGGAACTTGCTGCGCGTGATGCGCGAAGCAGAGAAAGTCGCCCGCTCGTTACAGCAGAACACTCAATGAATGCTCGCGGCCAAAGGAAATCAGTCAGACCATTGAGGCTTACAGGTGCTTTTTTATCCAGCCGACCGCGTGCCCAACGTAGTCGGCCGGCAGCTTGTGGCCAGCCTCAAACAGAACCTGGTCCTTGGTCGGGCTTTCGATCAGCAATTGGAGCGCCTGGGCGATTTCGAGCGGGCACAGCGGATCGGCGCGCCCGATGATCGTGAGGAACGGCCTTTGGCCGATGCCGCGCACAAAGTTCTGCGGCGCGACGGGCGACCACTTCGATTTTTCGGCCGGTGTCGCCACGGCCACGGCCGCCTTGATCCGCGGCTCGACGCCGGTTAACAAGAACGTCTGCGTGCCGCCCATGCTGTAACCGATCACCCCGATCCGCGCCTTGTCGACGTCGTGTCGCGTTTCCAAATAGTCGACCGCGCGTCGGTAATCGCGCGTTGTCTGGATGTAAATATCGGGCAGCGTGAAGTATCCCTTGCGCTGGTTTGGTCCGGCGCTTTCGTCGACGTAATGATTGACCGGAGCGAAGTCGTTCTGTGCGATGCGGTCGCCGTGGCATTGGGCGTCGAGGGCCAAAACGGCGAATCCTGCCGCCAGGAGCGCCTTGCGCACGTTTCCGCCGCTGACGTAGTTGCCATCGCGCCACCAATCCTCCTTCGATCCGGACCATCCGTGCAGCAGGAGCACGCACGGATAGGGCGCCGCGCCGCTGGGGGGAAATTGCAGATACCCAGACACGAGAAAACCCTGCGCGCCGCGAAACACGATCTTCTCGCGCGGCAACTCGTCACGATCGACCTTCTCCACTAGGCGGGCTTCGAGCGGGATGCTGGGGTCGTACTCATAGACCCGCGCCAGGGCGCCAGCGGCCTCTTCGCCCAGTCTCTCGAGCGAGGAAGGTTCGTCGGCCCGGGCCGCGGCGACGACGCACAGCAGGGCGATAAGGAGCTTCAGGCGTAGGCGTTGCTGTCGGAACATTGGCAAACCCCATTTCCCTTTTTTCTGGCGACCGAGCGGGGGTCAGCAAGATAAGACTCAATCCGCGGCGATCTCGTAAAGCCTGGTGACCGTGCTCCAGTTTCGCGTTGTGGCTTTTACCGAAAATATCCGCTCAAGTTGATTGTTCGAGAATTTGGTCTTCGCATATCCGTTTGGGCAATACAGATAAACTTCTCGGCGCGAGCAGCGAAATTGATCGGCGCCGGCGGCCAGCGCGCTAAGCTTGATCGTCGCAGCCGGAGGCTTTTTCGCGGCATGAGCACGCGAGCCATCGTCGGCTCCTTGGGTTGCTCGGTGCGGTCGGTCCGTGCCGTGAAATGCGTCGAATAGGGCACGTTCTCTGTAGTTGAATTCAACGCTTGCGCGACCGCAAGGCGCGATTGGCGTGGTTGCCCAGCTTTGCGTCGCAGGCCAGGGACTGATGCATCTACCCGCCCGCCGAGGCTCCGATTTTAGTCGAGACGCCGATTGTCTCAAACCCGCGTGACTTGCCCCCACGATGCGATACATCCCGCAAAAGCGGCATTGTCGGAAGCAAAGCCGTAAGGCGAATAGCGCCGCGGCGCCGTGCGATTTCGCGTTCATTTCCACCGAGGCTCAATGAGCCTCGTCGCCAGTCCCACGGCCCACAGCGACCTATAGTTGGGTCGGTGGGCATCGATCGCTTGTCGTGACAGTCTCGATGAAGGGCACACGATGGAAGACGTCTTATCAACGCGATGCTTGGATTTCCTGCCGTTCAATTGGAGCGAGAAGAATCGGGCCGAACGGGCTTGCTGCCTGATTTGCATCCATCCGACCGACCGTCTGGGGCAGGCGATACCCTTGGGCAACGCCGAGATACTGATTGGCCGCGACGCCGGCTGCCACGTCGAGTTGCCGGATGACTCCGTATCTCGGCGCCACGCACTGTTGCGTCCTACCGAGACCGGCTTTGTGGTCGTCGATTTGGGCAGTACGAACGGCACGTACGTGAACGAGTCGCGCGTGGACGTTCGAGTACTCGAGCCAAGCGACCGCGTGCGCTTTGGGAATCAGATCTTCAAATACTTGTCGGCCGATCGCTTGGAAGCCGAGTATTTCGAGAACGCGTATCGCATGATGACCACCGACGGCCTGACTCAGGTTTACAACAAGCGGTATCTGATCGACGTCGCCGAGCGCGAATTGAGGCGGACGGCCCGGACCCTCAGACCGCTGTCGCTGCTAATGATCGACCTCGACGACTTCAAGTCGATCAACGATACGTTCGGACACCTGGCCGGCGACGAAGTGCTGATTGAATTCAGCCGACGACTGCGGCTGGCCCTGCGGGGCGACGACGTGCTGGCTCGCTACGGTGGCGACGAGTTTTGCCTCGTATTGCCCGACACCGCGCTTTGCGATGCGTTGCACGCGGCGGAGCGGCTGCGCGTCGTGGTGGTCGAAAAGAGCTTTCCGACCGAACACGCCGCGGTTGGCGTGACGGTCAGCATCGGGGTGGCCTGTGCCGAAGCGAATTCCCAGATGTCGGCGGCCCAGCTCATCGAACAGGCCGATAGGCAACTCTACGCCGCCAAGCGCGCCGGCCGCAACCAGGTGGTCGGCTAGTCGCCGCTCGATCGATGCCCGTCCTGGCCTGCCATTCGGCCATTGATCGCGGCCGCTCCACGATCTATACCTCAGCGTAAGGTGTCGCGCTCACAGCGGCAAGCCGTGGGCGCCACCGGACTTGTAAGGAGACCACCGTGTGTCAAGCCTGCAATCCGCACTTGCTTGCGCTCATGCGCGACGGCCTGGATCGGCGCGACTTTCTCAAATATTCCGCGGCTCTTTCCCTGGGGGCGGGGCTTTCAAGGGAAGCCCGCGCAGCTCAACGCCGCTATGGGAAAAAAGCGTCCCAGGCCCCGCTCGCCGAGCGCAAAGCGGGTCCGGCCGACCTCATCTTTCACGGCGGCAAGATCATCACGGTCAACGACGCCATGCCGCGGGCCGAGGCGCTCGCCGTGCGCGGGGGACGCGTTAGCGCCGTTGGCGCCAAGGACGCTGTCCTTCGCCAGCGCGGCAGCCCGACGAAGCTCGTCGATCTCGGCGGCCACACCATGCTGCCCGGCTTCATCGACGCCCACATGCACACCACGATGACTTTCCTCGACTCATGGCTGGACATCGGTCCGTTGACGACGCCTTCCATGCGCGCCGCGCTCGAAAAGCTGCGCGCCGCGGCCCGGCAAGCGAAACCCGGCCAATGGGTCCACGCCCAGGCACTCGACCCGTCGATCACGCCCGGCGATCCCTTGACGCTCAAGGAACTAGACGCCGCGGTTGGGGATCATCCGCTGTTGGTCGTCGAATCGAACGGCCACGTTTTCTACGCCAATTCGCGGGCGCTGCGATTAGGCGGAATCACTCGCGATACGCCCGACGCGCCGCGGTCTCGCTACGTTCGCGATGCCAACGGCGATTTAACGGGGCGGATCGAGGAGTTTGCGGGCGTGGCGCCGCTCACGAAACACATGCCCAAGCAGGCGGCCGAAGAATATGCCACAGGAGTGCGAAGACTGTTCGATCGAGCGGCGGCGGCGGGCTGCACCGGACTTCACGACTGCGGCATCGGCAACCTGGCGGGAGTGGCCGACTTGCAAGCAGTCCGCCAGGTCATGGACGGCGATCCTCCGATCCGCTTCGCCGCGCAGTTGGTTTCGACGATGCTCGATAAATGGATCGAGATGGGAATCAAGCCCGGCGTGGGCACCGACCGGATGCGGCTGGTGGGAATCAAGACCTGGTCGGACGGTTCGAACCAGGGGCTCACCGGTTATCAACGCGAACCGTACCTGAATTCGACGAACCGCGGGGCGCTGAACTACACGCTCGACGAATTGACCAGGGCGATCCAGCGGGCCCACGGTTTGGGGTGGCAAGTCGGCGTGCATGCCAACGGCGATGCCGCCATCGACGCGACCCTGCAAGCGTTCGAAACCGTGCTCAAAAAGTCTCCCCGCCAAGGCCATCGCCATCGCATCGAGCATTGCAGCATCCTGCATCCGGAGCAGATCCAAAAAATGGTGGCGTTGGCGCTATCGCCGTCGTTCTTGATTGGACACGTGCACTACTGGGGCCGCGCGTTCCGCGACCGGCTGCTTGGCCCCGCGCGCTCCGACTTCTACGACCCTTGCGCTTCCGCCTTGAAGGCCGGACTGCGGATCTCGCTGCATTCCGACTACAACGTCACGCAGATCGAGCCGCTGCGCTACATCGAAAACGCTGTCACGCGAGTCATGCGCGAGGGCGGAGGCGTCTTGAACCCCGCGGAACGAATCACGCCAATGCAGGCGATCAAGGCGGTCACGCTCGACGCGGCCTGGCAATCGCAAATGGACTCCTTCGCCGGCAGCTTGGAGGTCGGCAAGTACGCCGACCTGGTCATTCTGGAGAAAGACCCGACACGAGTCGATCCCACGACGATCAAATCCATTCAAGTTATCGAGACCTGGCTGGAGGGCACGCGCCGCTACCGCGCCTGATCGCTAAGCGCGAACGGGCTCAATGCTCGCGGCCCGATGGTCTCTCGGTTAGACGCGCTGGAGCGTGGGCTGCGCAGGGCTGACCCCCAGACCGGCCAGGTATTTTTCAATCTGCTCGCGCTGCGGATTGGCGAACCGCTGAAACGGCTCGGCCATGAAGTCGTCGCAAATGCCCAGGCACGACAGCGCACATTTGAGGCCCTTGATAAAGGCCGAACGGTGCTTGCCCACCGAGTAGATTGTTTCGCCCAGTTGCATGACCCGGGCGTGGAGAAGGGCGATCCGATCGAGCTCGGCGGCCGAGGCGGCTTCGTACAACTCGACGTACAGCCGCGGAAAGAGATTCGCGCCGCCGCAAACGCCGCCATGCGCGCCCAGCAGGACCGCTTCGCCCAATAGCTCTTCCGGCCCGACGAGCAGCGAAAAGTCCGGGCGCTCCGCCGCGATCGTCCGCAGCTTATGGAAGTAAATCATCTGCGCCGAACTATCCTTCATGCCGACGATGTTCGGTATCTGCAGAGCCTGGCGCACCGTGTCTGGCTCGAACGTGAGCTTGGTGTGACTGGGCATGTTGTACAGAAAGACTGGCAGCGGCAACTCGCTGGCGATGTCTTCAATGTATTCCAACAGCTCGGGCTGTCCGGCGGGAAAGTAGTAGGGGGCCGAGAGCACGACGGCTTGCGCCCCGGCGCTCGCCGCGTACGTGGCTAAGTTCACCGACTCGACGAACGAAGTGTCGGTGACACCCACCAGCACCGGCACCCGGCCGGCCACGTGCCGGCAGACGCGATCCACCAGCTCGTGCCGCAGGCAATAGCTCAGGCTGGGCG
>JBGQHN010000142.1:0-10328 GCA_041497975.1 Planctomycetia bacterium | reverse complement strand
TTGCCGGCGAAGTGCGGCTGCTTGGGCGCCAGCGCCCCCTTGGCCGGCGAAGCCAATGCGGCCTCGGTCCCCAGCGCGCCATCGGCCGCCAACACGCCGGCCAGTCCCAGCATGCCAAAGCCGGTGCCGCTGCGCGAAAGCATTTCGCGGCGCGTCAGCGGCGGATCAAGCGGGCGCTGGTTTTCGTGCACGTCGTCGATCATCCGGAATAAGGCGTGTAACAAAATGGCCGGGGACTTTCCCGATTTTGCGGAGTCCTCGGAGCAATAATGGGACGGTCCCCCTCTCCGAGACCATTTTTGTTTCTTAGTCGATAAACACAAACTCGTTGGCCAGGAGCAATCCCTGCGCCAGCTCATTCCAGACCGCGGGGCGCGACGCGGCTTCTTGTATCAGGCTCAGCGCCCAGTCGCGTTCTTCGGCCGCCGGTTCGCGGCCAAAGGCCAGCCGGTACAAGCGGTTGATCGTGCGGGCCGGATCGGTCTCGGCCGCCACGTCGATGCGGGCCAAAAGGTGCTTTGCCGCTTCCAGCACGAACGGACTATTCATGAAAAATAGCGCCTGCTGGGGCACGGTCGTCAACACCCGCTCGGGACTCGTTGCGTCGGGGTTGGGAAAGTCGAAGGTGCGAAAGACGCCCGGCAAGTTCAAGCGGTCGATATACGCGTAGATCGAGCGTCTGGTGGCGGACGGTTCGACGGTGTTCTTTACCGGCGGGCCGCCCAGGCTGTTTTCCAGTCGTCCGGCCACGGCCAACAGCGCGTCGCGCGCGGCCTCGAAGTCGAGCCGGCGGCGATTCATTTTCCACAGCCAGGTATTTTCCGGATCGATGCGACGGCACTCCGCACGATCGTCACTGGCTTGCTGATACACGGCCGAGAGCACGATCTCGCGATGCAGTTGCTTGAGCGACCAGCCGCGCTCCATGAACGTCCAAGCCAGGTAATCGAGCAGTGCCGGATGCGTTGGCCCTTGGCTGCGCAGCCCAAAGTCGCTCGGCGTGGCCACCAGCGCCGAACCGAAATGCACCAGCCACGCTCGATTGACCAACACTCGCGCCGTAAGCGGGTTGTTTCGATCGACGATCGCCCGGGCCAGCTCCAGCCGCCCGCTGCCGTGCTCGAACGGCGCTGGTTGCCCTTGGCACAACACGCGCAAGAATTGCCGCGGCACTTCATCGCCCAGGCTATTCGGATTGCCCCGCACGAAGACGCGCGGCTTGATCGGCGTGGGGAGATCTTGCAATACCATGGCCCGCGGCGGAGCGGCCGGACCGCTGGCGCGCCATTCCTCGACCGCCTTGAGTAACTTGTTGCGAATCTCCTGTGCCGGCCGGTCCGGCAACAGGGCCAATTCGTTGAAGTCATTGCGCGCGACGCTGGCCGGCGCATGGGGACCATATAACAATTGCCGCAGCGCTTCGAGGTCCGCCTCGACAAGCGCGGCCGGCAAGGGTTGCGACGCCGCTTGCGCGCGTTCCCGTTCGGCGCGCCATATGTTGTCGGCGCCGGTCAGTACTTCGCCGTACACGCGCGCCGCGTCAGCCATTTCCTTGAGCGGCTTGCCCAGAAAGGCGCCGGCCACCAGGCGGTTGATCGGTTTTTCGGCGGTTTGACTGGCGATCAGTTGCTCGACCACGGCGGCAGCTTGCGATTCGAATCGCTCGGGCGCGATCGCCGCCAGGGCATGCCAGATCGCCAGCACGGGATCATGGCCCCGTGCGCTGCGCGCCAGAAACACCTGGTAGCGAATGATCATGGTGGGATTCAGATCATTCCCGTCGGCCAACAGCATGAAGTCGTCCGTGGGCGGCTGGTCGCGCAGCGCGTGGGCCGCCAGCAGGTATTCGCCCACGCGCCCGCGGGCCTGTTGCACCAGCTCGTTGAACTTCTGGTCCATGTACTCGGCCAGCTTGCGCTCGCGATCCGCCAGCTCCTTGGCGAACGCGGCATAGGCATCGGTTTGCGGCGGCTCTTCGAACAGCGGAGGCACCGTCGGCTCGACCGCGCTGGCCAGCACCCCGTACAGCGAGTAATAATCTTCCGTCGGAATCGGATCGAATTTGTGGTCGTGGCAACGAGCGCAAGTGACCGTCAACCCCAACAGTCCGCGCGTGATGACGTCGATGCGATCGTCGATCACGTCCTGTTGATTGTTCATGAAGCCGCTGCCGAGCGTCAGAAACCCTAGCGCGGTCAATGCTCGTTTATCCGCGCCCAGCGGCAAGCGATCGGCCGCCAGTTGCTCGACAACGAAGCGATCGTAGGGCAGATCTTCGTTCAGCGCCCGCACGACGTAATCGCGATACGTGTACGACCAGGGGAAATTAGCATCCTGAAACAGCACGTATCCCTTGGTGTCGGCATAGCGGGCCACGTCGAGCCAATGCCGGCCCCACCGTTCCCCGTAGCGGGGCGACGAGAGCAGCCGATCCACGACCCGCGCGAGCGCCTCGGGCGAGTTGTCGCCTTGAAAGTCGTCGAGTTCTTCCGGCGTCGGCGGCAGGCCGATGAGGTCGAATGTCAGCCGCCGCAGCAGCGTGCGCTTGTCGGCCGGAGGCGAGGGCGAAAGACCGCGGTGTTCCATTTCGGCCAGCACGAAGCGGTCGATGGGCGTCTGGGGCCAGGAAACATTTTTCACCGCCGGCAGCGGCGGATTGCGGACCGGCTGAAACGACCAGAAGCTCTGCCGCACGGCCGCAATCTGCGCGGCCGAGGCCGCGCGTCGCGCATGCTCAAGCGCCGCGGGGTCGGTCTTCGGCCAGGGCAGTCCGCGCTCGACCCACCGCGTCAACTTGGCGATTTCCGCCGCGTTGAGCTTGTTGCCCTCGGGGGGCATTTCCAATCCTTCGTGATTGACCGCCGCGATCAGCAAGCTTTCTTTCGATTTGCCCGCCACGGCCGCGGGGCCCGACTCGCCCCCCTTGAGCACCGCCTCGCGCGACGTCAGGGTCAGCCCACCCTTGGGTTCTTTCAGCTCACCGTGACACTTGTAACAGTGTTGAATGAGGAGCGGGCGGACCTCTTTCTCGAAAAACTCGTTGTCCCTCGCCTCCTCTTCGCCGGCTATTGCCCGCGGGGGCGCCAATTCGAGTGCCGACTCGAGCGCCAGGGCTTGCACGACCATCAAAAACCACGCAGGCCAGCGCATTGGGCTTCTCGCTATTTGTCGGTTCGCTTGTCGCCGCTCACGCTGCGCTGGCCCCAGGGCATGGGCATGGTGGGCGCGCGGCGATGCCGGTCGCAGCGCACGTCGCACTTGCGGTCCTTGAACCAGGCGATCAAGCGGGTCAATTGTTTGACCGCTTCCTCGTAGACCTGGCGGCCCTTCTCGGCCGTGGCCAACTCGGGCTCGCCCAGCACGCCCGTTTCCGAGTAGCTGCTGGTCCACGAGATCACCGTCGCCGGACCCGCCGCGAACAGGTCGACCCAACTGAACGGGCTGTGCTCGTCGTTGAAGCTGATCGTGCCGTTCTTGATCTGGTCTTTACGCACGTTGTCGCCGTCGAGATACAGGTACAACGAGGTTTCCAGCTCGCAGGCATGCGCGCACCCGCCGGGAAACTTGCTCTGGCGCCAGCGCGGCAAAAACTCCTTGTCCACCGTGAGCAGGTTCCACCAGGCCGCCACCAGGCACTCGGCGTCGGTCTCCAGATTGGTGCGGCGGGCCACCAGGTCGAGGTTCGGCATGTTCGAGCCGTGCCCGTTGAGCAGCACGATTTTCTTGAAGCCGTGATAGGCCAGCGATTTGGTGATGTCGAGCACGTGGTGCATGAAGTGCTCGAAGTCGTTGTTGATCGTGCCCGGAAAATCCATCACGTGGCCTGTGTAGCCGTAGGCCACGATCGGCAACACCAGCATCTTGTCGGGAATCTGCTCGCCGGCCCCGCGCGCGATGCCGCTGGGACAAACCAGGTCCACGTCCAGCGGCAGGTGCGGGCCATGCTGTTCGACCGCCCCGCACGGCAGCACGCAGACTTTGCCCAGCTCGACCGCGTCGTTGATCTCGGGCCAGGTCAGCTTTTCGTAGCGATATTCGCTCGCGGCGCGGCTGGTCATCGTGTTCCTCGGGAGAGGGCAGCTTGGATCATGATCTGTCCGACACTAACATGAGTATCTTCATAACCGCCGGCGAGTTCAACCAATGAAGATCACCGAAGTGCGCACGATCGCCCTGTCCGGAGCCACCGACGATCACGGCTGGCCCGGCGGAACCGATCCCAACGTGCAATACAACACGCTGGTCGAAGTCGTGAGCGACCAAGGGCTTGTCGGGCTGGGAAGCTGTTATACGACGCGCCCGCTCGTCGAAGCCGCGCTCGGGTTGCTCAAGCCGCTTTTGATCGGGCAATCGGCCTTGGAGCCGGAACCCACCAGCGAGCGGATGCGGCAGTCGATGTTCTGGCTGGGGCGCGGCGGATCGGTCGAGCACGCGATCAGCGGCGTGGATATCGCGCTGTGGGATCTGTGGGGCAAAGCGCTCGGCCAGCCGGTTTCAAAGCTGCTCGGCGGCAACTACCGCGAGCGGATCAAGCCTTACGCTTCGATGCTGTTCGACGAGCCGGGGCCGCTGGCCGAAAAACTTCAAGAGCAAGTGGCCCGCGGCTTTCGCGCCATCAAGATGGGCTGGCGTCCGTTCGGCCGCGTGAGCCGCAAGCTGGACGAGTTATTGATCAAAACCGCGCGCGATACGGTGGGCGAGGACGTCGAGCTGATGGTCGACGCCGGCGCAAGCGAACAGTTCTGGCCGCATGGAATCAACTGGGCCCGCGAAACGGCGCGGATGCTGGGCGACTATGGCGTCGTGTGGTTCGAAGAGGCGCTTGTGCCTGACGACGTGGAAGGCTTCAAGCAACTACGCGCCGCCTCGCCGGTTCTGGTGGCCACCGGCGAAGTGCTCACGCGGCGGCAGGCTTTCCAGCCGTTTATCACCCAGCGGGCCGTCGACATCATTCAGCCCGACGTGACCAAGTGTGGCGGACTGAGTGAGGCGCGGCGGCTGGCGTGGATGGCTTACGATCACGGCGTGCAGTTGGTTCCGCATGGCTGGAACACGGCCGTGGGCGTGGCTGCCGATCTGGCGCTTTCGGCGGCGATGCCGGTGGCCCGCTGGGTGGAATTTCAAACCGGCGTGCCGTATATCGAAGAGCTGGTCCTGCCGCGCTTTCAACTGGACGCCGAAGGTCTCTTGCGCGTGCCCACCGGCCCTGGCCTGGGAATCGAGCTGAATCCCGACGCGCTGGCCAGGCTCGCCCGGCGATAGAATCTTGGGCGCCAGCGGTCGTTGAGATAACGTTGTGGCAGCATGGGCGTTTGTTCCGCGCCTTTCAGTCAAAGTTTGGACGCCAGCGCGCTTGATAGTGCGCGCACTGCTATCAGCCTGGTGGTTTCGATTGGCGCGGAATCGCTGATCTCGCCGCGCAAGGTTTGTCGATTCTAACGAAGATACGCAACAACAGCGAACTTGTGGGTCAGGCGAGATGCGCCCGCGTTGCCGTGCATTGACTCTTGTCGCGCTGCATCTGGCGTGGGCCACCAATCTCGGTGCCCAGGCGCCCTCGGTCGACGCGCCGCCAGGCAGTCTGCCCAGAGAACGGCCCGCGCCGGGGCAACATGTGCCCTTCGAAAATCCGCGCGGCGGAGCGATCATCGGAGGCCGGCCGGGCTCGCAGCGGCCGCGAGTGCCCATCAATACGCGCCCGGGCGGATCCGTTGCCGTAGAGCCCGATATGCCCGTTCCGATGCGCGGCAAGCTTTCTTGGCGGCCGGCGGCCGTGCCTGATGCTTGGGCCATCCTGTTCGAAATTGAAGAGGAAGGCCCGCCCGAAGGCTTGACCTGGGACCAGTCGATGGAGCGTCTCGTCCAGGCCAGCATCGTGCTGCGCGCCAGGGCGCTGGACATCCCGCAAGCGCAGGCCGACGTGCTCACGGCCGGAATGCATGCCAATCCGATCGTCTACTTCGATCGCCAGCTCATTCCTTACCGACCCTACAACCTCACGACGAATCCGGGCGGCCCGTCGCAGTACGACCTCAATGTCGCGTATCCCGTCGATTTAAGCGGCAAGCGCCAGGCGCGGATTGACGTCGCCTGCTCGGCGCGACGTGTTGTCGAGGCGTTGTATCAAGACGCCGTCCGACAAGAAGTCGATCACCTGGGCCGCGCGTATGTCGATGTACTGGCGGCCCAGCTTGTTTTGAGCAATATTCAAGACGGGCTTGAGCGCATCGATCTGATCTGGCAACAGCAGGTCCAGGCCGGAGCAAAAACCGCGCGCGAGGCCGACTCCCAAAAGCGCCAGATCCTGTTGCAAAAGCATACGCTGGCATTGGCGCAGACCGACGCCGAGACGGCCTTGACAGCCAGCAAGCGAAACTTGGCGCTGCTGTTGAATCTGCCACTGGAGCAGGCTCCTTTGCTGGAATTGCGTGGCTCGATTCGAGACAAGGCCCCCGCACCTCCGCCGCTTCCGCAATTGATCGCCTCTGCGCTGGCCAACCGTCCCGATCTGGCGGCCTACCGGCTCGGGGCGCGGCGGGCCACGGCGGACGTACGGCTTTCGAAGGCCAACGTCTTGCCGGACGTCTATCTGCTCTATCAGCCACTCACCTATCAGGACAATTCCCCGTTCAACGCTCCCAGTTCCCGATCTTGGGCCGCAGGCGCCACCGTGGTCTTACCGCTATTCGATCGCAACCAGGGGAACATTCGTCGCGCCCAGCTCAACGCCGACCAGTCGCGACTCGAGTTTGAAGCGATTGAGCTGCGCGTCAGGGCCGAAGTCGAGGCAGCCTATGAAGAGTATCTGGCCACGAACCGCGGCATCCAGCAAATCGAGCAAGAGATCGTTCCCGACATTGAAAAAACGCTGGGAGAGAACTTGCAAAACTTTCGCGAAGGCAAGTTGGATGCCCCGAACTATCTCAATACGCTCCGCGAAATGGACGACCTGGGCCGGCAATATCGAGAGCTGCTGATACGTCACCGGCGCAGCATGTTGTCCCTCAACACGTCCGTCGGAGTGCGCGTGCTGCCTTAAATAAAGGGGACATTCTGATTTACGGCACCCGCCGTAGCTCGTGGCTGGCGCCGCTTTGGGGTCCGGCTTGTCTCGGCCTCGGCTGTGCGCGGCGGTGAAACAGATCGCCGCGTGTCGATTGCGTAACGCGTTCATCGCGGCGGCAGGTTCAATTCGCTGGGGTCTTTCATGCCCGGATAAAAGTCGTGTCCCGCGGTTTCCGCAGGCGTAAAAACTGCATTCTTGATGCCACTTTCGTCGCAGACATCTTTGAACCGCTGGGACACCATGATCTCGCCGGAAAAGCCGCGCGGCCGAAAGATATCGTCTCCGTTCCAGGTTCCCTCTTCGATGATCAGACGCTTCCAACGGATAATGCTGCCCTCTCGGCATAGCTGGCAGCAAGGTTCCTCAAGCCATTCACAACCGGACGCTACTTGATCGAGCGCCGTCTGGCCATAGCTTGCGTTGACATGGAAGTACGGGGGCGGTTGCGATTTGAGCCGCTTGCGAGACTTTACCTGCAAAACTTCCACGGGGTCAAATCCCGATAGCCCTGCGAGTTGATGGCTACGGTAGACATCACAGAACTTTTGCGACACCAGAAAGTAATCACCGCCGCTGAAAAAGGCGAAATCGCCGAACTCCTTGCCATACAGTTTCAGCAGGACGCGAAACGGAGGCAACCAGGTCAGCATTCCGACCGCCCCACCGCATGCCGGGCAGGACGGAGCATCGCCCTGGTTATAGCCTAACTCTTCTTCGGCGCACGTGTCGGCATCGCCTCTGGGAAATACCTCCAACGCATAGAATCGCATCACGCTGTCTCCCGAAGTCAGAATCCCTCTGGAAAACGTGCCTTGAGGTCGGGCTGACGAGGTTGAGAGTCCTGCGAGTGATCTCCACTAGGTTTGCGCAAGTTCGGCCAAGAGCCGCTGGATAGACGCTTCCACTGGTCCCAAATTACTGAGTTCATGCACCTCGGAGTCGTAGACAAACAGCTCGCCGTCCTTGATTCCATAAAACCAGATGTTTTCCGAATCCATTAAGAAAAATATGTGTGGGTCCAGCTTGTGAGCGAGCTTCACTTCCTCTTGGGACTGCAGTTCTTCTAACTTGTACAAACAAAAGATCGGAGGTCCTTCCAGTAGAGAGACCTTCAAAGAGTCACCCAGCAAGAAGCCACCCCGTGAGTCGCCGTAAAAAAGCGAAACGAGGTCGTTTTCCGAAGGACGCTGCTGGTGGGGCGATGATGCCATAAAGAGCGTACATTCGAGCCGTTTGTCGCCAGCGTTCCATTGGTGCCGGCAATCCGACTTCGTTCCGCACACCGTCGCCGGACCATATTGGTGTGTTAGTGCTCTTTCAAGGATACCGGTCATTGTTCTTGCTCGCTCGAAAATGGCTTTCGGAAGTCTCCTCCATGCGCATCAAGGTGACCCTGTGTACCACCCCTCACAGGGCGAACGGCGGATGGGTCAGCCGCCAAGACTGGGCTATTTGCAACGGTAGGGTCATGATGCCATCGGACGTCGGCAGGAAACTTGCCGGTCTTCCTGATTTCCGTTAATTCTAACTCACTCCACACACCACTTCCCGATCCACCTGCTCGGATCTCTTCCAATTCTTTTGCTCGTGCGGCGCGAATACCTTGTCTTCTGGCAGCCTCGATCGCGGCCCTTTCAGGAGTTCCGACAGTTGGAAGGCGTGACTTCTTGGAGCTCGGCGGCTGACGCGCCGGCCCGTGCGGTTGGGTTCGTGCCGCGTCGTCGAGGTTTCCGCTTGGATTCTTGATCGGCCCGCGGGCCTCGGGTTGTAACGGCTGAGGATTGCCGCGAACTGGAACCTCAGTAGCGGGTAGCGGTGTCGACTCGGTGCTTGCGGGTGATTCGTTGCTGACTGAAGCACTCTTGCGGCGAAGAAGAATCAGCGTGATCACGGCCACTGCCAATCGCACGCCACGAATGGTCTGCTCGCCGGCGCCGGCGGCGTGCAGGCCCTTTTCGGCGGCCTGTTCGGCCGTCAAGAACGCGCCGCCAACGGCGATCGTCTTGACCACGGCCCATCGGCCGCCGGTCTTGGCGGCCTTGATCACGACGCCCGCGCCCACGGCAAAGCCCGCCACATTGCCGGCGAATTCCACGGCGTTCATGCCAGCCACGATTCGGTCGATGGTGACATTCCGTGCGCCGAGCCGCCCGCTGATGCGGGCTTCTTGTCGCCTGGCCCGCTCCGCTTGCTGATCGTCAAGGAACAGCGGCAGTCCAAGCGAGGCAGGCGTGCGCATCTGAAGCAGTCGCGTGTTCTCGTCGCCCTTCAGATCGTCGCGCAGCCATGCATCGCGCGCGCTTTCCAGCGCGTCGTGGTAGCGCCAGATAAGTTCTTCGACTTGATCGGCCTCACGGTCGACGTCGACTGCTTCCCCGATCTTGGCCGCATCGAGTCGCGCGCCCAGCGCGTCGAGCAGCCGTTCCAGCTCGTCAAGATGACCCTGGGCCGTCGCGAGCTGCTGGTCGAAAAACTGCTCCTGGATCGCTTGCTGGGTTGGCCTGACCGCCGCCACCGGGCGGACGACACCTTCGCGCTTCGCCGGCGGATCGGCCTTAGGTTGCGTCGCGACGGGCAGCAGCCCGCAATACCGGGCCCAGGCTTCGATCCACGCTTCCAGCTCGCGAACGCTTCGCGGCTCCACGAAAAATCCGTGCTCCGCCTGCTCCTCGACAAAAGCGTGCCACCGCCCGCGCCAGTCGGCCGGTAGCCGGGAGCGAAACAGATCGGCCAGGAACCAATCGAGCGCGAAGGCGAACGGATCGAGCGCCTGCTCAATGCGTCGGAAAAGATCCGCGATCAATGCCCGGCGGTTGGCTTCGATTTGTTTGGTGAAATCCATTTCGTGACTTTCTTGAGTGCGCAAATCAGAAGTACGGGCGGACGTGTTCGGTTCACCGCCACACGGCCCGCTCCTGGCACGCGCGTACCCAGAACGCATGGTCAACCTTCGCCTCGGCAACTTCGTCCACCGTCCTCGCGTCGCGCGCGGCGGACGCCGCCAGTGCATCTTCGATCATCGTTCGGCACTGCTCGTCCGAAAGTTGGAACAGCACGATGGGCCGCGCCAGCGGGGGGCCGCCATCGGACGTTTCGCTGAGCATCGCCTGCGAGCGCGGGCCCAAATCGGCAGCCGAGTCGGAGGCGTAAGTGGCGGCGGGCCCATCATCGCCGTCGCCCAGCAGTTGGATTGCCGGGTTTGGAGCGTGCGGATCGTGAATGTACGGCCCGCGCTCGATTGTCAGCGCCAAGAATCAGGCCA
>JBGQHN010000141.1:0-10549 GCA_041497975.1 Planctomycetia bacterium | reverse complement strand
TTTTGCTATCCGGGCCTGGAAGCCGTGACGGTCTATCGGGTGGCGCACGCGCTGCACGAACTGGAGGTGCCGCTCATTCCGCGGATGATGACCGAGTGGGCCCATTCGAAGACGGGCATCGACATCCATCCCGGCGCGAAGATCGGACACCACTTCTTTATCGATCACGGCACGGGCGTGGTGATCGGTGAGACGTGCGAGATCGGCAACCAGGTGAAGCTCTATCAAGGCGTGACCCTGGGCGCTTTGAGCTTTGCCACCGACGGCGATGGCAACCTGGTGCGCGGACAGAAACGGCACCCAACGATCGAGGATGGCGTCGTGATTTACGCCAACGCGACCGTGCTCGGCGGCGCGACGGTGATCGGGCACCACTCGGTAATCGGCTCCAGCGTGTGGCTGACGCGCAGCCTCGAGCCGCACACCACCGTCGTGTTGGAGAAGCCGAAATTGAGAATTCGCGCGGACATCGAAGAGCTGCACCGCGACGCGAATTTTCAGATCTAAGGCGGTAGCGGCCCTCGGCGGACGAACCGGCGACCACCCGCAACCAACGCGGCCACGGCCAGGCCAAGCACGGTCAAACCGCTTGTCAGGCCGCCGAGCATGGCGCTCGTCGGACGATATTGATACGCGAGCCGGTGCTTGCCGGCCGGCAGCGCGGCCCCGCGCAGCACGCGATTGGTGCGCACGATGGGCACGCTTCGCGATACTCCCAGCGTTTCGACGGTCAATTCCCAGCCTGGAAAATGGAGATCGCCCAGCACGACCAGGCCGGCGCTGGCCAGTTCCACGTCCAGTTCCACGCGCTGCGGCTGGGCCGAGACGAGCGTGCAGTGTTCGCTTGCGCCCTCGACGGCGCGCTCAATCGGCGGATCGAGTGGTTCGTCGGTTTCGGCCACGGCAACGCGCCGCCAGTCGCGCTCTTGGCCATCGGGAAAGAAGACCGCCTGGGTCCGCTGCTTGAGACGCCAGGGAGCGGCGCCGGCCAGCTTTTCAAACAACTCGACGTCGTGAACGATCCATGCCCGTGGACCTGCCCCCGCGCGCAAAACGGCGACCATGCCTTCGGCGGGTCGTGCCAAGGGCGACGCGCCCCGGGCGCTTACGTCTTGTTCGATGATGGCCACCCGCGCCGAGAGCAAGTCGAGTATCGAATCGTCTGGCAGCGGACCCTTGGCCAGCCGCGCGCTGCGTTCCCGCGCCACGTCGAGCAGCGTCTTATAGTCGGCGGAAATCATCGTGCCCGAGGCTTCCACCAGCGAAATGCCGTAGGGCAGCTCGTACTTCGGCGACAGCGTTTCGCGGTCCCAGCGGACGTATTCGACGTAGCGCGCGTTCGAGCGAGTGCGATGCCAGGAGGGAGCCATTCCATTGGGCTGGCGATAGACCCGGTAGCCGGCAATTCCTGGAGGCAGCGCCGCCACGATGCTCGGCTCGCTTTGCCAACAGTCGGCGGGCGCGTACAGCACGAGCCCCGCTTGCGCCACCGCGAGATCAACTGCCGTAAGCGCAAGCGCGCCGTAGCGCGCCAGGCCCGAGCAGCGCGGCCGCGCGAAGGCCAGCGTAAACAACGTCAACAGCGCGAGCGACAGCGCCGAAGTTTGGACCAGTGCGCCACAAACGTCTCGCCATGCCCCGGCCGTATCAAACGGGCCGAGTGGGCTTTCGGTCGGAAAGCGTGCCTCTCGCTCGACGTAATGCCATAGGGCGGCGGCGGCGCAAAAACCGACGAGGCTGGCAATCAGCACCGCGACGAGCCAGCGTCGCAACCGTCCGGGCGACGATTGCCAGAGCGTGTCCCAACCGTGCGCCGCCAACATGCTCAAGCCCAGCGCCGCGATGACAAATAGTTTGGCAGGGTAGCGAAAGTATACGTAGTTGGGCAGCAACGCGGCCATCCACCAATACAGGCCGCCTACCTCGCCACCAATGTCCAGCAGCTCGGATCCTCCGAATACGAGGCCCACCGCCCAGGCGACTCCGTACGCTCCCAAGCTCCCCAGCACGCCGAAGGCCGCCATCCAGGACGCCATGCGGACGTCGCTGCGCGCCTGGCGGCGCACGCTCCAAACAGTGACCGCCAGCAGAAACGGCAACAATCCCATGTACAGCGAGGGCGTCCAAAGGTTGTCTTCGGCGCGGAACAGGCCGAGCCAGCGACGGTCCGTGGGAAATGGCCGGCCCGTGATGTTGGGCCACAAAAGTTCGATGCCCCGCCAGGGCGCAACGCTAAAATGGTAAACCTGTCGATGGTGGCCCCGGTACACGCCGCCGGTGAGGCCGGCATACCACGGCAATCGCGGGTCGCGCTCGCTTGAGTCGACCAAAGTGCCGGCCAGCTCAAAAATGTTTCTCGGGGCGTCATAGGTCCCGCGGCCACTTTGGGATGAGGCCTCGAGCGTGGGCCAGATTTGAACTGCGGCCAACAGCGCGCACGCCGCGACGGCGCCGCCCAATAGCAGCGGCCGCGACGCCAGCCACCGAAGCTTTGTCGATGACGTGCCGTCCGGCTGCCTACTGACGCGACGGTCCGAGCGCCATAAGACCACCGCGTACAACGCGGCCAGGAGCACGGCGTTGTAGGCCATTTGCGGGTCGCCGCCGGTGATCATCAGCGCCAGGACCACTCCCAAGCCGACCGCATATCGCCATTTTCGCTCTCGCAGCATCCTGTCGGCCAGCGAGATGGCCGATGGCAGCCATGACGCGCCGACGAGAAATACGACGTTGCAATACTGGAACAGCACGTTGCCGCAAAAGGCGTAGGACATGGCGGCCAGCGTTGCCGCCGGCGGGCTGGCGTTCCACCGCCGCGCGAGACGATAGCTCGTGGCCCCCGCCAAGGCGACGTGCGAGACGATGTACAGGTTGTACGCGAGCGTATAGTCCAGCGGCATCGCGAAGATCAGCTTGCCAGGGTAAAAGATGCTCGGCGTGTTTTCGGCCAGCAATGGAACGCCGAGGTTTTCTTGGGGATTCCACAAGGGCAGCCGACCCGCCCCCCATTCATGGCGCAACCATTCAAAGAGTGGATAATAATAATGGGCCGCGTCGCGAAACGCGAAGCTATAGGCGCCCGAAAGCGCAGGCGCAAAAAACCACACCATGAGCGCGCCCACGACCCCGGCGACAAGAAAGTGATTCTGCTTCCACACGGAGTTGGCCTGCGTTCTCGATCGGTCCGGCTGGGCTGACGGGCACGGTCCAATTCTAACTCCCCGCGAACTCGAGTTTCGAGGGACTCATGAAAGCGCCCGATTTCCCAACGCGCTAGAACCGCGACGCGACTTTGCGCCCGACTCAGATCGACGAGGCCGCAATCCGCTGACGGGCGTGGGCCAAGGCCATTTCCAGTTCCGCTGACAACCGGTCTAGATTGGCGGAAATGTGCGGCGAATGCTGAGCGATCCCAGGCAGTCGCCGTTTGAAACGCCCACAGGGCGACCGGCGGCCGGTTATGTCCGCGTGGGGGTTCGGCGCTACGATGCAAGGCTGCTGGCCACGCGCGGCAACCTCGCCGCTTGCCAGGCGGACGAAGACCTGTCCCAGCGTCGAATCCTCCTCATTGATCCCACCGGCTCCCCAGGCTCCAGGCACTCGCGGCAACGCTTCGATTGTGATCAGGCCCAGCGGGCAACTGGCATTTTCCGGAACCATGAACTCTCTCAATCACTCTCGAAGCCTGGCGGGCATGGGGACAGTCTCCCCAGATTGGGGCAGATCGCGTTCGAACCCATCCTGCGCACGCATCGACGACCCCTAAAGATGTTTCGGCAACCGCCCGACAAGCGTTTGAATCCGACTTGCGGCGGCGGCGAGGAATCGCCACGGGAGCGGTGCGGTAGGTGGGCGTAGCGAAGATAGTCGGGGCGAAATTGCCGCCGGATTACTTGGGTGGACCGCGCGGCGATTTGCGACCACCGCGCGCAGAGAAACGAAAGTCGTTACCGCGCTCGCGCTGCCACCCGCAGTTGGCCCCACGCCTGGCGCTCGAGGCGCTCGCGGGCCGCCAATGACTCTTCGTCATGGGCCTTGCGCGACCGCGCTTGGGCCAAATGCTCTTCGGCCACTCGTGCGTCGATTGCCGAGGCCGGCACCGCTCGATTGGTCAAGAGCGAGACGACGTTGTCGGCCACTTGCACGAAGCCTCCGTCAACGTAGTATCGCCTGGTTTGGCCGGACACGACCAGCCGCAACTCGCCATAGCCCAGGCGGCCGATCATAGGGCTGCGGCCCCCAGCGATGCCGATCTCCCCGTCGTAGAGGGGCAGCGCCACAAAGTCGACCAATTCGTCCAAGACCGTCGATTCGGGCGTGACCACGATGCACTGCAACCCTCGCGGCCGGACAAGTTGAGCTTCCGCGCGATCTTTTACCTCTAACCGCGAATAAGCTTCGTCGTGAATTTCAACCATTTTGGTGCGGTACCTTAGGCCTTGGCGGCCATCTTCTTGGCCTGCTCGGCGGCCTGTTCAATGGGTCCGACGTACATAAAGGCCTGTTCCGGCAGGTGATCCCATTTGCCGTCGGCGATTTCCTCGAAACTGCGGATCGTGTCGTCCAGCGGGGTAATTTCGCCCGGCTTGCCCGTGAACACTTCGGCCACCAAGAACGGCTGCGAGAGAAACCGTTCCATGCGGCGGGCTCGATGCACGATCAACTTGTCCGTTTCGCTCAATTCGTCGACGCCGAGAATGGCGATGATGTCCTGCAATTCTCGGTACCGCTGCAGGGTCGTTTGCACCCGGCGGGCCACCCGGTAGTGGCGCTCGCCGACGTATTGCGGGTCCAAGATTCGGCTGGAGGAAGCCAGCGGATCGACCGCCGGGTAGATGCCTTTTTCGGTGATCGAACGCTCGAGATAGAGAAACGCGTCGAGTTGGGCGAAAGCCGCGGCCGGAGCCGGGTCGGTCGGGTCGTCGGCGGGCACGTACACGGCCTGAACCGAGGTAATGGCTCCCTTTTTGGTCGAGGCGATCCGCTCCTGCAAAGCGCCCATTTCCGTGGCCAGCGTCGGCTGGTAGCCCACGGCCGAAGGCATGCGGCCCAAGAGGGCCGAGACTTCGCTGCCGGCCTGGGAGAAACGGAAGATATTGTCGATGAACAACAGTGTGTCGGCGCCGGTCGTATCGCGGAAATACTCGGCCATGGTCAACGCCGAGAGCGCCACGCGCAACCGGGCGCCCGGCGGCTCGTTCATCTGGCCGAACACCATGCAGGTCTGTTCGATCACGCTGCGGCCGGTATCGCCGATCTTGGCTTCCTGCATTTCCAGCCACAGGTCGGTGCCCTCGCGGGTTCGCTCGCCCACGCCGGCAAACACCGAGTAACCGCCGTGAGCGCTGGCGATGCGAGCGATCAGCTCGGTCAGGATGACCGTCTTGCCCAGACCTGCCCCGCCGAACAATCCGGCCTTCCCGCCGCGGACAAACGGCGTGAGCAAGTCGATTACCTTGATGCCGGTCTCGAACAACTCGGTCTTGGTCGAAAGATCGATTAAGGGCGGCGCGTCGCGATGAATGGACCACCGCTCCACGTCTCCGACCGGACCGCGGCCATCGACCGGTTCGCCAATGAGGTTGAACACCCGCCCCAGCGTCGCGGGACCGACCGGCACGGTGACGGGTGAACCGGTATCGATGCATTCCTGGCCACGGACCATGCCGTCGGTGCTGCCCAGCGCCACGCAGCGCACGCGGCCGCCGCCCAGGTGCTGCTGCACTTCGCCGGTCAGGTTGACTTTGATGCCCTTGTGCTCGGACGAGATCTTTACGGCGTTAAAGATTTTTGGCAGGCTTTCTTCGGGGAATTCGACATCGAACGTCGAGCCGATCACCTGGGTTACGTGGCCAATCCGCTGGGTTGTGGGTTGGTGGTTCGTGGAGGTTGCCATGGGTTGTGCCGTGTTTCGCTCGTTTTTGTAAAACAGTGTGTGGGTCGACGCGCGGCTTAGCCCTTGAGGGCTTCGACGCCGCCGATGATTTCCATGATTTCGCCGGTGATCTGCGACTGGCGGGCCCGATTGTAGGCCATTGATAACTGGCGAATGCGGTCGCCGGCGCTCTTGGTCGCCGCCTTCATGGCGACCATGCGGGCCACCTGCTCGCTGACGGCCGCGTCGAGAAAGCACTTGAAAAGTTTGACTTTGAAGCTGGCGGGCACGACTTCTTCCAAAATGCTCTCGGCTGACGGAAGAAACTCGTACTGCGACTGGGTCTTCTGGGGCCGAGGCTGCGCGCCGTCCAAGGCCCCCAGCGGCAGCAGTGTTTCCACTGCGACGAATTGCCGGCTGACGTTTTCGAACCGCATGTAGGCCACGTCGAGCCGATCGAGCCGGCCGGCCGCATAGCTTGCCAAATATCGGTTCGCCAGCACTTCAACCTGTTCGAAGCTGGGCTTGTCGTCGAAGTGCGTGAACGTTTCGGCCACCGGAAAGTGACGGAATCTGGCGGCCGCGATGCCGCGCTTGCCCGAGACTTCGAGCGACAGGCTGGGCACCTGGTTCTTCAGCTCCGCGTAGCGCTGAAAGCCGGCGCGTTGCACGTTGCCGTTGTATCCGCCGCACAGCCCGCGATTGGCGGTCAGGATCAAGAGCACGGCCTGGTCGATCTTTTCGCGGGCTTCCAAGAGCGGATGCGTGACCTGCAAGCCGCTGTTGGCCAGATCGGACACCAACTGCGTGATCCGCCGCGTGTAGGCCGTGGCCGCGTGCGCGCGGTCCATGGCCTTCTTGAAGCGGGCGGTGGCGATCAGTTCCATCGTCCGCGTGATTTTGCGGATGTTGCGGATGCTCTTGCGGCGTTTATCGAGGGCGCGGGCCTTAGCCATGATGCGTTGTGCTCAAGATCCTCGAGTTCGTATGTGTTAGTTGACCAATCGCACCGTCAAGGGATAGCGATACACGATGCCGCTGCTGGCCTTGACGGAAGCCACGATCACCAGGACCACGTCGATCGTCCACAGCATCGGCAGCAGCACGAATCCGATGCCGATGCAAAGGGTGACCGACAGGATCGCCGAATAGATCAACATCGATATCTGGAAATTGATTGATTCCTTGCCGTTGGCGTCGATAAATGGGTGCTCTTTGCCTTTGATCAACCACACGGCCAGCGGACCGACGATCACGCCCAGAAACGGCGGAATGAAACCCAGCAATGCCGCCAGGTGGCAAAACATTCCCCAGTTCTTGGCGTCGGCGGTCAGCTCCGGAAGCTGGGACTCTTGGTGTTCGTGCCCTGGGTCGCCCATTCGACTACCCTCCTGCTACGAAATGGCCGCCAACTTGTCGGTCGCCTACCAACCTTCTACACGCGCGCAGTCGCTGGCGCGTCCTTCTTGGCGTCGTATTGCTTCTGGAACTCGCCGATCGCGGCGGTGATCGCCTGCATCGCGGCCTCGTCCACGTCCTTCGTCGCGCTGATCTTGTCGCGGATTTCCGACTTCTGGTCGCTCATGAAGGTGAGGAATTCCTTCTCCCACTTTGCGACCTGGGTGACGGGAATCTTGTCCAAGTGACCGCGCGTTCCGGCGAAGATGATCAGCACCTGGTCCACCACGTTCAAGGGCGCGTACTGCCCCTGCTTGAGGATTTCCACCATCCGGTAGCCGCGGTCGAGCCGCGACTGGGTGGCGGCGTCCAGGTCGGTGCCCAATTGGGCGAACGCTTCCAACTCGCGGAACGCGGCCAGGTCCAATCGCAGGCCGCCCGCCACTTTCTTCATGGCCTTGACCTGCGCGGCACCGCCCACGCGCGACACCGAAATACCCACGTTCATGGCCGGCCGAATGCCGGCGAAGAACAAGTCGGGCTGCAAGTAAATCTGCCCGTCGGTGATCGAGATTACGTTGGTTGGAATATACGCCGACACTTCGCCTTCCAGCGTCTCGATAATCGGCAGCGAAGTGAGCGAACCGCCCCCCAGCGCCTTGCTCAACTTGGCCGAGCGCTCGAGCAGCCGGCTGTGAGCGTAGAACACGTCGCCCGGATACGCCTCGCGTCCCGGCGGCCGCCGCATCAAGAGCGATAGCTGACGGTAGGAAGCGGCCTGTTTGGATAAGTCGTCATAGATGATCAGCGCGTGCCCGCCGCGAACCATGAAGTACTCGGCCATGGACGTGCCGGCGTAGGGAGCAACGTACTGCAAGGGAGCCGGGTCGCTGGCGCCGGCCACGACGACGGTCGTGTAGTCCATCGCGCCTTTGGCCCGCAGCACCTCGATCACGCCGGCCACAGTCGATTCCTTCTGGCCGATGGCCACGTAGAAGCACTTTACGCCGGAGTCCCGTTGATTGATGATGGCGTCGATGCCGATGGCGGTCTTTCCAGTTTTGCGGTCGCCGATGATCAGCTCGCGCTGGCCGCGTCCGATGGGGGTCATCGAATCGATGGCCTTGATGCCGGTCTGCATGGGCTCGTGAACCGGTTGGCGCTCGGCGACCCCGGGGGCGACCATTTCGACGTCGCGGCGCTCGGTGGTGACGACCGGTCCCTTGCCGTCCAAGGGATTGCCCAGCGGATCGACGACGCGACCCATGACGGCCTCCCCGACCGGCACGCTCAGCAGCTTGCCCGTGCTTTTGACCTCGTCGCCTTCGTTGATATCGAGGAAGTCACCCAAGATGATGACGCCCACCGAGTTTTCTTCGAGGTTGAAGGCCAGGCCGATGGTTCCACTGGGAAACTCGACCATTTCGCCGGACATCACGCCCGAGAGTCCGTAGACTCGGGCGATGCCGTCGCCGACTTCCAGCACGCGACCGACCTCGCGGACGTCGATCTGTGAGCGGTAGTTTTCAATTTCCGCCTGGATAACGGAAGCGATCTCGTCGGCTCTGAATCTCATGGACGCTCCTGTTGATCATTTGCTCGCGGACCTGCTCGAGTTGGCGGGCCACGGAGCCATCGTACACGGTATCACCCACGCGCAGCATGACCCCGCCGATCAAGGCCGGATCGATGTGCGGCTCCAGTTTCGGCTCGCCGCCAAAAAGTTTTTTGAGCGACGCCAGCAGGCTGCGCGAAAGACCGTCTTCCACCGGCGTGGCGGTGCACAGTTCCACGCGCACCCTTCCGCGAAGTTCGTCGTAGAGTTTCGCGACTTCCTGCTCTATCGACCGCAGGATGTCGAGCCGGCCGTGGCGGGCAACGACTTTGAAAAAATCAAGTAACGTTGTCGACAGCCGGGATCCGAAGAGACGGTCGACCAATTGCAGCTTCTCTTCCGGGGAAATCAAGGCGGAGGCGAACACCGCTTCGAGCTGGGGAGATTGCTCGAGCACGGCAATGACGGCGCCGAGTTCTTCCACCAAGGCGTCCGTCGTGCCGGCCTGCTCGGAGGCCCCGAGAAGTGCCTTGGCATAGATGGCCGCGACTTTCTGGGCGCCGACGTTGACGGCTCGGGACTTCGGTTTGTGGGTTGGTAAGATATCGGCCATCGGTCGCTAGCGGGTCACTGAGCTAGGTTGCTTAATTCGCACTGTGAGCAGAGGCGGGAAACTTGGCCATCGCTTCTTGAATCAGTCGGGCATGGTCGGCCGGAGATAGCTTGGACTGCAGAATCTTGCCGGCCAGGTCGATGGCCAACTGCGCGCTGCGCTCGGCCAGCGATTCCAGGGCCTGGTCGGTGGCCGTTTCGATGTCGTGCAGCGCCCTGGCCCGCTCGGCTTCGGCCGCTGTCTTGGCCTCGGCCAGGATCGATTGCCGGGTGTGTTCGGCGTTGCGGCGGGCATCTTCCAGCAACAGGCGCACGTCATTGGCCGCCGCCGCCAGTTTCTGGTCGTACGCGGCCAACAACCGCCTGGCTTCCTCGTGGCTGCGCTCGGCCTGGAGGATGTGATTGGCGATGTTCTTCTCGCGCGTTTCCAAGCCCCGCAAGATCGGCCCCCAGGCAAACTTCTTGAGGACCACGAGCAGGACGACGAACACCACGACCGTCCAAATCGCCAGATCGGGATCAACCGAGAGCGGATCGGAACTGCTGGTGGCATGGCTGGGGTCGGTGTGTGCGGCCGTTTCCAACAGTTCCTCCGCGTGTTCCACCGGGGCCGCGGCGTCCTCAGCCCGAGCAACCACGGCGGGCAGCGCGAGAACGTCGCACCCGACTGCCACGAAAAACGCCAAGCGAACCAAGCTCATAACGCCTCCACACGCTGCGATTGTGATGCCTGTTGAAAACTTAGGACAGGCACCTCGCGGATATGATTCTTCACGCTTTTTCCAGCGATCTGGCTCGGGGCCAGTCCCATTTCTCAACGGCCCGTTAGCCCGAGGTGTTGAACAGCATACAGACGATCAGCGCGAAAAACGTAGCACCTTCGATCAGCGCCGCGGCGATGATCATGGCGGTTTGCACGTTGCCGGCAACTTCCGGCTGGCGGGCCATGCTTTCGACGGCGGCCGAGCCGATTTTGCCGATGCCGTAACCGGCGCCCAGAATCACGAGGCCCGCGCCAATGGCCGAGCCGAGATTCATCGGCCCGGGAGTCGCCGCGCCGCCTTGGGCCATCGCCGGCGAAGCCACGAGAAGAATTGCAAAGCACATCG
>JBGQHN010000140.1:0-10549 GCA_041497975.1 Planctomycetia bacterium | reverse complement strand
TCGCGTGGCCGTCGACCTCGGCACGCGCGAATCGTTTCGCCGTTGGTGCGGACTGCGGCCCGATGACGTGGCGGTGCTGTTTGCGGCGCGTAACTACGCGATCAAAGGACTTGCACCGTTGCTCGAATCGTTTGTTGGGGTGGCCCGAGCCTGTCCCACCGCGCGGCTGCTGGTGTGCGGAAGCAATCGCGACGCATCGTACCGGCGCCAAGCGGCCCGCCTGGGCTTACATGGCCGCGTGCAATTTTTGGGATTTGTCAAAGACTTGCAGGAATGCCTGGCTGGGGCCGACGTGGTCGCGCTGCCCACGTTTTACGACACGTGCAGCCTGGTCGTATTCGAAGCGTTGGGCGCCGGAGTGCCGGTGGTGACGACGCGTGCCAACGGGGCCGCCGAATTGGTGTCCGATGGAATCAACGGTTACCTCATCGACTTGCCGTGGTCAACCAACCAGTTGGCCAATCGGCTGCAGAGGCTGATCCTCGATGCGCGGCTGCGACAACAGATGGGCCAGCAAGCCCGCATTCGCGCGCCGGGACTGGCCATCGAGTCGAGCGTTCGCAAGACGCTGGCCACGATCGGCCGCTTGCATCGGCGGCGTGCCGCGTAAAGCCGCGACCGCCTGGCCGTCGGCCGCCGTCGCGTCGAGAGGCGCCGAGCGCCGCACGGCATCTCAGGCAAATTGAGCCAGTTCGAGCGACAACGTATCGAGCAGTTCCTCGTCCAAGTCGGCGGGATCATGCCGGTGCCGATCGATGAACTTCCGAGCGCGCGGCGTCTCGTCGAGCATGTCTGGCGGGCGAATCTGGTCTGCGGGATTTGCGGCCGTCCGTGATTTTGCCGCGCCCTCCGTCACGTTTGAGCGCGCGTTGGACGAAGATACGGCGGTTGATGGAACGGCATTCGCAGCGCTGGCCACTGCGCTGCTGGCGAGCAGCGGCTCGGCAGGTGGAGCCGAAAGATCGAGATACTTGACCACGGTGGCCGAGTTCGAGGCGTTGTTGCGCGCGATCGCTTCGTCAATAGCGTTGACTCGCCCATCACGATTGAAGTCGTAGACGTTCGTGAGCGGGATGTTGTTGCTCAAGGTCTCGGGATTGTTGCGCGTACTACCTTCGTCGATCGCGTTGACCCTCGCATTCGACACCGAATCGCCCCATCCCGTATTGCCGATGGCATTGCCGAAATAAAACGTATAGGGTGCGGCCAAACCGGTATCGGAGTCGGCCAGCATCGTGACTTCGAGCCACTGGTTGACGATTGTGCCGTCATCCCAGATCAATTCAACCCGGTCGGAGGAGCCAGAGCCGGCCTCATGGAATACCGTGACCGACCGGGGGGCCGGCGCCGTCGCCCATTCGGAAGGTGCGTTGTTGTTGCCCACGCGGAGTTCGAAGTCGTCGGCCGTGACGCTGCCATGAATGCCGTTCAGATCGACGAGGATGCCGTTGATGCCATTGGAGTAGCTGGTCAGATTGTCGAACGTCGCCGGGCCGCCGCCCGGCAGCAAGACGATCTTATCGAGAGGCATTGCCGCGCCGTTGTCGTGACCACCCACCGACGGCTGAAAATCGTCGTACTTCGAATTGTTGTAGAACGTGCCGCGCCAATTAACTTCGGAAGGCACCGGATCCTGATAGACTTCGCCTCCCGGCGACGAGACGTAGCTGCCTCCCGGGCCCGAACCCTGGCCGCCAATAATCGTGCAGCTTGCCCCATTCCAGATGTAGATGTCAGCGGCAAGTCCGGTCGGCGCCGACACGTTGAAGGTGCAGTTGGAAACCTCGGTGATGCCTGCATTCCAGGTCCACACGCCCGCCGTTTGTGTTGAATTGGCGTCGCCCGTGACGTTGATCGAGCAGTTATAAAGCCCCACGAATCCGCTGCGGGCATTGACGGCATTCGAAATGCCGTACGGGATCGCGCTGGGCTGCGCCGCGGTGATCGAGCAGTTGTAGAGCTTCACGGCCTGCGTGTTGAATCCCGATCCGAGAATAGCCACCGCGTCGTAATGCGTGCTGATTTCGCAATCGTAGGCGCAGATCGTGTATTGAAAGAAGTGTCCCGTCCAGACAAAGATGCCGTCGCTGTCGCCCGTGATCTTCAGCCGCCGCAAATATGCCGTCGTATCTTCGACGGGGCCGCCCTGCATGCCCACGAGCGGTTGGTAGAGGCCGTTGTACAACGAGCCTTCCAGCCAGAGGTCTTGAATGACGGTTTCGTTATTGAGCGTAAACGTCGCGGCCCCGTCGTTGCCCTGGGGACAACTGCTGGTAATCTTTGTCAGCGCCTTTCCAGCGCCGGTCACGGTTACGCGGTCGGGAAACTCGACGTGCTGCTGGTCGCCCATGTCGAATGTGAACGCGCCCAGGATGATTTCGTCGCCATCTTGTGCCGCGGCCAGCGCAGTGCGCAGGGCTACGCCGCGAGCAACGTCGGTATCGCTATCGGGGGTGAATGTCTGCACCAGCAGGCCGTGTTGATACAGCCCGATGGGATCGACGGACGCCTGGGCCAGAGGCTCCACGACCACCGTTTCATGCGCGGGGACCAACTCAGCCGGATAGGTTTCTAGCGGCGCGGCGCTAAGCAGTTTGCGGTCTTCCAAAGCTTCGCAAGCGAGAATCGGGCGACGCCAGGGCACCCGGCACAGGCGCGGGGCGCGCGGCCGAGACGTGATGGAAAAACGCATGCGTCTGTTCTCGTAAAGCGCGTGAGACCCAATCTGAGATCGCGGACTGCCCGCATCCGCCCGGGCGTTCAGGCGCGAATCGGGGCTCCCCGGAGTGGCGCCAATTCGCGCGCGAGCCGTGGATTCTCTACAGCGTTCCAGAATACCATCGCGGCGCAGCCGGAGCGAGTAAAGTGATCGGCCTGTCGCCGAGAATCGCCGCATATCGACGGCAAAAAAATCGCTCGCCCGGTCAGATTAATTCGGCCAGCGGCCGCGCGTCCGCCTCGACGAGATACTGCGGGCGGCCGGCCAGATCGGTAACGGTCGTGGCGGCGGCGTCGATGCCCAGGTTGTGATAGAGCGTGGCAAATAGCTCCGGAAACGTCACGGGGCGCTCGACCGCTTCGCCACCCAAGCGGTCGGTAGCGCCAATGACCTGGCCGGTCTTCATGCCACCTCCGGCCAACAGCGCGCAAGCCACGCGCGGCCAGTGGTCGCGGCCCACGTTCTTGTTGATCAAGGGCGTGCGGCCAAACTCTCCCCACACCGCGACCGTCACGTCCTTGTCCAAACCACGGTCGTGCAGGTCTTGGATCAATGCCGAAAAGCCCTGGTCGAATACGGCCAGATCTTCCTGGCAGCGATCGAAGCACGATCCGTAGGGATGGCCGTGCCAATCCCACTTGCTGTAATTGAGCGTCACCACGCGGGCGCCCGCCTCGACGAGCCGTCGGGCCACTAAGAAACTTTGCGGCACGCGCGGCGCGCCGTTTTCGTCGATGTGCACTTTCTCGTCGCCGGTTCCATATCGCTCGACAACCTTGGGGTCCTCTTTCGACAGGTCCAAGGCGTCAGCCAAGCGCGAGGAAGTCAATATTCCCATCGCCTGTTGGTTGAACGAATCCATGCCGTGCATCTTGCCGCTGGCGTCGGATTGGCGCCGTAGTCGGTCGAGGCTCGCCAACAGGGCCTGGCGATCGCCAAGTTGGTCATGCGTGATTCCTTGCAGAACCATATCGTGTCGGCTCTGGCCCATCGGTCGGAAGTGATCGTAGGCCAGGCCCAAGAACCCTGGCCCGGGCTCGTTATAGGGACCGTGCGTGGCCGTGTAGCAAAGGCTCACAAACGGCGGCACGCTCCGCTCGCGCGCTCCTTGCAGCTTCGAGACGACCGACCCCAGTTGCGGCCATCCGCCCGAGGGCACGCCGATTTTTGGATGGCGGCCCGTAAAGCATTGCGTGGCGTCGTGATCATCCTGCGCGCCGACGACCGAGCGAATCGGCACCAGCTTGTCCATCATCCGGGCCAGGCGGGGCAAGTGCTCGCAGATTTCGATGCCGGGCACGTTGGTGCGGATCGGCCGAAACGGGCCCGCGACTTCGCGCGGCGCCCGCGTCTTGATATCCAAAATGTCCTGGTGAGGCGGGCCGCCGACCAGGTAGATGAGGATCACCGACTTTTGCGAGCCGCCGATCGACGCCCGCTCGCCGGCCGCAAGTAACTCAGGCAGTGTGAGGCCAGTCAAGCCAAGGCTGCCGATCTTCAAAAAGTTGCGCCGGGAAACTCGGTCGCAAAACTCTGCGCGACGATCGGCTCGACCCAGGATCGTGAGCATGAGAATGTGCCTCGCAAGGCCGGCAGTCGGCGCGGTTTGCATCTCGCACGGTCGGCGGTTGACGCAACCGGATGCAAGCTATCTGGGGTCTCGGACGATGTCAATCTGACCCGGCGCGACTCGCCGCCGACCGCGTTACCGGTTGGCAAATAAAAACTTGCAACAAAACATGACAACGCGCATAATGGCCGCCACCTATCCCCTCAGAAGGACGGTAGCCGGTACCAATGCAGATCCGCTGCCCACATTGCCGCAATCCGATCGAGGCCACCGACGACACGTCATTGGCGGAGGTCAACTGCCCGACCTGCGGCAGCAGCTTCAGCCTGATTACCGGCGACGCGACCCAGACACACCGCGGCGAATCACGCCGGCTAGCCCACTTCGAACTGGTTCGCGAACTTGGCATCGGCAAGTTTGGCAGCGTGTGGATGGCCCGCGACACCCAGCTCGATCGCACGGTGGCGATCAAGATTCCGCGCAAGGGGGCGCTCGACGCCCAAGAAACCGAGAAGTTTTTGCGCGATGCGCGAGCGGCCGCTCAGTTGCACCATCCTAACATTGTCGGCGTCCACGAAGTGGGGCGCGAGCACGACACGGTCTACATCGTCACCGACTACATCAAGGGGGCCAACCTCGGAGAGTGGCTCACGGGCCAGCGACTGTCGTTTCGCGAAGCGGCTGAGTTGCTCGTCAAAGTCGCCGAGGCCCTGCACCACGCGCACCAGGCTGGCGTCGTACACCGCGACCTCAAGCCTGGCAACATCATGATCGATGGCGACGGCCAGCCGCACGTCATCGACTTCGGGCTGGCCAGGCGCGAGGCTGGCGAGGTCACGATGACGGTCGACGGCCACATCTTGGGGACGCCCGCCTACATGTCTCCCGAACAGGCCGCGGGCAAAGGCCACGAGGCGGATCGACGTAGCGATGTTTATTCGATCGGCGTGATTCTGTACGAGCTCTTGACGGGCGAATTGCCGTTTCGCGGCGACGCCCAGATGTTGCTGTTACAGATCGAGCGCGATGAGCCGCCGCGCCCGCGCAAGCTGAACGGCAAAATCCCGCGCGACCTGGAGACCATCACTCTCAAGTGCCTGCAAAAGGAGCCCGGCAGGCGGTATCAATCCGCCGAAGGTATCGCGGATGACCTGAAGCGCTGGCTCGAGGGCAAGCCGATCGTGGCCCGGCCGATCGGTCGGGTTGCCCGCGGTTGGCGGTGGTGCAAGCGGAATCGGGCGGTGGCGGGGTTGGCGTCCGCGGTTGCCTTGGTTCTAGTGGCCGGCACCGTGGCGTCGTCGTACTTTGCGATTCAAGCCGGTGTCAAAGCTCGCGAGGCGGTCGCCGAGCGAGAGCGTGCCGAAGCCGGATTCCTCGAAGCGCGCCAAGCCGTCGACAAGTACTTCACCACCGTCAGCGAAAGCACGCTGTTGAACGTGCCCAGCTTGCAGCCTTTGCGCAAGGAACTCTTGGAATCGGCCTTGGAACATTATCAAAAATCGATCGACCGTTACGGAAATGACCCGACTGCAAGAGCCGAAATGGCAGCGGCCTACTCGCGTGTGGCGTCGATCAATCGCGAAATCGGCTCGCAGGAACAGAGCCTGCTCGCGTATCGCCGAGCTATGAGCATTTTCGAAGAACTTGCCGCCAACATGCCATCGAACTCGGAATACCAGCTTCAATTCGCGAAGGCCTGCATGAGCCTCGGGAGAATACAAACCGAGACGAGTCGTCAAAAAGAAGCCGAATCAACTTACAAACGGGCTGTGGAGGTATTTGCGAAACTCATAGGTGACGAGGCGAATCGCCGCCCTGTTCAAAGCGGGCTCGCCCAGGCGTATGCCGGTCTCGGAAGGGCGCAGGTGATGATGGACCGCTTCACGGAAGCGATGCCCTTTTATGCTAAATCAAGAGACCTGTTCGAACCGCTCGTCCGCGAGAATCCGACGAACTTGGAATATCGAAATGGCGTCGGATGGGCTTACACAAATCTGGGGTATACGCATCAGGCTACAGGGCGGACTGCGGAGGCCGAAGTTTTTCACAGGCAGGCAATCGAGGTGTTCGAAAACCTGGTCCGCGAGTATCCAACGGTTGCTAACTATCAAAATGGCTTGGCAGTCGCCTATCAAAATATTGCTGACGTGTTGGCATCGACGCGCGACGCGGAGGAATTCCGCAGCAAGTCAATTCATTCCTTGGAAACACTTGTAGCCAGCAATCCCGCGGTGAGCGAATATCAGTATCGGCTCGCCGCAGCTTACAACGACCTCGGCATGCGAGAACAACGGTCCGGCCGAGTTGCCGACGCGGCAGCGTCGTATCAAAAGTCGACGAAGCTCTACCAAAAACTGGTTCGCGAGAACCCCACAGTCAGTCGCAACCTCACGGGCCTTGTCTACTCGTACGATCGTCTTCGGCGCATTCCGTGGTCGGTGCGCGCGCGAGAGGGGGCTGATTCTGATGGGGAAGAGATTTTGGCGCTCTTGAAGGAGGTTAGCGCGAGCAATCCAGCGCATCCCGGCTTGAGGAGTCAACTGGCTGTGGCGCTATCAGCACGCGGCGATTTGTTGGCGACGTCGAGAAAGTGGGAGGAAGCGGCCCTTGCGTACGCCGAGGCGATCGAGGCAAGCGATGAATCGTGGATGCTCCTGTGGCAGTGCGCTCTATTACAGCAGGCGGCCGGTGATTCGCATGGGTATCAACGCACGTGTGGCGAATTGCTCGACCGTTACGGCGACACCACGGACCCGTTCCGCGCGCTGGCGATTACGTTGGCGTGCACCGTCGGGGAACGGTCTACCGATAACATGGAAAAGGTCGTTGCCCTGGCCCACATGGCCTATAATGCCGACCGACTGAATCCCGCCTCTAGCTCTGGTCTCGGTGGCGCCCAATATCGTGCCGGACTCAACAAGGCGGCGATCGATACGCTCAGACGAAGTATGCCATTGCATACCATTGCCGCGCTAGCAGCGCCACAAATGCTCGACGCGATTCAGACCAGTCGACTCTTTGCGGAGACTTTCCTAACCCTTGCGTATCATCGCGAAAAAGACTTTCAGGCATTCGATCGGCAATTTGCCACGACGCGCGCCCTGATCGCGCAGCTCGAAGAATCACCTCCGCCTTCCGGCACGAGTATCGGTCCTTGGGCGATTCCAATTGCCATCGAACTGGCCGAGCGCGAGCTAGCGCGCCTCGATTTAGTTCCTCCCCAAGTCGATAAGACTCAGTCCGAGTCGAACCATGGAGCCAAATGAACTATGCAATCAACAGACCTGGCCTATAAACGATTTGAGCGATGGCGCCGCCTCATGGGACCCGAGGCGCTGGAATCTCGCGCCCTGCTCACGGCCGACATTCACATCACGAGCGCCTATCTCGTCGATGGCAACAACAGCTATATCGCGGCGCCGCCCGTCGGCGAGGCGGTCTTTGCCCGGGTCGATTGGATGACGTCTGGCGCGCCGTCGGGCGTGCCTTATGTCGTTCGCTACACGATGGACGGCGTGCCTCTCGATTCCGGAACCCTTACTGGGCAACCCGGCAACAATCTGACATGGCTTTGGTACAGGGGCGGCTGGTTGGCCTCGCCGGGGTCGCACACAATCCAGATTACGGTAGATCCTGATAACGCCTTGGGCGATACGACGCCCGCCGACAATACCACGAGCTTCAGTTTCTCACCGGTGGCGCCGTCCACGCTGGCTGATAAATTCATCTGGCCTCTCGCTGGCACGCAATCGCGAGATTGGACGGTCTACAATTACGTCGATGCTGATCCGCGCGTCGGTCCAAATATCGATTTCAACGGCGGACCATTCATCTACGATGGCCACGACGCGCTCGACATCAGCGCGCCCAATTTCGCCAAAATGGACGCGGGCCTGCCGGTCATGGCGGCCGCCCCGGGCGTCGTGGCTCAAGTCGCAGACGGCTACTTTGATCGGAACACGTTTTGGGCCGGTCAACCGGCCAACTTTGTCGTCATCGATCACCCCAACGGCTGGCGCACGTATTACTACCACTTTTCGGCCAACACGATCACGGTGAAGGTTGGCGACGTTGTGCCGGCGGGCCGGGTCCTGGGCCTGACGGGCAGCTCCGGAAACAGCTCAGGGGCCCACTTGCATTTCGCCGTCTACCACAATTGGCACGTCGTCGAGACGTACTACGACCCCGCGGCGTATTGGCAGCAAACCACGCCCTATCAAGGCTCTGTCACGTCGGCCGTCATGGACGGTGGGATCGCCGTCTATAACGCGACCGCCGATCTGAACGCCGAAGAACGCCCGGTAAGCATCACGACCATTCCCACCTCGTATGTCGGCGACGTGACCGCGTGGCTCAACCCGGCGAACGTGCAGGTGCTCGATACGGTGACGGTCAATTGGATTCGGCCCGACAACGTCGTTAGTTCCACCAATTCGTTCGTCGTGCCGGCCATTGATCGCGGCGGCTACTACTATTGGACGTACAATGGTCCGTGGGGCTCCAATCCGGGAACCTGGGCATTTCAATTGCTGCGAAATGGCACCGAGATTTTCCGGAAAAACTTCCTGGTCACCGCCGGCGCCCAAATGGCCGCGCTTCGCGTGACCGAAAGTGGCATCTATCTGCCCAATGGTCGCACCACGCCGCTCGATTTTGGCACGACCCCCACGCTCAGCCCCGTGCAAAAGACGATCGCCTTGTCGAACGTGGGCTTCGCAACGCTGGCGCTCAACAGTATCGTCCTGCCGCCCGGGTTTTCGCTGGTCGGCGCCTTGCCGCCCCTGATCGGCGCCGGCGCAAGCGCGAACATTACCGTGCAGATGGACGCCGCCGCGCCCGATAGCCAGTTCGGGCAGATCAAGATTTCAACCAATGATCCCAGTGCGCTCACCTATAGCTTCAACGTCAAGGGAGTCGTATCGGGCGCGCCTCCCAGCGGCGCGCCGCTGATCTTCAACACCGGGCCGGCTGCCCTCTTCAATACGCTCGGTCCGGCGGTGGCCCTTAATCCGCAAGCGATGCTGAGCGACTCCGATTCGGCCAATTATGGCAGCGGCAGTTTAACCGTCGAATTCGCCTCCGCAGGCGCTGTCACGGACCAGTTGGGAATTATCAACCAGGGAACAGGAGCCGGCCAGATCGGAGTGAGCGGAGCGAACGTGACGTATGGCGGAGTCACGATCGGCACATTCAGCGGAGGGTCGATCTCGCAGCCGCTCGTCGTGCAGTTCAACACCTCGGCCACGCTGGCCGCGGTCCAAACGCTGCTGGACAACCTTTCCTTCGCAAATGGCTCGATTAGTCCGGGTTCAGCCGCGCGCTATCTGCGGCTCAAGCTCATCGACGATCAAGGCAACACGAGCAATCAGGCGATCCGCACCGTGGTCACCGATGCCTTTAGCACGTCGGTCGTCGGACGCAAGTTGTTCTACAACCAGTCGGGCACGGGCGGTGCCACGGTGCGCTACGACGGCAACAACCTGGCCATCAATTCGTTGGACGACAACGCCGTCGCCACCGACAAGGTGGCGTACCTGCCGGAAGACCCCGGCGCGGCCACGTTCGCCAACGTCTCCAGCTACTCCAAGGGCATCAACGGCATCATGGTCGACATTGCCGGTCCTCACCCGAATATCAGCGCCGACGATTTCGAGTTCCGCGTGGGCAACAACAACTCGCCCACGACCTGGGCCCTGGCCAATGCTCCCACCAGCATTTCGGTGCGGGCCGGAGCGGGCGTCAGCGGCGCCGACCGCGTCGAAATCATTTGGAACTCAGGCGCTCCGACCAAGCAATGGTTGGAAGTGATTGTGCTGGCCAACCCCGACACGGGTCTGCCGCCGAAGGCCGGTTATCCGGCCGGTCAGGGCGACGTGTTCTTCTTCGGCAATGCCATGGGCGACACCGGCGCGGGCGACACGGCGGTCAACGCGACGGTCAACGCGGTCGACGAAGGTGGCGCGCGCAACAATCCGCAGGTGGTCGGCAACAATATTCCGATCACCAACATCTACGACGTCAACCGCAATGCCGTGGTCAACGCCGTCGACGAAGGCATTATTCGCAACAACAATACGAATAGCGCCACGGTGGTCAAGTACCTGAACCTGGCCAGCCCGCCGGCGGCGCCGGAAGGCGGCGGTGGAGGTGGCAGCGATGGCGGCGACGCTGGCATCGCCTCGGCCTTAACCGCGTCCGCTCCGACCAGCTCGGAAGCCCGGATACCCAGGTGGCTGGGCCTGCGGCTGGATGAAGTCGAT
>JBGQHN010000139.1:0-10665 GCA_041497975.1 Planctomycetia bacterium | reverse complement strand
CTCGCATTCGTTTTATCAAAAGCCACGCGGCCAGGAGCGACGTTGCAATTCCCGCAGCCGCAAATACCCAGACGCTCATAATGCCGCAGATTCCGAGCGCCAACGTGACCAGCGACACCACGTTGAGCCCTGCCGCGGCCGAATACACGAAACGTTCCAGCGTTGTCAGGCGGCGATCGATGCCGGCCGTGCGGATGCAAATCCAACCAGCGGCCGCGGCGGTAAGCAGAATCGAACCGGCGGCCGCGAGGATGACCAATCGCTCGGCGATCGACGACCATGTGCAGCCTTCGAACCAGCCGGCAAAAGTTTCGTCGCCAAGCACCAGCGCGAGCCACAGGTGCGCCCGACGCAGCACGGTAAATGTTCCGACCGGCGCGCTCGAGAGTGGCCAAAAGTAGTAAGCCGCCAGATAGAGCGTGAGCCAAAGCCAAATGATGGCCAAGCGGAGGCCCACTCGATCACGCGGCAAACCGCGCGCGGGCACCTTGCGCCGAGTTCGGCTCTGCGAGGGTTTGGCCATCGGCAAAACAACGCAAAAAGAGGCCGCAAATGGGAAGCTAAAGGGGCCCGAGGGGTTCGCCATGCGCGCGGTTTTCAAGCTACGATTAGGTAGCTAGACTGGCGAGATTCGAAGACGAACCTATTCTAGCGATCATACCACCTCAACCCCCGCGCCGCGCCCTCGCCTTCGCTTCAGAAAGTGACATGACACGCTCCACCAAGCTGCAAGGCATCTTCACGCCGAATATCGTGCCGCTCGACGCGCGTGGCGACATCAACGAGCCCGAGCTGCGCCGCTACACCGACTGGCTTATCGAACGGGGGGTGCACGGCCTGTATCCCAATGGATCGACGGGCGAGTTTACGCGGTTCACGCCCGAGGAACGCCGCCGCGTGATCGCGATCATGGCCGACCAGGCCCGCGGACGGGTGCCGATTCTGGCCGGAGCGGCCGAAGCCAATACCCGCGAAACAATCCGCGCCTGCGAGTACTACCACAGCCTGGGCGTGCGCGCGGTCGCGATTGTCTCTCCGTTCTATTACAAGCTGAGTCCCTCGGCCGTGTACGCCTATTTCAAAGAAATTGGCGACAATACGCCGATTGACGTGACGCTGTACAACATTCCGATGTTCGCCTCGCCGATCGACGTGCCCACGGTGCAGCGCTTGAGTGAAGAATGTCCCCGGATCGTGGCGATCAAGGATTCTTCCGGCGATTTGCCGCACATGATTCGCATGATCCAGGCGGTGCGGCCGAACCGGCCTGAATTCTCGTTCTTGACCGGTTGGGACGCGGCCTTGATGCCGATGCTGCTGATCGGCTGCGACGGCGGCACGAATGCCACCAGCGGCGTCGTGCCCGAGGTCACGCGGAAACTGTACGACCTGACGATGGCCCACGAAATCGAGCGTGCCCGTGAGCTGCAATACAAGCTCGTGACGCTGTTCGACAGGATGCTGTACTCGGCCGATTTTCCGGAAGGGTTTCGCGCGGCTTTGAAACTGCGCGGCATCGACACCGGCGCCAGCCGTCAGCCGTATTCGGCCGATCAGCTCTTGCAGATGGAAACGATCTCCAACTCGCTGGCTTGCCTGTTGGCCGAAGAGGGATTTGCCGACGAACCCGTCGGCGGTTGCCCGACCGGCTCTCAAAAGATCGATCCGGACCAGGTGGGACGGATCGTGCAGGGCGTGCTGGCGGAGTTGAAACAGCGTGGGCTGGCGTAGGGTGCACGCGCAAATCGTCCGAGGTGCCGGCGCTTATGTTCTGACGTGCCCTACTTTTTGTCGGTCTCGTTCTCGGCTGGCGGAAGGGGTCCCAACCCGACGTCTGTCCGTTCGTCGTCGAACTTGCCGCCGTCGTCCTTTAAGTCCTTGCCGACTGAGTAGACAAGCCATCCGGTCGGCGATGTCTTCAAGATCAGGGATTTACCGTTGTAGGGATCGATCGTCACGTCGGCCGGCAATCCCAGGTCGGCCAGCGTCGACTCGTCGGTCTTGCCCGAGCGTTCACGACGCAGGATCGCATTGAGCACTCGCAGCGTGCGAATTTGAGCCACCACCCGGGCCGTGGCCTCACGCGTCGCACTTACGGCCGGAATTATGAGTTGGGTGAGCGTGCCCGCGCTTTTCGTGGCGGCGGCAATTTTTTCCTGTGCCTCGGGGTCGGCCAACGGCCGCGCCGCAGTGTCTATCAAGACGTCAAAACATTCCAAATATTCGATCTCGCGATTCTTGAGCGAAGCCGGCAGCAGGCTATCGACCGCGATGATTCTTGTGCCAAAATTCTCGCGGAAGTTTTGCAGGCCGAAGGGGCGCTCGGTGCGCAGCGAATTGCGGTAGGCCTCGAAAATATCTTGTCGCGCAATTTCCACTTCGAGCGCGTCGTAGGCTCCGGCCGGCAATGGGTCGGAGCGCAACACGCGGTTCGTCGCCTCGATGGTCACGCTGCGGACGGCCATGGCCACCAGGTGCGTAACAAGCGTTGGGTTGCGGTCGACGAGTCGCGCCAGTCGAAACATGGTCAAGCAGTTCTCGAGCGCATCGTCCGGTTTGCCGTCGGCCAGCGAAACGAGCGCGCGATAATTCAATGCTCGGAACGCCGCGCGTATGACTTGAAAGTTTGGCAGCAACTTCTCGATGAATGTCTTGACGTCCGTGGTGTAGTCCAATTGGGCGTCGTAATCAGGACAGTTGGACGCCTGGATCACGAGCGGCAAGGCGTTGGGGTAGGCGGCCAAGGCCGAACGCATCGCCGCCAGGACGATGGGGCCGGGGAGCCGCCCGTCGTCTTTCTGGCCGGCTTCTTCGGCGGCGTCCTCCGCCGCACCGACTTCCTTTTGGATAGCCTGCAGGTCGCTCTTGGCACGCGCCAAATACGTTGCGGCGTTCGTTTCCGGCGGAATGGGCTTGCGAGCCAGCTCTGCCAGTGACAAGGGCTGGCCGGCGGCACGCAGCTCAGCCATCTTGCGTTCCAGCCGGGCGCTGGCATCGGAATCGGCCGCGGCTGCTGCGATCAGACCCACTCCCACCAGCGCGCCGACAATCAGCAGCGTGTATTTCAGTCGTTTCGGCAGGCGTTTCATAACACAGACCCTTTTGGGGAAGACAGTTCGTCAAGGAGTTTTTGATAATCGCGGGCGAAGGCCGATTCGTCCGCCGCGTGCGCTGTTGACTTTGGCAGACGCTCGATGACCGCCCGCGCCACTTGCGAGTCGGTGACCGAAGCCACGGCTTCGCTCAGGGCCGCCACAGCGTCGGACACAACCGGCGCGCCATACACGCGTGCTTGCCATGCCGGCTCGGAGCGCCACTGCCAGGCGTTCATGCCGACGCCCAGCAGCAAGCATGCCGCGACCATAAGTTCCGCCGCGCGCTCCCAGGGAGCGACGCGACGGGAACCATTGCCGGGCAAGACAGTAATAGCGGGCGAAGGATCGGCCAGTCGTCGATCCACCGCGGCCAGCACGCGCTCGCGCAATTCGCTCGGGGCAGGGCAGGGCGTCAGCCGTTGGAAAACCGGCGGCAGTTCGTCATTCATGACATTTTCTCGTCAGCCACCCGCGCAGCCGCGCGATCGCCGTGCGATATCGCGTGGCCACGGTGCCGGGCGGAAGGCCGGTCAGCTCAGCGATCTCGCGAAGCGTGAGGCCGGCAAATGTTTTCAATTCCACAATTTCACGTTGTTCGACGGATAATTTCAGCAGGGCGGAAGTCAAGGCCGCGGCCGCTTCGCGCGCTTGCAGATCGTCGCCGAGGGCCTCGCAGAACAGTTCGGCGGCCATGGGTCCCGGAGCGCGGCGACGGCGCTCGCGCGATTTGTCCGCCAACAGCCTAGCCGACTCGTTGCGGGCCACGGTAAATACATAGGCGGTCAGGTTCTCCACACGGGCCAGCTTGTCGGAGGCCGCAGCCAGCCGGACGAACGTCTCTTGCAGCGCGTCGTCGGCGTCTTCACACGAGCCAAGGCGAACGACCAGGTAGTGGTGGACTCGATCCGCGCAGGCGTCGTACAGTTCGGCAAACGCCGCCCGATCTCCGCGAGCCAATCGGTCGCCCAGGTCTCCCATTGGTTCTCCACGTGGCGCGTCTGCAGAATAGACCGCCAAGGGGCGAAAATTTATTGCCAAAAGGAGACCTCTTCGACGGAATTCAGCGCGCCCGCCCGGCGGACGGCAAGGAAAAATAACCTAGGGTTTGGTAGATTCAGAGCAAACCGACAAAACGTTGGCAGTTGATGCAAGCGGCATTTCATGGCCGCTTGCGGCACATTTTCGCGTGATCCGCAAGGTTTTTTCCGGCCGCTCTTGGCAGTCCGAAAGCCCTTTGAGGTCGGCATTTGCACCCTATTCTAACACACTCCGAACCACCGCTGGCCCTGGCCGTGCTGGAGATCGGCAACCTGGCGCCGGCGCTGTTGGTGGCCGATCGCTGCGCGAAGGCGGCCGGGGTGCGGATCATTGGCATCGAAAGTGCCGATAGCGCGGCGCAGGCGATCAAGCTTGTCGGCTCGCCCGGCGATGTGCGCGAGGCGGGCGAAATGGGGCTGGCCTTGGGCCGGCAGTTGGGCACCTCGGCCGAACTGGTCGTGATGTCAGCGCCGCGCGAAGAGACGCTACGGTTGGCCGGCCAGCCGCCGGTCTACAATCCACTTTTGGGAATTTACGATTCGAGAGTTCCACGAGAAGGACCCATGAATAATTCCGACGCCATCGGACTACTGGAAACGCAAGGGCTTGTCGCGGCCCTGCACGCGACCGACGAAATGCTCAAGGGAGCCGCGGTGAGCCTGGTGGGCAAAGAAAAAATCGGCGCCGCGTACGTCACCATTATGGTGCGCGGCGACGTGGCCGCCGTACAGTCGGCCATTGCCAGCGGCAAGCAAACCGTCGAGCGGCTGGGCGGCAAATTGATCATGGCCGACGTGATTGCCCGCCCGCACCCGGAATTGGCGGCACTCTTGCCCAAGTGAGGTGAGCCACGCAGGCTGGTTGCAACACGAAAGGGATCTTCGTTGTTGACAGCAAGCGGCTTTGATGGCCGACTACGAACAGCAATTCCGCCGCGTGTACCGCCAAGCGGCTCTCCTCCGCAAGCAATAACCGAGCCGCGAATAAAACATGCCGCACGAAGTCTTCGCGCGGCATGCGATTCATGCGTTGGCCGATCTATGTCAGTGCGTTCGGAAAGACGATCTCCTTACCAGCGCCGGAAGAGATTGCGAATTGGCTGACCCGGCACGTAGGCCGGCCGGTAATAGACGGCAGGCGCGTAGTAGGCCGTCGTCACGGCCGGCGCGTAGTAGGCCGTGGCCACTGCGGGTGCATAGTAGGCCGTGGTCACACTTGGCGCGTAATAGGCCGTGGTTACAGCCGGCGCGTAATAGGCCGTGGTCACTGCGGGTGCATAGTAGGCCGTGGTCACACTTGGCGCGTAATACGCCGTCGTGGCCGGAGCATAATACGTCGTCACAGGCGTGGTAACTTCCGGCGCATAGTACGTCGTCACGGGAGCTACGACCGCCGGAGCATAGTAGGTTGTGACCGGCGCGGCCGGCGCATAGTAATACGTCACAACTTGTGCTTTGGCGACCGAAGTGGCGAGGCCAACGAGGCCAAACGAAAGCAAAACAGCAAGATTTTTCATAGGTGGGTCTCCTTCTCCATCAAATCTATGCCGCGGCCCGGCGGTTTGCAACGATCAAGATCGCTTGACATTCCAAAAAAAATAGCGCCGGCCCGCGCGCGGCAGTCGCCAGGACCAGGTCCGCGGCGGTCCGCTAGCGGTCGAGCGGCATGGGCAATGTAATTGCAAAGCGTGCGCCGTTTCCCGGGCTGCTTTCAACGTCGATCTGCCCGCCGTGCATGGTCACGATCCGCCAGCATTTCGTCAGACCAAACCCCAGGCCCCGGCCGGCTTCGCGGCCGGAATAGAACGGGTCGAAAATGTGCCGTCGCACTTCGTCGGGGAATCCAGGGCCGTTATCGGAAATGGTAATCTGCGCACCTTTGCTAACTGGTACTGCCTCCCGGAGCTCAATTTCAACGCGCCCGCCCTGGCCCAGCGCCTCGAGCGCGTTAACGCACACGGCTCGCAGCGCGACGGCAATTTGGGTCTGGTCGGCGCGAATGACAAACGGTCGCGCGGGAGCCTCGAAAACCAGTTCAGTGTGCTGAGCGCTCGCTTGCTCCGTCAGCTCGACGACCACCTCGCGCACCAATTGAGCCAGTTCGACGCTTTCCAGGCGCGGCTGCGGGGGCCTCGCGAAGAGCATCATGTCGGCGATCATCTCGTGCGCGCGAAAGGCCTGGGTGTTGATGGCCGCCAACATTCGCCGCCGGTCGGGGTCGCGCTCCAGCTGCAACAGCGTTTGCGCCCGTGCAGAGATGTTGGCCAAGGGGTTGTTGATCTCGTGTCCGGCGCCGTAGGCCAGTTCCTTAAGCGCGTCGAGTTTTTCCGCTTCCAGCGTTCGTCGGAATTCTTGATCCAGCTTCCGCAGTCGATCGAGCTTGCGCAGCAAAGCGGGCAACTCACCCGCCATCTCCTCAGGGGTCGCCGCCGCGAGCTGCCAATCCTTGCGTGCGGCGGCAATCCGCGCCGTGTGGGCCTGGCGATCGAATTTGAATCCGGGCCAGAGACGTCCCGCCCTGGACTTTGGACGACTCATCTTTACCGCCGCGGCGAGGCAGCCAGCAGCCGAAGTAACGTTCTCGATGTCCGCCGAGTCGATCGCGGTCAGGGCCTGTCGCAACCACTGAGGCAATGCGTCGAAGCCCTCGAGCGACCGCTCAACGAGAGAGGATGAGTCCAGCCATCCGGGAGCCAGGTGCAATAGTCCCAGGAAATACGCCCGATCCGCGTCAAGTTTCCAAAAACTGGCAATCCCAGCCGCCAGGTGCGCGGCGGCGGTGGATCGAGCGGCCAAATCGGCCCAAACGCGGATCATTTCAGCCGTGGGCGCTCGCGCCTCGGTTTCGTGTTCCCAGACCGCGGCATCGTTGCGATCGTGCCGGACGCCCAGCTCGTCGAGCCCCGTGTGGGCTAGCCAGGCCGATAACTCGCGAAGACTGTGAATCTCGCCGGGGCACGAAGCGGAAGCTCGACAAACGGCCCACAGCACCAGAGCCGGGTCGTCGGCCAGCGCGTCGCCTAATACTTGTTCGTCGCAGCCGCAAGAGTCTGCAAGAAGGACGGACGTAATCAGCCGCCGCGCACAGCGGCTGGAAAGTGGCAATGCGAACTTGCCCACGGACGTAACGAGTAACGGGAGTAGTTGCATGAGCCAACTCCCAAAGGCGTGCGCGCGTGGGGCGCCGCGGGTGGCTCATGGCCGACACCCATCGCTGTCAATCGTTCGAACTCGGCGACAACGTCTGTTGGCAAACGCGAAGCTGTCAACGAACTCCGCGGCAGCGAGCGCGCACGCCGCAGCTTCGCCGTAGCCGCCTGGCGTTTTGGGCGCGCGCCGCAGGCTAGCGCGAAGTTACTGCCTCGATATCCAGCAGCCCACACATCCGTTCGATCAAGGTTTCCACCTCGAACGGCTTGTGCAAGAAGTCGTTGGCTCCGGCGCTCTTGAGGTCTTCGATCTTTTCCTCTTCGACCATCCCGGAAATGCAGATGATCCGAACGTCGTCCATTGACTTGTCGCTGCGGACGCGCTGGCAGACTTCCTTGCCGTTGATGTCTGGGAGCATGACGTCCAATACAATCAGGTCCGGATGATATTCCTTGACCATCATGCCGGCGTCGAAGCCGTTGTTGACGGTGCGAACTTCAAAGCGCCCGTCTTTCTCCAGCACATCGACGATCAATTCGACTAATTCCTGGTCGTCATCGACGATCAGCACCCGGCGTTTGCCGCTTTCAAGGGCATCGGTCGGGATGCCGTTGTCGCGCATAAACGAATACAGCTGCTCCCGCGGAATGCGCCGGAAGCGACTGCCCGGGACGCGGAACCCTTTGAGCTGACCCGAATCAAAGCATCGAATGATCGTTTGTTGGCTTACTTTGCAGATTTTGGCCGCTTCGCCCGTAGTGAACACAGTTTTCATGGTTGCTAACCACCCCTCTCCCTAGCCGATGGTAAGGCTAGTCTAAGCGGGACCTCCGAATTGATTTCTCCACTTAAGAAACCCGCCGGAAGCTCCTAATCCTCCATGTCACGCTAGACGGAACCTAGCCTTTTAGCTTGCTGCGTCCCTAATGTTTGACCAAATTGGTTACGCTTTAAGTCAGCAGTGCGTTATATGGTTCCTGCCAAGATTACCGAATTTGCCATTGAAACCCATTATAGCCCTCTTGCGAGGTGAGTCAAGATTGATATTTTAGGCGTAAGTGCATTGTTCAATGTTGTTTACGTCATAACGCATGAAATCGCGACAAATCTGTCCGGCCCGCCCTTTGCAAGCCTCCTAAAGCACGCCGCAGGACACTTCGACCAGCCTTGCCTCTGCTCCGTCCGACCGCTCGTGGCGGCCATTTGCGACCCCAAGCAGAGCCGCTGGACCCCAAACCACGCGTGGCCTAGCCGCCGCCCAGGTGAAGCACCAACAAGGCCACGTCCGCCGGCGTAATCCCGCTGATCCGGCTGGCCTGCGCGAGGCTTTCCGGACGAACGCGGCTGAGTTTTTCGCGCGCCTCCGCCCGCAAGTGAAGAATCGAGGCAAAGTCGAAGGTCAGTGGGATCCGTTTTTGAGAAAGCCGCTCTTGGCGGGCGATTTCCACGTCCTGGCGGGTGATATAGCCGGCGTACTTGACGTCGTGGCAGACTTGCTGAGCCACGCTTGGTGGAAATGCGGCCAGGGCGGGGGCACGAGCCACTAAGTCGGGCCAGCCGATTTCCGGCCTGCGCAGCAATTTGCTCAAACTGCCCTCCTCGCAATGCTCTCGTTCCAGGATCTCTAAGGCCGCGGCAATATCTGCTTCCTTGCGCACCAACCGCTCGTAGCGCTCGGTTTCAACGATGCCCAGCGGCCAACCCAGCCGCGTCAAGCGCCGGTCGGCGTTATCCTGGCGCAGCAGCAGCCGATATTCGGCGCGGCTGGTAAACATCCGATAAGGCTCGTCGACGCCGCGCGTCACCAGGTCGTCGATGAGCACGCCGATGTAGGCCTGGTTGCGAGGGAGCACCAACGGCTCCGCGCCGTCAAGCGCCAGCGCCGCGTTGATGCCCGCCATCAGACCTTGAGCGGCGGCTTCTTCATATCCGGTCGTGCCGTTGATCTGGCCCGCGAAATACAACCCGGCGATCGCCTTGGTTTCCAGCGAAGGTCGAAGTTGCTCCGGCGGGGCATAGTCGTACTCCACCGCGTAGCCGTAGCGCATGATTTCGGCCCGCTCCAATCCCGGCACTTGGCGCAGGATCGCGTCCTGCACGTCGCGCGGCAGGCTGGTCGATATGCCGTTGACGTACACTTCGCGCGTCGTGCGTCCCTCGGGTTCGAGAAACAATTGATGCCGATCCTTGTCGGCGAAGCGCACCACTTTGTCTTCGATCGATGGGCAGTAGCGCGGACCGCTCGAACGAATTTGCCCGCTGTACATCGGCGCGCGATGCAGATTGGCGCGAATCGTTTCGTGCACGGCGTCATTGGTGTACGTGATCCAGCAGGGCAGTTGCCGGCACGTGATCGAGTCGGTCAGAAACGAAAACGGTTGCGGGTCGTCGTCGCCGGGCTGCAGCTCGCACTTGTCATAGTCGATCGTGCGTCCGTTGAGCCGCGGCGGCGTGCCGGTCTTGAAGCGCGCCAGCTTCACGCCGAGTCTCCCGAGCGCGCCCGAGATGCCGGCGGTCGTGCCTTCGCCGGCCCGGCCGCCGGGCGTTTTGGCTTCGCCCGTGTGCATCAGGGCCTGCAAGAACGTGCCCGTGGTCAGGATTACCGCGCGGGCCCTATAAACCGCGTCGCCGCGCACGCTCACTCCTGTAATCCTCTTGCCTATCGAATGTGCGGGTGCGCTGCTCGGCTCTTCTTCCTCCGACCTCCAGCCTCGGGCCTCAAGCCTCGAGCCTTCGTCCACCAACAAATCCTCGACCACCTCTTGGCGCAAGGTCAGATTTTCCTGCTCTTCGACGATTCGCTTGATTTCGAGCTGATAGGCTTTCTTGTCGGCCTGCGCGCGAGGGCTGTGCATGGCCGGGCCTTTGCGGCGATTGAGCATGCGGAATTGGATTCCCGTGGCGTCGATCGCGCGTCCCATGGCTCCGCCCAGGGCGTCGATCTCGCGCACGATCTGCCCCTTGGCCACGCCTCCGATGGCCGGGTTGCAACTCATTTGGCCTACGGTATCGCAGTTGATCGTCAACAGGGCGGTCCGCGCGCCCATGCGCGCAGCCGCCAGCGCCGCCTCGGTGCCCGCGTGGCCGGCGCCAATCACAAGAATGTCGTAGTCGTATTGCGAGGTGGCCATACGAACCATGATAGCCCGGGGGAATGCCTGCGCGGAGGGCATTGACGCATGCGCTCCAACTCGCAACCCGCCTCATTTCCCTGCAAGACGGTCGTACGCGTCCAAGGTGGAGATGTCGGTCCGGAAAAGTCCCGCGGCCTCGTCGGGGCGATACAAGCCTTGAAAAGTGCTGAGAATGTACTGGGCGTCAGCGCGGCTGACACCGTACAGCAGGAAGAAGGCGGCGTCGAGCTCGGCCATCAACTCCACGCG
>JBGQHN010000138.1:0-10766 GCA_041497975.1 Planctomycetia bacterium | reverse complement strand
CGGCGTGCACACGAACATGTGCGTGCTAGGCCGGTCGTTCGGGATTCGCCAGATGACAATTTTGGGACTCAAGACGCTCTTGGTGGGCGACCTGACGGACACGATGTACAACCCACGCATGTCGCCGTTCGTCGAGCACTCGGCCGGCACCGACCTGGTTGTCAGGCACGTCGAGCGGCACTGGTGCCCCGTCACTTCGAGCACGGCGCTAGCCGAAGGGCTCCGCCGATGAGCACGGCGTTTCGCCGCCGCGGCCGCTCGAGCCCGCCGCGGCACATCGCGCGCACGCTCACGTCGATTGCGCTGGCGGTGGCTGTTGCCTGGCACGTGGCGCCCGCCAGGACCTCGGCACAGACCCAATCGGCCGCTGAGCCGAGCGAGGCGGCTGAAACGAGCGAACAAGACGAGGGCAGCCCGCTCGGAAACGGACTGGTGGCACGGTACACCGGAGCCGATGGCGCCGAGCACGTGCGTCTGGAACAACAGATTGCCTTTGCCTGGGGCAACGATCCGCCCGACCGTCGCGTCCCTGCCGGTCCGTTCCGGGCGCAATTTAATGGCACGGTTGAGATCCGATCGCCCGGCCCATACCGTCTGCGGGTCTTTGGCGCGGGCGACGTGCGTCTGGTGCTCAACGGCAAATTGCTTCTCGACGAGTCATCGCCGCATCCCCAGTGGTTCGACGCCGAGGCGGTCGATTTGCCTTTCGGCCATCTTCCGCTCGAGGTGCGGTATCGGCGCACCGACGAGCCGGCGCGCTTGGCGCTATTCTGGGAAGGTCCGCAGTTCGAGCTCGAACCGATTGCCGTGCGCTGGTTGTTCCATGAGAAAAGCCAAGCGCCGTCGGACGCGTTTGAGCGGGGCGAACGACTGGTGCGCGCGCTGCGCTGTGCCGCTTGCCACGACTTACCCGGCGAGTCTCCCGCGTTGCCTGCTCCCGCGTTGATTTCTCTGGCTGGCAATATCTCTCGCCCGTGGCTCGTCGATTGGCTGGCCAGTCCATCTTCGAGCGAGCCGGACAAAGTGAAAACGCCATCCACGCTTCGTCGGATGCCGCATTTCAGTTTTGCGCGCGACGCAGCGGAGGCCGTGGCGGATTTACTGTTTGGCGCGTCGGAGAAGATCGATGGGCCCGCTGCCGACGCTTCCGCGCCGGCACCTCGGTCGCCGCCGGCTAAAAAGAAGAAGGACGAGGAAGAGCCGCAGCCGCCTCCGCCCAGTGCGGCGATCGGCGCCACGCTTTTTCACAGCCTCGGCTGTCTGGGCTGCCATCGCGTGGGCGATTTGGGCAGTGACGACCTGTTCGGCGGCGGCGATCTGACGTACGTCGCCGACAAGCGGCCGGCCGATTTTTTCGCTCGCTGGCTGACCGCACCGGCGGCACTGAATCGCGATCACCGTATGCCGGTGTTCGCGCTCGATCCGCTTGAGATCGAGAGCCTGGCCCTGTATCTCGAAACACTGCGCAGTGAAGACGGCCCCTCGAAGTCACCGTCACCCGCATCCACGCAGATCGATCGTGGCCGACGGTTGGTGCAAGCCGCCCGCTGCGGCCAGTGCCATCGATTGCCGAAGGCCGCTGCGATTGAGCCGGCCAAAACGCCCGCGAAACTCCAACTGGCCGCTCTGGAGCGCGACGCGGACAACTGCCTCGGTGCGCCGGCGGCCAGTGGCAGCCGGCCCGGTTACGACCTGAGAGTGGCGGACCGCCGTGCCGTGGCAGCCTTCGTTTCCGCGATCGGGCTGTTGCCGAACCAGTCTCGTTCACGGCGCGGCGCGAACTTGCTCGTCGAGCGCAATTGCCTGGGCTGTCACGCCCGCGGCCAATCGCGCGGCCTGGCGGCGCATTTGCCCGCGATTGCCGACACGGATCCGTCATTGCGCGACGTGTTACCCGCCTTGGCTCCGCCTTCGCTCTTGGGCGTGGGCGACAAGCTGCACGAGCGCGCGCTACAGGCGTCGATTACGGTCTCTGAACTGCCACGACACGACTGGCTGCGCGTCCGCATGCCTAGATTTCCGTTGGATGAGCAGGAGACAATCGCGCTAGTGCGCCATTTGGTCGACGGGGATCGCATACCCGATCGTTCCGGCGCGGCGCGAGCAAACGGTGGTCTTGCTGCGAACGACACGTCGCTGGAGGCGGCCGGAGCGCGGCTGGTAACGGCCGACGGCTTTGGCTGCACGAGTTGCCATGCGATCGGCAAGTGGACGCCACAGAAAGTGGCGCTCAATGCCCAGGGATCCGATCTGTCGCAAATTGGCGACCGCGTTCGTCGCGAGTGGTTCGACCGCTGGGTACGCGATCCGGCCCGCATCGTGCCCCAGATGGAAATGCCGGCGGTGCAACAAAGCGTGCGCGGTGTTTTGGAGGGCCGCCTGGACCGTCAATTGGCGGCCGTGTGGCAGGTGCTCAACCGCAAGGGCTTTACTCCGCCGAGTCCCAGCGCGCTGCGGGTCCTGCGGCGGGCGAATCTGCCCGCGCTATCGGAGCCGTCGGCGGCGTTGACGGACGTGATCGAAGTCGAAGGGCGGCCATTCGTCAAACCGTTGGTCGTCGGCTTGGCGAATCGCCACAACGTGCTCTTCGATCTGGCGAGCAATCGACTGGCCGCGTGGTGGGTTGGCGATACGGCGCGGCAACAGACCCGCGGCAAAAGTTGGCATTGGGAGGCTGGCATCCCGCAATTGCTCGCGGTCGCCAGGCCAGGCTCCTCGGCCGCCGAAAGCGAGTTGCGGCTCGTGCAAGACGAAGCGCGCGTCGGCCCTGCGAGCGACGGCGATTACCTGACCGAATTCGATTGGTTCGAGCACATCGCGGGCGGATTGCGGTTTTCGCATCGCCTGCGATTCCGCCTCCACGAGCACGAAGCAACCGTGCGTGTCCAACAATCGTTTGCCGCGCTGCCGGCCGAGGGCTCGGCGGGCGCGACGGGGTTTAGTCGTCGCTTGGAAATTGGCCCTGACCCGGACGGCAGCCGATTCGAGCTTTTGGCGCTGCCGGGCGACGTCACTGTGGACTCGGGTGGTCGGGCGGCCAGGTTGCAACACGGTGAGGGCGGAGTGCACATTGTGCTACGCTGGCCGCCCAGTGTGCGCCTGGCGAAGACTGCGCGGGGCGCCGCGGTGGTCCTTGCCACGAGCGAGCAGCAGTTGATTGAGTGCGTGCTGGAATATCGCGCCAATATTGTGCCCGACGAATTTGCGCCGCTCCCGCAGCCCGATCGCAGCCTCACGCGGCAAGAGCTTAAGGTCGTGCCGGGCTTCGAGGCGGTGCGCTTGGGCGTTACGGACCAGGCGATGCCCACCGGACTGGCCTGGCGCAGCGACGGCACGCTGGTGGTCTCGTCGCTCGAAGGGCGCGTGTGGTTGGGGCACGACACCGACGGCGACGGCCTGGAAGATCGGCTGCTGCCGTTCAGCGATGAGCTGGCGGCCCCGTTCGGCGTGGCCGCGTTCGGCCAGGCAATCGACGTGATTAACAAGTACGGCCTGTTGCGGCTGTCGGACAGCGACGGCGACGGGCATGCCGACCGCACGGAGCTTTTGTCCTCAGGCTGGGGGCACACGCGCGATTATCACGATTGGGCCGTGGGGCTGCCGCGCGACGCTCAGGGCAACTACTATGTTTCGCTGCCGTGCCAACAGGACGAGCGCACGGAGGCCGGGGCCACCTTGCGCGGATCGGTGATTAAACTAGTTCCGCGTGAGCCCAGCCTTGCCGACCCGCGCAGCTTCGCGATCGAACCGCTGTGCGCCGGACTGCGCTTTCCACAGGGAATTGCGCTGTCGAGCGGGGGCGATCTGTTCGTCACCGACAACCAAGGCAACTACACGCCCTTCAACGAATTGAATCACGTGGTCCGGGGAGCCCGCTACGGCTTCATCAATCGCCTGGAAAGCAAGCGCGGATTGAACCCGCCGTTTCGGCCGGCGGCCGTTGAGATTCCGCATCCTTGGACTCGCAGCGTCAACGGGATTTGTTTTCTCGAGGCGCCCCCCGGCGCCGCCGGAAAAACGGCCCACGATCTTTTCGGTCCCTTTGCCGGTCAACTGATCGGATGCGAGTACGATACGCGGCGGCTCGTGCGGATGAGTCTCGAGCGCGTGGGCGACGACTTTCAGGGAGCGGTTTATCCCTTCTCCGTCGAGCCGGCCAACGGGGAAGAAACGTTCGAAGGTCCGCTCGTCTGCCAGGTCGCTCCGAATGGCGACATCTATATCGGCAACCTACGCGACAGCGGCTGGGGCGCCGGCTCCAACACCGGCTCGTTGGTCCGACTGCGCAAGAGCGGCGAGGTGCCCGCCGGCATCGCCGAAGTGCGGCTCGCGCGCGACGGTTTCACCATCAATTTCACCAGGCCGCTCGATCGTGCGCGGATGGCCGATCCGGCCAACTATTCCGTCGCGTCATACCGCCGCATCCCCACGCCAGATTACGGCGCACCCGACCAGGACCGCCGGACGGAAAAGATCAAGTCGGTCGAGGTCTCCGAGGATGGCCGTCGCGCGACGTTGCGGCTGGACGGACTTCGGGAAGGGTTCGTGTTCGAGTTTCACGTCCGAAACCTCGCGGACGATCCGCTGTTTCCGGCCGAGGCATATTACACGTTGCGACACCGCCTGCCATAGCCGCCCCGTCACGGAGAATAAGAATCGTGTTCTTCGATTTGTTGATTCAAGGCGGAACCGTGATCGACGGCACCGGCTCGCAGGGCCGGCCGGCCGACGTGGCGATCGCCCAGGATCGCGTGGTCGCCGTGGGCCCGCTGGCGGCCGATGCGCCCAGTGCGCGGCGGATTATCGATGCCAACGGCCTGGTCGTGGCGCCGGGTTTCATCGACGTGCACACGCACTCCGACGGCTGGCTGTTGAAGATTCCGCGCCTGACGCCCAAGACGAGCCAAGGAATCACCACCGAAGTGCTGATGAGCGATGGCATTTCGTACGCCCCCGTCACTCCCCAGAACGCTGGCGACTGGTTCGCCTATTTGCGTTCGCTCAATGGGCTCGAGCTTGGGGACTATCAAGGCTGGCGCACGATCGGCGACTACCTGGCCCTGTTGGATCGCCGCACCGCCCAGAACGTCGTGGCCCAGATTCCATACGCCAACGTTCGCGTGCTGGCGGCCGGCTGGCGCCGCGGCCGGCTCGACGATTCGCAAATGAACATCGTGCGGCGCGAAATCGAAATGGCGATGGACGCGGGCGCCGTGGGGATATCGACCGGGCTGGACTATATCTCGCAGTGCTTTTCCACGACTGATGAACTGGCCGAGGCGTGCACGGCGCTTCGACCGTGGCGCGGACCGTACGTGACCCATGTGCGCTACAAGAAGGGCACCTTGGCCGGACTGCGGGAAGCCGTGGAAATCGGCAAGCGAGCCGGAGTGCCCGTTCACATCTCGCATCTGAAAGCCGGTTCGCCGGCCGAGGCCGACGCAATTCTGTCCTACGTCGATCGGGTCGCCGTGCATGAAGTCGATTTTTCGTTCGACGTCTATCCGTACCTGCCCGGCTCGACCATGTTGGCCTATTTGCTGCCGTACGAGGTCTGGGAGGATGGGCCGCTGGCAGCCTGCGCGAAATTGCGAGACCCGGCGATTCGCGGGCGCTTCGCGGCGCTGCTGGAGTGCTTTCCGCTCCCGCCCGAGAAGATCGTGCTCGCCTGGATTCCCAGCAGAGCCCAAGCCGGCTATCAGGGGCAAAGCGTCGCCCGCTATGCGGCCGAACGGGGCACGAGCGCGGCCGAAGCGCTGCTGGATCTGCTGGTGGAAGAGAACCTGGCGGGGCTATCTGTGCTGCGCACGGGAAACGACGAGTGGATTGAGCCTTTCTTGCAGCATCCCAAGTTCATGCTCGGCAGCGACGGCATTTATTTTTCCGACGGACAGGTGCATCCGCGCGTGTACGGTTCGGCGCCCCGGATTCTAGGTCCGTTGGTCCGCGACCGCAGACTGTTTTCGCTCGAGGCCGCCGTGCACAAGATGACCGGTATTCCGGCCGAGCGATTTGGTTTGCTGGACCGCGGCCAAATTCGCGTGGGAGCGTTTGCAGACGTGGTCGTGTTCGATCCCGGAGTGATCGCCGATCGGGCCACGTACGACGATCCACATCAGCTTTCCATCGGCATCGAGCACGTCCTGGTCAACGGCGTCGAGATTTTTACCCACGGCAAAGCGGTTGAAGACCTTGGACCCGAAATGCCGGGCCGGGCGCTAAGGTTTAATGCCTGACGACTCGCCGCGATCGCTACTTGCCCGAGACGAGCGAAGCAAAACGGTCTTGCAGTGCCTGCACGGTCACTTCTTCGTCGCGCAGGGCCTCCATGGCCCGCACGGCCGCGTCGGCGGCTTGAATGGTCGTGATGCAGGAGACTCCGCGGGCGACGGCGGCCGAACGGATGCGGCCCTCGTCGGTGCGAGCGCCCTTGCCGCTGGGCGTGTTCATGATCAGTTGAATCGCGCCGTCGAGCAGGTAGTCGAGCAAGTTGGGTTGGCCTTCCTGCAGCTTGTTGACGTGCTGCACTTGAATGCCCGCCGCTTCGAGACGGCGGGCGGTGCCTTCGGTGGCCATCAGTTTGTAGCCCATATCGGCCAGCCGTTTGGCCAGGCCCACCATGTGTTCTTTGGCCGGCGGCGCGACGCTGATGAAGATGGTTCCCTCCTTGGGCAACACGGTGCCCGCGGCCAATTGGCTCTTGGCAAACGCGATCGAGAAGCGGTCGCTGATCCCCATCACTTCGCCGGTCGAGCGCATTTCGGGCCCCAGCACGATATCGACGCCGACGAACTTGCGGAAGGGAAACACGCTTTCCTTGATCGATACGTGGCTGGGGATCGGCTCGCTCTCGCAGCCCAATTCGGCCAGCGTCATCCCGGCCATCACCTTGGCGGCGATCTTGGCCACCGGAATGCCCGTGGCCTTGGAAACAAACGGCACGGTGCGGCTGGCCCGCGGATTCACTTCGAGCACGTACAGAACCTGTCGGCCGTCTTCCTTCTTGATCGCGTACTGGATGTTCATCAGCCCGACCACGCGCAGTTTGCGGGCCAGCGCGCAGGTGGCTTCGCGAATTTCGGCCAGGATCGGTCCTTGCAGGCTGTAGGGCGGAATGACGCAGGCCGAGTCGCCGGAGTGAATGCCCGCCTCCTCGATGTGCTCCATGATGCCGGCCACGACGACCTGGTTTCCGTCGCTGATGGCGTCGACGTCGACTTCGATCGCGTCTTCCAGAAACCGATCGATCAGCACCGGCTGGCCTTGGGCCACGATGAAGGCCTCGGCCACGAAGCGCTCGAGCTGCGTCTGGTCGTAGCAGATTTCCATCGCGCGGCCACCCAGCACGAAGCTGGGGCGCACCAGCGCCGGATAGCCGATTTGCGCGGCCTCGGCCCGGGCTTGGGCCATCGTGCGGGCGATGCCGTTGGCCGGTTGTTTCAGGCCCAAGCGCCGCAACAGTTGCTGGAACTTTTCGCGGTCCTCGGCGTCTTCGATCGTGTCGACGCTGGTGCCGATAATCGGCACGCCGGCGCTGGCCAGCGCGCGGGCCAGGTTGAGCGGCGTCTGACCGCCGAACTGCACGATCACGCCGTCGGGCTGCACGCGGTCGCAGATGTTCAGCACGTCTTCGGTCGTCAACGGCTCGAAGAACAGCAGGTCGCTCGTGTCGTAGTCGGTGCTGACCGTCTCGGGATTCGAGTTGACCATGATCGACTGAATGCCCAGCTCGCGCAACGCAAAGCTGGCGTGGCAGCAGCAGTAGTCGAACTCGATTCCCTGTCCGATGCGGTTGGGCCCTCCCCCGAGGATCATGATCCTCCGCATGCCCGGCTGCCTGGCGGGCGTTTCGTCCTCGTCTTCGTAGGTCGAATAGAAATACGGCGTGTAGGCCTCGAACTCGGCGGCGCAGGTGTCGACGGCTTTGAAGGCGGCCACGATGCCCCGGCTCTTGCGAATCTGCCGGACTTCGATTTCGTTCGTATTCCAGATCGTCGCCAGTTGCCGGTCGGAAAAGCCGTATTGCTTGGCGCGGCGCAACAATGCGTCGCTCACCGTGGCGATCGCTTCGTGGCCCCGCAGAATGCCCTCGAGCACCACGATTTCGTGCAGGTGCTCGAGGAACCAGGGATCGATGTGGCTCAACTGGTGTACTTCGTCGACGCTCATGCCGCTCTTGAACGCGTATCGCAGAAACCACACGCGATCGTCGCTCGGCGTGGAAAGCTTGGCGCGAATTTCGTCGCGCGACGGTTGCTCGCTCGTGCCCCAGCGGTCCTTGGCGTCGCAGCCGAAACCGAAGCTTCCGACCTCCAGGCCGCGAAGCGCCTTTTGGAACGATTCCTTGAACGTGCGGCCGATGGCCATGGTTTCGCCGACGCTCTTCATCTGCGTGGTCAGCGTGGCGTCGGCTTCGGGAAACTTCTCGAAGGCGAACCGCGGAATCTTGGTCACGACGTAATCGATCGTCGGCTCGAAACAGGCCGTCGTTTCGCGCGTGATGTCGTTGGGCAGCTCGTGCAGCCGATAGCCGACGGCCAGCTTGGCCGCGATCTTGGCGATCGGAAAACCCGTGGCCTTCGACGCCAGCGCGCTCGAGCGGCTGACGCGCGGGTTCATCTCGATGACGATCATGCGCCCGGTGTCGGGATGCGTGGCGAATTGAATGTTCGAGCCGCCGGTTTCCACGCCGATCTCGCGAATCACGGCCATCGCCGCGTCGCGCATCCGCTGGTATTCCTTGTCCGAAAGCGTCTGCGCCGGGGCCACGGTGATCGAATCGCCCGTGTGAATCCCCATCGGGTCGAAGTTTTCGATCGAGCAGATGATCACGACGTTGTCGTCGGCGTCGCGCATCACCTCCATCTCGTACTCTTTCCAGCCGATGATCGACTCTTCGATCAGCACTTCGCCCACCGGCGACGACTCCAGCCCGCGGCTCACCAGCGCGTCGAACTCGCCCCGGTTGTAGGCCACGGCCGATCCGCTGCCCCCCATCGTGAAACTGGGGCGAATGACGCAGGGCAGGCCAATGTCCGGCAACAGCGTGCGGGCTTCTTGGAGGTTGCGCACGGTCTCGCCGCGGCAGACCTCCAGCCCGATCCGCTCCATGGCCTCTTTGAACTGGTGCCGGTTCTCGGCCTTTTCGATCACCTCGGGCCGAGCACCGATCATCTCGACGCCGTATTTTTCCAGCACCCCGTGCTGCGAAAGCTCCATGGCCAGGTTCAGGGCAGTCTGGCCCCCGAGGGTCGGCAGCAGGGCATCGGGCCGTTCAACTTCGATGATCTTGGCCACCACTTCCCAGGTGAGCGGTTCGATGTACGTGCGGTCCGCCATGCCGGGGTCGGTCATGATCGTGGCCGGATTCGAATTGACCAGCACGACCTCATAACCCTCTTCGCGCAGGGCCTTGCAGGCCTGGGTGCCCGAATAGTCGAACTCGCAGGCCTGACCGATAACGATGGGGCCGGAACCGATGAGCAGAATTTTGTGGAGATCGTCGCGACGCGGCACGGGTAAGTCACCTTGGATGCATGACGCTCAGGCGCTGGCCGATTCCGGCCGGTCGCCTGTTGGCTCGTATCTAAAATCCCTCAAGATTACCATCCGGAGCGGGCGCGTTTCAAGTGGCCCGTGGGTGGTAGCGTCCTAACAGTGAGTTGGTCGGCTAGGCTTTTGGTTGCGAACGCGATTCCTGCAAGCGTGACAGGATTCTTTCCTTTGCGTCGGCGTCGATGCAGTTTAACGACCTGACAAACTCCTTAATCTGCTCAACTGCCTCCCCCTGCCCAGCGGTTTCATTGACGGCCTCTCGAATTCGGCGCAGCTCCCCCGCGATGTTGGCTTGTCGCTCCAGCAGGTAATTGAACTGCTGATCGCACGCCGTGATCGGCGTGGGGTAGTTCCTAAGCTCTTCGTACAGTCGCTTCTTTTCGAGGTCCAGGCAGCCTGCGACGTCCTGCCACGCGGACTGGATCAGGTCGTCGTCACTCATTCGAGCATCCTATTAGCGGCGCTTAGGGGCGGTCATGGGGCCTCACGGCTGAGCGAGGCTCGATACGACTGCCACTCCTCTATCTCAATTGCAAGTAATTCATCAACGATTTCGGCCGGCGTAAGGCCTCGCTCTTCAAGCTGCTTGGTTTCCCAATCGGCCAAATATTCAAGTCCGCGGGCGGCAAGTGGGGCCTCTCGATGCTCGCTGCTCGGCCACGCGCCACCCCAGTCGTACAAGCCAGTCCTCAATCCATGCAGCCAGTGAATCAGAGCGATCGGTCCAATCGGATCGAAATACATCTCCGGGCGCTCGCGGGCACTGGAGATGATTTCCAAAAATCGGTCGACCGCGGAGATTCTGCTTTGCTCGCTCATTCCTGGATTGTGATATGGTTGGACCAGTCAAGGCAAGTCTTTAATCGATACGCGTCATAGGCTAGAGGCCAGGAGGACTTGGCGAAAGTGGATAACGACGGTGGATCATTCTGATATTCGCGGGTTGGATACCGCATGGCTTGGATCCGTCGGGGGCTGCCTCGGTCTAGTAGACGGGTGTTCGGCCGGCGCCAAATGCCATGTTCAGCACGCCGCGCCAGCGATGACCGCAGGGTGGCACCGACAACTTGTTGTCGGTGTTGCGCAGCAATGCGAGGAATAGCTGTTGAGTATACCTTCGAATGGTTGCCGCGGTCGCAACGAATGCTTAGCCCGATCGCGCGTCGAACGGGAAAGTTCACGAGCCGCGCAAGTCTGTGGGGGTCAAATTT
>JBGQHN010000137.1:0-10827 GCA_041497975.1 Planctomycetia bacterium | reverse complement strand
GGCGACCAGACCTACTCGAACACGGTGACCCTGGGCGCCAACACCGTCATGACCGGCGCCAACCTGACGTTGGCTACCGTCCTGGGCGGCGGATTCAATCTCACGCTCAACGGTGCTCTGCTGACCACGCTCGGCGGGCCGGTCTCGAACGTGGCCGCGCTGGCCAGCAACAACCCGGGCACGACGATCATCAACAACACCATCAACGCCAATTCGCTGGTGATCGAGGACGCGGTCACGTTCAACGTCGCTTCGCCATTGGTGGCGGTGACGACCGCGGGCAGCCAAACGTACGACGGCCCCGTGACGCTGCTGACCAACACGATCCTGACCACCACGACGGCGGCAGGCAATATCACGTTCAGTTCGACCAGTTCGACCATCACCGCCGTCGGATTGTTCGACCTCACGCTGCATGGCATGGGGACCACGACACTCGACGGCGCGGTGTCGGGCGTAGACACACTCGCGTCGAACAGCGGCGGCACGACCAAAATCAACAGCACGATCAGCGCTGTCTCGTTGCTGATGTTCGACGCCTCGACGCTGGCGGGCGGCACGATCACCACGATCGTCAACCAAACTTATAGCGGCGCGGTGACCCTGGGCGCCAACACGATCCTGACGACGACAACGGCTGCGGGCGAGTTGAAATTCTTCTCGACCATCGCCGGCGGTGGATTCAACCTGACACTCAACGCCATGGGCGACACCATGCTCGGCGGGGCGGTGTCGAACGTGAACACGCTGCGGAGCAACAACGGCGGCTCGACCACCGTCAACGGTCCGATCGGCACGACGACGACGCTGGAGATGGTCGATGCCTCGACGCTCGCGGGCGGCACCATTACCACCAGCGGCAGCCAGACATATACCGGTGCCGTCACGCTTGGCGCCAACACGATCCTGACCACGACGACGGCGGCCGGCACCATGACATTCAATTCGACCATCACCGGTGCCGGTTTCGACCTGACGCTCAGCGCCAGGGGAACCACGACGCTGGGCGGGGCCGTGTCGGGCGTCAACGCGCTGGTGAGCAACAACCTTGGAACGACGGTCGTCAACGGCCCAATTAGCGCCGCTTCCGTGGAGATTGTCGATGCGTCGACGCTCAACGTGGCCGCGCCGCTGGTGGCCGTTACCACGTCCGGCAACCAGACGTATACCGGACCCGTGACGCTAGGCGCCAATACAATCCTGACCACGACGACGGCGGCAGGCAACTTGACGTTCAACTCGACCATCGCGGGCGCCGGATTTAACCTGACGCTCAACGGAAGGGGCACCACCACGCTCGGCGGTGTCGTGTCGGGGGTGAACGCACTTACGAGCAGTAATTTGGGAACGACCGTGGTCAACGCCGCGATCAATGCCGGTTCGCTGACGATGGTCGACCCATCGACGCTTAACGGCGGCACCATCACCACGACCGGTAATCAGTCGTATACGGGCCCAATTACGCTGGGAGCCGACACGACGCTGACAGGGTTCGATTTGACTTTGGCCGCCGTCGTTGGTGCCAACTTCGACCTCACGCTAAAAGGCACGGGGACCACGACCTTGAACGGCGCGGTGTCGGGCATCGACGTCCTCACGAGCAACAACGGCGGGACGACCGTGGTCAATGCCACGATTAGCGCCGCGACGCTGGCGATGGTCGACTCGGTCACGCTCAACGTTGCCTCGCCGCTGGTGGCTGTCACGACTTCGCTCAACCAAACGTACAGCGGCGCGGTGACCCTCGCCGCAGATACCACGCTGACGACCACGACGGCCCCGGGGAATCAGACGTTCCTTTCGACGATCACGGGCGCCGGGTTCGACCTGAAGCTGTTGGGCATGGGAATCACGAAGCTCAATGGAGCGATTTCCGGCGTGGACATGCTGACCTCGAACAACGGCGGGACAACCGTCGTCAACGCCACGATCAATTGCGGGTCGCTGGTCATGCTCGACGCGTCGACGCTCGCGGGCGGCACGATCACGACCACCGGCAACCAGACGTTCATGGGCACCGTGACCCTCGGCGCCAACACTACGCTCAACGCTCAGAGCTTGTCACTGAACGCGGTCGTCGGCGCGGGCTTCCACCTGACGCTCCATGGATCGATGATCACGACGCTCAACGGAATCATCAGCGGCGTGAATACCCTGACCAGCAACAGCGGCGGAACGACAACGGTGAATAACACCATCACCGCGGCCAAACTGCTGATGTTCGATGCCGTCACGCTCAACGTGGCCGCGCCTCTGGTGGCCGTTACCACGTCCGGCGATCAAATGTACGCCAGCACCGTGACGTTGGGCGCCAATACGATCTTGGCCGGCGTCAACATTACGTTTCTATCGACGGTCGACTCGAACGGCACCGCGCGATCGCTGGTGGTCAACGGCAGCGGCCTGACGGCATTCGCCGCAGCGGTTGGCAACAAGGCGGGCGGCCCCAGGCTGACCAGCCTGACGACCGATCTGGCGGGAACGACGGCCCTCGGCGGCATCGTGAGCACGAACTCTAACCAGATCTACAATGATGCAGTGCGCATCGACGAAGACATCAGCCTGAATGCCTACGTGAGCCCAGGCGTGGCCACGCTGGCGCTGGTCACGTTCAACAATACCGTCGAGGGCTTGAGCACCGGCGAGCAGGCGTTGACGATCAATTCCAACGTATTGTTCAAGAACGCCGTGGGCAAAACGAACAATCTGGAATCACTGTCGGTGATCGGTTCCGATGCTTCGCATTTGGGCACCACCGAGTTCAACATGCCCGCCGGCCCCAACAACGTGCTCAATACAAATCTGGCTCAACTGTACAGCGGTCCGGTGCTGGTCGACACGGACACGGTCCTCAATACTACGACCAACTCGGTGGTGCCCGCAACGACGACCTTAATGACCTTCGCCAAGACGATCGTCGGGCCGGGCGGGTTGACCACCAACACCAAGGGCACGACGTCGTTCCAGGGCACGATCGGCGGCGCAACCCCGCTCAAGTTCTTGGACGTCACGACCGGCGGTCCCTTGGACATCAAGGTCAACGTCACGGCCGCGAACAACATCTCGCTGAAGGCGACCAGGCTGGCCGAGCCGGCCGTCGACGACGATCTGACGGTCGGCGACGCGTTGACTCCGGCCACGGTCAACAAGATCCTCTCGAACCTCGGCAACATCGAGATCCACTCGGACAACGACCTGACGCTGTTGGCAAACTCGATCATCGAAGCAACGCAAGGATCGATATCGCTCAAGGGAGACTTGAACAACAAGAGCGCCGACGGGTCTCGAATCATGCTGGCCGGCACGGTCAAGGCCACTACGGCGGGCAAGAACGTGACCGTCGAAGGCAATACGCACGACGACACGATCACGCTCAAGGGCCTGACCACTTCGCCCACGATCAACGTCAACGGCAACGGTGGGTTGGACACGATCAACGTCGAGCAAAGCCAGTCCGGCACGATCACGAACATCACCGGCGGCGACTCGGCCCCCGCTGGAAACAACATCACCGTCAACATCTTCAGCCCCGCTAACACCATCGACACGATTCAAGGCACGTTGAATATCAAGGGCAGCCCCGTCGACAAGCTGCCGCCCACGACGCGATCGCTGGTTGCCTACAGTCCGTTCAGCGTTTCGGCCGGATCTCCTCCGCCGGGCATCCCCGTTCCGCCGGCCGTACTCCCAATCAACGTGCTGGTTGGCAACGTGGTCAACGTCGTCGATACGAATCGTGCCGTGGCCGCCAACAACGTCTACACGCTCTCCGGCAGCGGATTCACGCGCACCGGGGCGGCGCCGATCAATTTCACAAACGACGCGAGCAACAAGTTCGGCATCCAGACCTTTACGCTCAAGGCCGGCACTCAGGGCAACAATAAGTTCCAGGTGCAATTGCCAGAAAGCATCGCGGCGCGTCCGCTGACCCACATCGACATCGACGGCGGGCAAGCCGGGCCGAGCAACACCAACGTCAACTCGAACGTGTTAAGCGTGACGGGGGCGAAGCAGTCGGCCATTCAAGTCACCGGCACGATCGGCGGCGCGCCGATCTCGCTCAATACGATCATCGCCGGCGACGGATCGGCCAACCCCGGCCACGACGAACCGATCAAGTTTTCGCACATCAAGTCGCTGTATCTGACGGGGTCGACACCCGAACTTCCGGGGTCAACCGGGGCTGACTTTATGGTCAACAACAGCACGAGCCCTCCCAGCGGCGATCCCAACAACCTGGCGCGCGATCGCGTCTTTGCCGTGTTCGACGGTCGCGGCGGGGGCGATTGGATGTACAGCGGCATCGGCCCCTTTGCCCAGGACGTGATGTACGGCGGCGGCGCCCCGGCCGGCCGCAGCGTGTTCATGTTCGGTCGCGGCACCAGCGTCGACCCGGCGAATCCCAACGGGTTCTTCGCTCCCAACCAGTCGCTCAATGGTAGCGATGTCACCTCGATTCCGGGCAGCTCGTTCATTGATGGCGGGGTGGGACTGTATTCGGCCGTGGCGACCAATGGCAAGGTGAACAACGTGGTTGGAAATGTCTTCATTCAGGCGGGCAGCTTGAACGTGGTGAGCTGGCTGAGGGCCGACTTCAAGCGCACGCCGGGGGGAATTCTGGTCGACGCGCGGACACTGATTGGTTTGTATCCAAAACCCTGAGCAGGCTCCCGCGATGCGGCGGCCGCCACACCAGCGCCTCGCACGACCCGCGCTTCACGGCAATTCGCGCAGCCGCAAGTGGCGGAATTCAACTGGCGCGCCTTCTGACTCCAGGCACACATAGCCGCTCGACGGTTGACAGGCCGTGCCGCCGGAAACTTCTTCGCCGTTGACCCACAGCCGCACTTCGCCGTTGATGGCGCGAATGTAGTAGTGGTTCCACAGGTTCACGCCCTTGCTCAATTGCTTCGTGGGAAAGCTGCGACGGCCGTCGGGCGCCACCGGCGGAAAGGGCGTCATCCGCGAATCTCCCACCGAAAACACGTCGCCGTGCGTCGTGAACCAGTCGGCTTTCTTCTTGCTCTGCTTCTCGTATTGCTCTTTGTAACCGTGATCGAGGACCTGGATCTCGATTCCGTGCGGGAGCTGCCCGGGCTTGAGATCGCGGAGCGATTGTTCGCTGGTCCAGACGAATACGCCCGAGTTACCCCCCGAGCGCAAATGGCGCCACTCGACGACCAGTTCGAGGTTGGTGTAGGGTTTTTGCGATCGAATCACTCCCACCGGCTGGCCCGTGCAGTGGATGACTTCTTGTTCCCAGCTCCAGGTGTTTGGCTGGCAGTTGACGTTGACGAAATCCGCCTGGCCCAACTCCTGCCAGCCCGGGCCGGTTCCGTCGATGAACGCTTTCGGGAGACCCGTCGGCTCGCCGCCCCCGGCCACGCACGCCCAGAGCGCGGCCAGGCAGCCGGCGGTTATTAGTCGCGAAGCGATCGTTCTTTTCGGTCTTCTCATGGAAACGCCCCCGGATTGGAAACTGTTCTGGATGCTCGCGGCGCCGAAGTGCTTGTAGCGTGGTGCAACCAGCGCCAATTTGCAAGCCGCTTCGAACGAACCGCTCTGCGATTTTGCTTCGCGGTGGTTATAATTCCCACTTGTTGCCGCCCGGTTTCTCAATATTCCCCGCGAGGAACGCATGCACCCCGCTCGCGCGCCGGTCGATGGCTTGTTGGCAGTCAGGCCGGTCTATGGCGTGGAAGAAGATCTGCCGGGACGCCGGCTGACGCTTGTTTGGCGTGGGCCGGCGCCGCAGCGGATGTTTCGCTGGTTGGGCCTGGCGGCCGCCGTGTGCATTCTGGCCGCCGCCTTCTGGTTTGCCCGCCGCGAGCTGATCCCGGTTCTCAACCGCGAGGCGCAGCAGGCGGGCGGCGACGTGATCGGCATGGCGGTGCTGGGCTGCATCCTCATCCTCGGGGCCTGCGTGATGTCATTTTTCGTCGTCCGCGCTTGCGCCTCGCGCACGCGATACATCAGCCGCGTTGCCTGGGATGCCGGCGATGGGGTCTTCGAAGCCGTCGAACGCGGCTGGATGCTCTTCGGCAGCCGGCGGACGCAGACGCCGATCGCATCGATCACGTCGCTCGACATGACGGTCGGCTCGGAAACGTCGCGCGGCGGACTGCCGGTGCGGGTTTCCGTGAGTTACCGTCGCGGCGACGAGCCCCAGGGAGCCGTGATCAAACCGGGCGTCGACCAGGTCGATCGACGCAGCGAAGCGATGGACCTTTTGTTCCGCATCGCCCGCATCACCGGCCATCGGCGCTACATGGTCTTGCGCAGCGATCCGCGTGAGCTGCGGCTCACGCTGCTACGAGACCACGAAAGCCGCCTCGATGATGACGACTTGGCTGATGATGACTTGGACGACGAACTGGAAGATGAAGACGAGCTCGACGGCGAAACCGAGGATGACGACGAACAGTCCGACAATCGCGATCTTGCAACCGACCGCGAGGGCGAAACCGCCGTTGGCCGCATGCGCCGGCCGGCCGGGCGCAGCGTGCCGCAAGTCTTCGAAATTCCAGCCGAACTTGGCGCGGCGCGGTATGAAGCCAGCGAGCCACCACGCGGCTTTGTGGAGCCGGCCATCGAAGTTCCGCCGCTGGACCGCGACTTTCTGGCCGACGGGCTTGCGCCCGCGCACCTGGTCGAGTGGGACCCGCCGCGCCGAGTACGGATCACGCGGGACGCCGTGCCCCGCAGCGTGCTGATCGCCTCGGGCGTCATCGCCGGTCTGTTTGGCGCGGGCTTGGGCGCCTGGCTGTTGCACAATCTGGTGGCCATGTTGCTGTTCAATCCGCCGGGCCGTTGGGACAGCGCCGCGTTTGGCGGCCTGGTCGGCGCACTGATGGGGCCGCTGCTGATCTGGGCGTTCAACCGGCAGCGCGAAGTTACGATCGACCGGCCGATGGGCACGATCACCTGCCGGCACGGCGAGCTGACGCGCAGCTACCCGCTCGATGAGCTCTGCGAAGTCACGCTCATCGGGCAGCAGCAAACGCAAACCGAGTCGCAAGGCAAGCGCCCCGCGACGACCGCCATGGTCTACCGCTGCCGCATCGAGCTGGGAATCGGCCAGGTGGGCCAGTGGGCGTTCGATTCGGGCGAGTGGGACCGCAGTCCCGATCGGCCGTACGCCCGGCTGTTGAGCCTTTCAGTCGAGCTGGCCCGGGCGCTGGGCGTGCCGTGGCGTTGGCAGGATGACGGCCAGCAGAACACGGCCCAGTGGTTCCGGCGGCTGGGCTGGAAGGAGCGGGGCGCCGTGGCCGCTTTGACTGTCTCGTTGTTCTGTTATCCGGCGCTGTTGATGCTGAAGGAGCGCCCCTCAAAAGACGGCGTGGCCCGCGTGAAAGCAACGGGGACCGACATCTCGTTCTATAACGGCTACACCATCGGTGACCATCGAGTTTTGGAAAACTACTGGAAGATCGAGTTCAAGCCCGCGGACTTCGACGATCAAAAGCTGCGCGCCATCGTTCCGGCCATGAGCCAGATCGACCGCGTGGGGCTCTGCCTGAGCGACACGGGCATGGGCGACGCGGGAGTGGCCCTGCTGGCCGAGGCCAATAACCTGCTCTTGCTCGATCTGAACAGCACCGGCGTGACCAGCGACGCGCTGGCGTCGCTCGATGGCTTCGACCGCTTGGAATACCTGAGCGTGGCCAACACGATCGTGGGAGACGCGGGACTCGAACGACTGGCTCCGCTGCCGAATCTGCGGTTTTTGATGCTGGCCACGACGCGGGTGACCGACGCGGGATTGGCGCACGTGGAGAAGTTTCCAAAGCTCGAATACGTCGGCCTGCACAATCTACCACTGTCGGCCGCAGCCATTGGGCGGTTGCAGGCCGCGCGGCCCCGTCTGACGATTGCCCGCTAAACGTCGAGCGGTTGGCCGCGTTTTGTTTCTGTCCTGGGGGAAGCGGCCGCGGCGTGCGAGTGCCAGGCCCGCCTTAGAGCATGCTGGGCGACGGGTTGTGGTCGACCGTGGCCGGGTCGTCTTGGGTGATCGGCTCGCGCGAGGACGACCATCTGCGGTAACTGGCCAAGGAGCTTCCCTGCTCGAACTTGCAGATTCCCTCGTTTTCGGACAGCGTCGCCCACCGCGTGTAGGCCAACAATTGCTGCTCGGAGGCGAAAGTGGCCAGCAGTTTCGGCGGCCCCTCGGCCTTGTAACCGTACAGATAATACATGCGACGCGGCTTTCGGCAAGGTTTAGGAAGCTACGCCCAACGGCATTCGAGCCGGTTTGCGGTAAATGATAGGTCCGCTCGTCACGAACGGCAATCGTCAAAAACACGCGCTGCGAATTCCGGTGCATTTTCGGCCGATCGACCGACGTGGCCACGATCTGGAGTGCATTGCAACGATTGGCATTCGTCCGGACGGGAGCCCAATCAACGAAACTATAGAGGGGAGTGGGTCAGTCGAACCGCGTGTCTTTTGTTCGCCGCAAATACTTAGCCCTTCCCGCGCGATATCCCAGCCAACTACAGAAGACAGCCGGGGGAGTTGCCCAGAACGCAATCCCAGTTCCGTACATCATCGTAACGATGACAGCGGTTTGAAGGTCGTGCTTTCCGTTTGCTGCGGTCCAGAAGCCAAGCAGAACTAAGGCAAACAGAGTCGCGACCAAAAGCACGTCGGTGAGGACCGTGGCGCGAAGAACGCTTTCGCCGCCAGTACGTCCGCGAGATGAAAATACGTATCCAAACATGGCGCCCGCCGAGGCCGCCACAACTGCGACAATCGACAAAAAGACAAGTTCTTCATCGGTCATTGCTTCGCCTGTCGCCCGCCTTCGCTCACTGGTGCATTATAGGATGTCCTCATCGCCAAAAGCGATGTTGCCGGGCTTAGCATCATAGTAATAGATCTCATATCTCTTGAGCGCCCAGATAATTGTCCTGACATCCGGCCAGCGGCCTTCAAACAGCTCTTGCCCTTGTTCCTCCCAATCGTTCATCTGTTCCTCGCTGAACTCAGGTGCCGAATCCAAGTACGCCTTGCGGAAATCCAGTAGGAACGGAGGCGCGACAAGCTGCATTTCGACGACCATCAAGTCATCGTTTGACCCCATGAGCTGTGGGATGGCGTGGCCCTGGATTAACCTGACCCTGTTTTCGTACAGGCGTTGATAGCAGTGCAGTTCCTTGAGATAATTGAATTGGCGTTCAAATGCCTTGACGGCAGATTGGCGGCTGCTTTTCCAAACACTGCCGTCGTTTCCATGCCCAAGTGGGGTTTTCAGATTCAGGGAAATTCCGCATAACCGTGCGTACTCTAATGCGTTCGCTTGCAGAAGGGACTTTGGCATGGGCCAGCGCTGGCTTGATGGTTATTCAGCACATGTCGAGATTTACGTGCTCATTCGGGGCAAGCGGTACGATATTGCACAGATTGGCGGCAGTTCGTTCATTTTGCGGGGCTCGCCCGATATTGCCCCAGACACTTCGGCTACGCTTGTCGTTAAAGTAGACGGGGAAGAGGAGCGACAGGAGATTGTCATTTGTGGCAATGTGCGGCATGAAGAGCCCGTTTCCTTTTTTTGAGATACCGCCCAGCCGCATCATATCTGACCGCTGTTACAAGCCAGGAATCGCGGCTGGAACCACTAACTCAAGATTCGCCGCCGCCGATTTCTAGCGGCGCGCCGCGAAGGTCAGTCCGGCGTCGAGCGCGGCGGTCAGCTCGTCGACGTGGGCGGTGGTGGCATTTAGAGGCAGGCCGGTGCGAATGACGTTACCATAGAGTCCCCCCTTGCCGATCAGAACGCCCCGGCGGCGAGTTTCTTCGAAGACGTCCAGTACAGCTTGCGGAGAAGGTTCTTTGGTCTTGCGATCGGCGACTAGTTCCAAAGCTTGCATCAACCCCATCCCGCGCACGTCGCCCACGAGAGGATGTTTTTCCATGAGCTCGGCGAGCCGATTGCCCAGGTAGGCGCCGACCTCGCGCGCGTTGGTCTTCAAGTCTTCCTCTTCGATCACGCGCAGCGTGGCCAGCGCGGCCGCCATCGAGACCGGGTTGCCGCCAAACGTCGCGAAAGTAATCCCGGGATACTTGTCGGCCACTTCGGGCGTGGCGATCGTCACCGCCACCGGGGCCCCGTTGCCCATCCCTTTCGCGCTGACCAACAGGTCGGGCTCGACGTTCCAGTGTTCGATGCCGAACCATCGATCGCCCGTGCGACCCCAGGCCGTCTGCACTTCGTCGCAGATGAACAGCCCGCCATATTTTTTGGCGATGGCCACCGCCCGCTCGAAATAGCCGGGCGGCGGCACGATGAATCCGCCGGAGCCGATGATCGTTTCGGCCATGAAAGCCGCGATCTCGCCGGTCGTGCAGGTGCGGATCAGTTCCTCGATGTCGTCGGCACACGCCAGGCCGCACTGCGGATACTCGAGCTTGAACGGGCAGCGGTAGCAATAGGGAGCATGGGCGTGAACGAACCCCGGCACCTCGGCCGGCAGCCGCTTCCACGGCGCTTGCCCGGAGGCGGCCAAAGTCTGAGCAGCGCGGCCCGAGTAGCTGTGCCGCAAAGTGACGACTTCGAAACGTCCGGTCGCGTGCTTGGCGGCGGCCAACGCGGTCTCGTTGGCCTCCGTTCCGCTGCTGGTAAAGAAACTCTTTTTCAGTTTGCCCGGCGCGATTTGGGCCAGGCGCTCGGCCAACTCAGCCTGCGGGCCGTTGGCGTACAGGGTCGAAACGTGCGACAGCGTTTTGACCTGTTCGACGATGGCCGCCACGACCTTGGGATTAGCGTGGCCGACGCTGATCGTGAGCACACCGCCGAAAGCGTCGAGGTACTTGTTGCCCGCGTCGTCC
>JBGQHN010000136.1:0-10849 GCA_041497975.1 Planctomycetia bacterium | reverse complement strand
GGATCCGCTGGGGGTAATTGTGCTCATCGAGGGAAATCAGCCGACCTGGGCACCGTTGCTGGCTGCGCGCCAAAGGAGCACGATGGGAACCCTGGCCGACCGCGTTCATTTTGTGTCGCGACAGTCCCAAGGCGACTTTCAACGGCTTTTGGCCTTGGCCGACGTGCTCTTGGACCCCTTGCACTTTGGCGGCGGCAATTCGAGCTATGAAGGATTCGCGGTCGGAGCCCCGATTGTCACGCTGCCCGGCGCTTTCTTGCGCAGCCGCATCACCTTTGCGCTCTATCAAGCGATGGGTATCTCGGAGTGCATCGCGCAGAATCGAGATGATTACGTCGCCAAAGCGGTGCGGCTGGGGACCGACCCCACCTGTCGAGCGCATGTTCGCTCGCGAATTCTCGAAAACAATCACAAGATTTACGAAAACCCGGCCGGAGTGCGCGAACTGGAAGCTTTTTTCCTCGACACGCTGGCTGCAAGATGATCGGAACGCAACGACGCAACAGCTCAGTTCGCCTGCGGGCTCGACAATTGATGCTCCCACAGCTTGAAGCTGCGCACCGAATACCCGTTCTCCGATGATGCCGTCACGGTGTGGCTGGCCGGAAGATCCCAGCTGCCCACGCGCGCCCAGCGATCTTGCACCGTTTCGGTGCGCTCGAGTTTTCCGGTCGGCTCGTCCCAGTACTGCACGGTGTAACAATCGGGCAGATAGAGTCCTTCGGCATTTTTTTGGTTGTTCAACACCGTGATCGTCATGTTCTTGCCGTCGAGGACACGGTTGACGGTCGTGATCTGGTTGCCTTTGACTCGATAGCTCGTCGCAAAGTGTCCGCCGTCGAACGCCAGCAGCCGACCCAGCGGATGGTCGGTGTGGTCATCGGCGAAGCGCAATACCGGTTTTGGATGATTAGATGGCGCGTTCTGGCTGGCGGCGCGATGCATGGTGATCGATTCGAGCTGTTCTTGCACCCAATCCTGCAACACGTCGTCCTCGAGCTGGAGCTTCACCGAGCCATCAGGGGCCACGGTCACGCTGCCTTCAAACGGTCGATCCTCGACCTCTCCGGCGATCTTGGCGGCGAAGCCGGGAAAGTCCTTCCACACGGCGCGGGCGGCAAGGGCGTCTTCGAACAACTTCACTGCCTCGTCATCGGCCGCCGTGGGCGCAAGCGGCCACGTGAAAGCCAGCGTGGCGAATTCGCGGATTTCTTTATAGCTCGACTGCTTATGTTCTCCGGCCGTGCGATCGACATGCCGGATGTAAATCGAGAACACACCGGGCGCGTCCGGCTTGAACGTGGCGCGGCCATCAGCGTCGCCCTTCAACTCCTCGCCCGAAAGGTTCGAATCGACCGTCGTAAACACCGCGCGGGGAATCGGTTTGCCGCCCAACAAGGCCGTCAACGCAACACCGTGGCTGTCGAACGTAGCCGTGATTTCCAGGTTCGTGCCTTTGGCGGTGAAACGATTCACTTCGTCCGGCTTGCCCGCCACTGCCTTTGAATAGTGCCGCAGCAAGAACGGGGTGCCGCCTCGATCCAGCACGCCATAGTCCAGTTGCCCGGCCACCAGCAGGGCCCCTTCCACCGGGACGTGGGCCCGCAAGCGATCGGAAAGTTTGCGCATTTCCAGGGGTCGGAACTGGTCGGGTACGGTTTGGATCCAAAACTGCGCGCCGGCCACTTTGTCGATGTAGCGCGGGTCGCCGGCGGACGCGAATTCGCTGAAGTAAACCTCGGCCACCCGTCCGCCTTCGGCCGGTGGACAAACTCTCACGAACAAGAAATGGGCCTCTGCCGGCGCCGCGGCCCACGCCAGCACAACACCTGCCATACAAGCAGCACTTCGCATGAATCACCTCGCCAAGTTGATTTCCCGTTTCGACATTCCAGCGGCCCGAAGCTTTCGCCATATCGAACGGCTCTCCCCTTCCAACAGGCTAAAGCCCGCCGCTAGTCTAAGAGACCGCAGCGCTGGCCACAAGTTCGCTTGTAGTCGTGGCCGTTTTATTGGACATCGCGAACCCATCGGGCATATCGGTCTGGCCGCGCCGGGCTATAATCACGCCGACATGTCGCTCGCCGGCAAAACGATCGTTGTCACGGGGGCTTCGGCCGGCATCGGCCAGGAGTTGGCCCGTCAACTTGCCCACTTAAAGGCCAATCTGGCGCTCGCGGCAAGAAACGAGCAAGCGCTCGACGCAACCCAACGCCGTTGCGTCGCCGCGGGCGCTGCCACGATTGCAGTCGCGACAGACGTGACGGTGCGCGACGACTGCCGCCGCCTCATCGAACGAACCGTCGACCGCTTCGGCCGGATCGACGTGCTGGTGAACAACGCGGGCATCTCGATGTACGCTCCGTTTGACCAGGTAACGGACCTGGGACTCTTCGAGCGTGTATTGGCGGTCAACTACCTGGGCGCCGTGTACTGCACGCATTTTGCGCTGCCGCACCTGAAGCAGAGCCGCGGACTGCTGGTCGCGATTTCGTCGTTGCAAGGCAAGACCGGGTTCCCCAATTCCACGGCTTACGCCGCCAGCAAGCACGCCATGCAGGGCTTTTTCGATTCGCTCCGCATCGAACTCGTCGACGGCGGCGTCGACGTGCTGGTCGTATCGCCGGGTCCGGTCGCGACGCAGATTCACACCCACCGACTCGGCCACGACGGCAAGCTCTCAGCGGAAAGCCGCCAGCGCCCGAACGACGCGGGCATGGCCGTCGAGGAGTGTGCCCGGCAGATCACGCGCGCCATCCAAAAGCGGCGGCGCGAGTTGGTCATGACCGCCTCGGGCAAGGCCGGTCAGTGGTTGAAGCTGGTGGCGCCGGCCTGGACGGACCGCATCGTGGCTCGCGCCGTCGAGCGGTTCTATCGTAGACACTGAGCGCTCGCTGCCTCCTTCCGCTGTAAGACCAGCCGCCGCCGGCCAAATGTAATTGAACTTTGGCCAGACTCAGCGCCGCCCAGCGCAAGCAGCTCTCCCTCGAGCGCGTTAATTTCTCGGGGGCGATAGCTTTGTTCGACAAACGGCTGTCGCCGCCAGGATTGCAGATTCATCCAGAACAGCCACGCCGCATCGCGATCGCTGACCACGATCGGCGTCAATTCGCTCATCTTCACAATGAGCGACGAGTCGCCCAAGCCGCGATCCAGCCGGGGTCCAAGGTACAACTCTTTCCCTTCGGCGGCCAACATCGCAGCCACAATCTCCAGGTATCGGGCAAATGCCGGCTGTTGGGTGCGAATCCACTCATTCTCTTCGACGGCTATCCGGCCTCCCGGCCGCAAGAATGTGCTCCACAAGTCGATCGCCGCTTCCGGTTCGCTGACATGTGTCAACAGGTAGCGACAATAGATCAAGTCGTACGGGCCAGCCGGGACACAGTGCGTCGCGTCGGCGACGCGGTACGTCGTACGCGGGTGCAACGACCGTGCGGCCAAAGCGATAAAATGTTCTGAGGTATCGACGCCGCACACGTTCGCGGCCGGAAAGACTTCGGCCAACAGGCGCGTCGTATAGCCCGGCCCGCAACCCAAGTCGGCTATGTTGCCAACATTGGCCGAGGCGAGCTGCACGAGAAACTCGCGGGTTGAGGGGGCGAAGACATCCGCCAGCAATCGCAGCCGCGCCGCCGCCAGGTCGCTGTCGCCGAACAGATAGGCGGCGTCGGGCTGGCGACTTTCCCGTGACATGGGCATCGGCTGATCTAGGTGGGCGGATCCTGCCGGGTCTGGAAGGCTCGGATGATCGCGCTATTATCGAGCTTGCCAAAGCCTTCGCTTTCGGCTCGATCGAGCAACTCTCGATGGATGTTGGACAGCGGCAAGTGCGTTGCGGTTCGCTCCGCGGCCGCGAGAATCAATCGCACGTCCTTGGCATGCTGCGAGAGCCGGGCCTGCGGCTCAAAATCGCCGGCGATCATTTTGCCGCCTTTGGTATCCATGACCGTCGAATAGGCCGGGCTCGCTTTGAGGATCGCCAGCGTCGAGTGAAGGTCAAACCCCAAGGCGCCCGCCAGCGTCAGTCCCTCGGCCAGGACGGCCCGATTAAGTCCTAATACGAGATTCACGACCAATTTCATCCGCGAGCCGCTGCCCCAGGGCCCGACGTGAAAGACCTCCTTGGCAAATGTGCCGATCAAATTGCGAGCCGATTCAAACACCGCAGCCTCGCCGCCGACCATCGCGATTGCCAGGCCGTCTCGCACCTGGACACTCGAGCCGGCAATCGTGGCGTCGAGGAACCCAGCGCCCCGCTGGTTCAGCCGTCTTCCCAAGGACTCCGCGGCCAATGGCTCGCCCGTCGTCGTGTCGATCACCGTCTGCCCCGCGCGCAACGCCGGCTCGATCGCCGAGATCACCGTGGCCACCACGTCGGCATCGGGCAAACTCAACACCAGCACCTGGCACGCGCGAGCGACTTCAACGGGCGAATCGGCCGCCTGGCCGCCGGCTTCCTCCAATTGTTCGCGCTGGCGGGCTTGTAGATCGTAGCCCAATACGCCGTTGCCCGAGCAGAGAATTCGATGCGCAAGCGCCGACCCGAGCAGTCCCAATCCGATGACGCCGACCGTGGGCACGCGCTAGTCCTCCAGTTTCTTGGCCGTCGTGTCGGGCGCGAAGCAGATCACGACCATTCCCATGACGTACACCAAGCCGGTGAACGCTCCCACGCGCGCGTAGTCGCCATCAAACAACCGCATCAAGGCGCCCGCGCCCAACACGCTGGCGGCGGCCAGGATGCGGCCGGAATTGAAGGTCACGCCCGTGCCAGTCGAGCGCACGCGCGTCGGAAACAACTCCGGCAAGTAGAGCGGGAGCCAGCCGAAATACGTCACGCCGACAAAGCCCAACAGAAATGCAAACAAGGCAAACTTCGCATCGTGCGGATTGAGAAAATGGTAGATGTACGAACTGATGGCAAACGACGCCAGGCTGATAAAAAAATAGGTCACCCGTCGACCCAGCAAACTGGCCAGCCAACCGCCGAGCAAACTGCCGAACACGGCGCCGCCGGAACGCGTGACTTGCGTCCAAGCCTTCAAACGCGGATCGCGCGACCGCGCGACGGGCGCCGCCGAAGTCGTGTCGGCGCGAACTTCCGCCGAAACCTGCAGCGTGTGGTCGGCCGCTTTATCTGCCCAGAGAACCAGCCAGTTGGCGTTGGCCGCGGTGCCGATGACTGGGACAGCGCCCAGGCAGATTCCGATCGCCGTGCGGCTCAACAGCGGCGGCCGCAGAATTTCGCGCACCGGCCTGCTCTTGGCCCCTTCGCCCGCGCGCAATCTGTCTGCCAGCCAGCCTGGCGACTCGGGCACGCATGCCAGCACCAGCACCCCCAAGACGGCCGGAGCCGCGCCGACCAAGAGCACCCACCGCCACGACTCGGGAGTGACCGGTACCAGGCAACACAAGAGTCCCAACAATACGAAACCGACGTTGGCCGCCGCCCCCATCAGCCCCGCCATCAGCGCTCGCGATACGCCCGGCAATGCTTCCACTGCCAAAGAGACCGCGTTGGGCCAGACGCCTCCCACTCCCAGGCAGGCCACGAAGCGCAGGGCGAGCAGGGTGAACGGATCGGCGGCGAAATACGACAGTCCGGTAATGAGCGAGTAACACAGAATGCTCGCGGCCATGGCTCGCGTGCGGCCCGCCTGGTCGCCGAGCCAGCCGAAAATCCAACCACCCGCCGCCGCGCCCAACAAGAAGGCGCATTGATACCAGGCAAACCAATCGCCGATGACCGCCTCGGCCGTGCCGGTGTCCAGCCGCGCACCGAGCATGTCGAGCATGGCCGGACGAGACAACAGCACGAACGTTGAAATCTCGAGCCCGGCAAACATCCAACCCAGAAAGGCCGTCGACAAAACGAGCCACCGCTGGGATGGGGACAAGTCAGCAGCGCCGCTGCTCAAGTCGCTCGGGCTGGGTGCATGATCGGGCCCGGGCAAGTCCAAAGGTTCGCCGCGTTGCATCATCTAGCCGCCTGGAACCGATTGCGAGGAGCCGTCATTTAATCTCGCCAGGTCCTTGGCGTCGAGTGGCCCCTTGGCGGCGAATTGAACCACTTCGGAAACTTGCGTGGGCGTGGCGAATCCGACGATCGCGCTGGTGATGCCCGGGTGGCTCAGGGAAAAACGCACGGCCGCTTCTTCGCGGGCCATGCCCGAAGCCAAGTAGGGCACGAGCGCTTCGGCGCGGGAACAATCTCGCTGGTACAAATCCAGCGGGAAAAACGGCGTCTTAAGCGTATGAGGACTGGGCGATTGACCGGCAAGCGCGCCGCCGGCCAGGACGCGAATCGCAAACACGCCCATGCCGCGCCGCGAACATGCTGAGATCAAATTGCCATAGTTGACTTCCGAAAACTCGGGCGGCACATTCTGGCCGGCGCTGACATTGAGCAGATTGTACGGTATCTGAATCGTGGCAAACGCGCCGGTTTCGATTAACTGAATTAACGCGGCGGGCTCGCCCAAGCCGGTCAGCCCAACGTGCGCGACGAGCCCCTGCCGCTGTAACCGCTGGATCTCGTCCAGGACGCCGCCGACGGCCAACACGTGGCTGGGCGTAATCGAGGTGGGCTGGGCGCCGGTGTCTCGAGTGATCGAGTTATGAATCTGCAGCAAGCGGATTTGTTCGAGGCGCAGCCGACGCAAGCTGGCCAACACGCTTTCCCGCACGTGCGCTCCCAGGGCACTGAGCTGGTTGGGCATCAGCCGCACCTTGGTGGCGACGTGCACGCGATCGGCCACGTGCAACTCCGCCAGAATGCGCCCCAGGTTTTCTTCCGACTGGCCGTCGCCATACGTGGCGGCGGTGTCGAACCAATTGATGCCCGCCGCCAGCGCCGTGGCGATCGTTTGCCGCTGAATATCGCGCGGGTTGCCGACCAGCAACTGCGAAACGGGCCCGGCGCCAAACGAAACCGCGGAAACGCGAATGCCCGTCGAGCCTAAAGCACGATATTCCATGCGAATTGGCGGCGCCCTTTGCGTTCGAACAGCCCCTCGCCCCGTCAGCGCAGCGCGTCGCAGGCAGACAGCGCCAGAATCGCCATGTTCGAGCCGGCGTGCGTCAGAAAATGCCGGCTATCCTTGTGCAGCGACCGCGTGAACCAGCGGCCGCTGGCGCGCTGATGCGTCTTGAGCCAGCGCACGCCGCCTGCCAAACGCTGATCGTCGGCGGGCACGTCGGCCCGGCGGGCCAAATAGATCGCCAATCCCGTGGCGTAGCCGTCGCTCGACTTAGTGTCTTGCGGCGAGCCGTCCGCGCGTGGCCAGTCGCCCAGCGAGGCCGAGCTCCAGCCGCCGTCGTCGTGCTGCAGAGCCAACAATTGATCCAACAGGCTCTGCCGCTCGCCCGGCGCAAGCCAACCGGGCCGGTATGTATCAGCCCAAAGGAGCATCAGCCGATGGTGCAGCGTCGGCATCGGCGTGTTGGCCAGATAGCTATTCAGTTTCGCGATGCCAGCCACCGCGGCCGGCGTTTGGGCGTAGCCCTCGGGCGCCAGCGACACGGCCAGCGCCGCCATCGTGGCGCCAAACTCGTGATCGTTTTCAAAGGGCGGCCAGTCGCAGGTGATCCACTCGAATCCTCCGTCGGCATGCTGAACCGTCCACATGCGGGCCAGCGCTTCGGCGGTTGTGGGGTGCAGCTTGCCACCGGTGGCCAGGTCATTTGAGGCCAGCACCAGGGCAGTCATCACCACTTCGGCGTCCCACCGCGGTCCCTTCTCCTTCCATCGCCTGGTCACGAGCTCTTCGGCGTACTGCCGTACCGCGCGATGGGCCTCGTCGCCCGCGCCCAGGGCCGGCCGGGCGAGCAAGAACAAATAATTCGTGTGGCAGGTCATGCAATCGTGCTGTTTTTGCCAGTTGAGCGCCGCCGAATCGAGAAAATGCTTCGCCCGCTCCAGCGAGAACTCGGCGGCTAGCGGCTCGTCGGGAGCATTGGCGGCCGGAGCGACGACGTTGGCCAACGTCACCGGTCCAATCGGTGCCGGTTCGTCCGCGCGTAGAATGCCGCCCAGAGCAAACCCGCAAGCGGCCACGACGATCAACGTTCGTTTACGGAGCATGGGCACGGTCCTCCTGATGCGGTGCGGCCAGGTTGTCTTTCACCCCCTGGCACGTGTGCCCACCATCTTAGCGAACCATGACGGCACTTGCACGTTTTTCGCGCGCACCGTATCGAGTGCCCCTGGAACGACCGGCCGCTCATTTCGCCGCCGATTTCACCAGGTCCGTGCGCGGCTTGATCGACGAGTAGAACCCGAACATCATTTCGTCCCAGGTCTGTTCGCCCCAGGTGACGACTTTTGTCGGATCGGGGTTCGACGGGTTGTCCGGCGAGTTATCGAAATATGCCGTGCAAATCATGCGGCTGCCGCGGGGAACGAGCTTGGGTTCCTTGAGCATATACCACAGTTGCCAATTGAAGTCGTAGCGCGGCACGTCGAGCAGCACTTCGCGCGTTCCGTTGGGAAGTTCCAGCTCGTAACGGAACGACTTGCCGCGCAGGTGCATGTGGGGATTCATGCCCAACAGCAGCGTGTCCTTGATGAACAGCTTGCGGGCCGTGACCTTGTGGTTCGCCTCGTTCGGCGGGATGTTGAGCGCCAGGTCGCCGCAACTGCCGCCCATCACTTCGTGAGTGACCTCGTTGGGATTGGCGTACACGAATCCCACGTAGCTGCGATCGTCCTGCCTGGTTCCATTGGGCGTATAGTGCACTTGGAACACGAGTTTCGAGCCGGCCCTGGCGCGAATTGCCATGCCTTTTTCAAAGCGGCGCGGGGTCATGCCGGGCGCATAGGCCATTTGCGGCGCGCCGAAACGATCGCCGCCGGGGTCCTGAATAAAAACGATCACGTGATGCACAACCGCGGGATTGCCTGCCTTGACGTCGGCTTCCTTGATCCAATGATCTTCCGTGAAGCCAGGGTCGACAGTGTAGATCTGATACTCGACGACGCCTTCGGCCGGAACCGTATAGGGCTTGTCGCTCATGTAGAACACCTGGTCCGGCTCGGAGATGCCCCAGCCCTTGGCGTATTGGACCGGTGGCGGCAAGTCGCTCGGCGAGCCTTCTGGACAGCCGCCTTCAACCCAGCCGTCGATCAACCGCACCTCGTCTTTGCTGAGCGATGGGTTGTTCTTGAACTGATCGTGCTCGGGCGCGGCTAGCCAAGGCGGCATCCGGCGCTCGTGCACGACTTCGCGGATCATTTCGGCCCAGCCGATCACTTCCGCATAGTTCGTCAAAGCGAAGGGGGCGATTTGTCCCTCGTGATGGCATTCGACGCAGCGATTCTGCAGAATGCGGGCGATGTGCTTCGAGTACGTTATCTCGCCCGACGGTTCCGGACGCTTGACGCGACCAATCAGGCAGCCGGCGACGTCGGTCGTCGGCTGGCTCACCGTTTTGCCGTCCAAGAGCTCCGCGAGCGCCACTTCCAGGTCGTTGCGCGTGGCCTTCGGCTTTTGCAAGCCCACTCCGAACTGATCATCGATCCGACCCCGGTAGCGCACCGTGCGGTCCTTGTCGAGAACGAATAGCTCCGGCGTGCGGAGGGCGCCGAAACGATCCGCGATTTTATTGCCGGCATCCTTGAGCACGGCAAACTTCATTTTGTGGCGCTGGGCGTGGGCGCCCACCTCCGTAACGGAGTCTTGCATGTTCGAGTTGATGCCGATAAACGCCACGCCCTTGGGCGTCCAGCGCTCGGCCAGTTCGGCCAGGCGCGGGGCGTAGAGATTTGCCAGCGGACACTCGGTGCCTAAGAACGCGACGACTACCAGCTTCGAATCGGACCAGTCCTTGAGCGACCGGGCGCGGCCGCGAAAATCGTCCAGCGTAAAGTCTTCAATCTTGCGGCCGATGGCGGTTTGCTCGGCTCGCGCCCGCATGGCAGATAGCGCCAGGGGAAGCAGGGTGGCCAACAAGGCCGCCAGAACGATCAACCTTCGAGCGGAAACATGAGAATAACGGCGCATGATTCAATCTCCGGTTTTCGTGTCATTTGACTTGGCGGCCAACTCGGCGGACAAGTCCTGATCGGCCAGACAGATTTCAAACCAGCCGTACATCATTTCTTCCCAGGTCTGCGGACCATAGCGAACTTCTTTCGTCGGGTCCGGATTGTTGAGATTGTTCTGGGAGTTGTCGTAGTGCGCGATGCAGTGCAGCCTGGTGCCCTTTGGCACCCGCTTCGGCTCGGCCAGAATGTACGTCGTCTGCCAGCCAAACTCGTACTGCGGCACGCTCAACACGGTTTCCTCCTTGCCGTCCGCATAGACCAGCTTGTAGAGAAAATCCTTCCCCCGCAAGTGCATGTGGGGCGAGACGGACCACAACAGCGAATCGTGCTCGAACGTGTACCACGACTCGATCTCGTGTGCGGCGGCGCCGGGCGGAATGGCGATGTCGTGGGTCCCCGCGTGCTGCACCGCCACTTCTCGCTTGACCGTGCGGGGATCGGCAAACTTGATGCCCACGTAACTCAGGTCCTGTTGCTGCGTGCCGTTGGGCGTGTAATGCATCTGGAACAGCAGCTTGGAACCCTTGGGAATGAATCGCGCCGTTCCCAGCGGCAACACAGGGGGACGCAGGCCCGGCGCAAAAGACGCAAACCAGTCGAGCGCTGTCTTGGGCAAGTCGGCGCTGTAGTACTTGGAAGCGCCTCGGGGCGGAATGACGTACATCACGATGTGGTGTACGACGGCCGGATTGCCGGGCCGTGGCTCCATCGCCGTGACCCATTTGTCCTCGGTCCAGCCCGGATCGACGATGAAGCTTTGATATTCGACCGTCCCCTGGGCAGGCACCGTAAACGGCTCGG
>JBGQHN010000135.1:0-10978 GCA_041497975.1 Planctomycetia bacterium | reverse complement strand
CGCGAGCGACTTCCGGCGGATTCTGGTGCTGGCGGCTTTCGAATAAATCAATTGGCAAGCCGCGGTTCCACACCGCGCGGTGGACTGGGCTGTTGACCGTCTGAAAACGCGTCGCAAACAGCTGCTCGACCTGATCATCGGCCTTGTCGATGGCCCCGGTGCGCCGGGCTTCATCGTCGCTCTTGCCCCCCAGCTTGAGCGCCGTTTCGGCAAACGAGGCCTTGTTTTCCAGGTCCTGATCCTTGGCCGCCGCGGGACGCGGCTCCGTCTTGGTTTGCGGGTTCATGGCTCAGCTCGGGGTTAAGTGAATAGTGGAATGCACCCGTTATACCCTACCGTCCGACCGGTAGGTAGATAGTATCGCAAAAAGTCTCTGGCGGTTTCTCGGGCCGTCCCCCCCGGGGCCCTCACTCATCGTACATGGCCTGGATTTCGGCCGCAAAGTTGTTCATCACGATATTGCGCCGCACCTTGAGCGTGGGCGTCATTTCGCCGCTTTCAATTGTAAAGCCGCGGGATAGTAGTTTGAACTTCTGCACCTGCTCCGCGTGCGAGACGTCGGCCAGCCGGCGGACAATCAGCTCCGTGTAAATCTCGTAAACCTTGGGATGGGCCAAGGCTTGGGCCGGCGTAAAAACCGGAATCTGCCGCTTGATGATCTCGGCCTTTAAAGCGTCCGGATCGGGCACAATCAGCGCCGTCAGATAGTTCCGGGCGTCGCCGATGACCACGGCCTGGGCAATCAAAGGATCCTCGGTCAGCAAGCCCTCCAGGTAACTAGGCGCGATGTTCTTGCCGCCCGACGTGACAATCAGCTCCTTCTTGCGTCCGGTGATCCTTAGAAAGCCGTCCTCCAGGCGCCCCAAGTCGCCGGTATGCAGCCAACCGTCGCGAATCGTGTCGGCGGTGTCCTGGGGCAGATTCCAATAGCCAACCATCACATGCGGACCGCGGGTCAGGATTTCGCCGTCTGCGGCGACCTTGACCTCGACTCCGGCGATGGGCTTTCCGACGGTGCCCAGTCGGTGCTCGGTCATCGTGCCGCTGCTGATCACCGGCGAAGTCTCCGACAAACCATAACCCTGAACCAACACCACGCCGCTGCGATTGAAAAAATCGGCAACGTGGTCGGGCAACGCCGCGCCGCCCCCGCAGCACATTTTCATGCGGCCGCCCAACATCCCCATTAGCGCGCCCGGCTTGTCGGCCAGGCCATTGTCTTGCAAGTAGCGATGCACCTTGTCGAAAAAGTACGGCACACCGTTGAGATGCGTGGGCTTGAGTGCCTGGCAATCGGCGATGATCGTCTCGCGGCTCTGGGCCAAGGCCAACTGGCCGCCGCTGGCAATCCACAAATAATAATCCGACGTGCGGGCAAAGCTGTGCGAGAGCGGCAGCCAACTGAGGCGCAAATCTCCCGGCTCGACCGCGAACGACTCCAGCACGGCCCGGCAGTTCGACACCAGGTTGCGATGGCTGAGCATCACGCCCTTGGGTTCACCGGTCGTGCCCGAGGTGTAGAGGATCGTGGCCAGATCAGTTGGTTTCGATTCTTTCAGAGCCCGCTGTTGAATCGCCTGGCCTTCTTCGGGGCTGACTTCAGCCTCGACGTCCGACAGCTTGCGGATCGCCTGCCCGCCGATTTTCTGTGAGCACGCATCGAACGAGGCATAACGGACGTCGCCGGGAAGACTCTGGGCAGCGTCGGCGAGTTTTTGCGCCTGGTCGGGGCCCGAAACGATGACCAACTTCGCGCCGCTGTCGGCAATCTGATACGCGATTTGCGGTCCGGTCAGCGTGCTGTGCACCGCCACGTCGACGCCTCGGGCAAGCTGAATGGCCAGGTCGAGCACGATCCACTCGTAGCGATTCTCCGAGACTTGGATCACTCGATCGCCCGGCTTTACACCCAGTCGCACCAGCGCCGCGGCCATGCGCCGCGCATCGTGGGCGATCTCGTTCCAAGTGTAGGCCTTGAACACATCGCCGCGCTTGACGTGCAAGGCCGGTTGCGGACCCTCGTCGGCAACACGCTGGCAGAACATCAAGACAAGCGTTTCTTGAGATTGCTGGTCGGTCATGAGCAATTCGCCTGTATGGACGAGACTTGAGCGGCAGAAGTGGGGGGTATCCGCTCGGAATCAGAATACCATTGGACCTGGCGCGCCGGTAGCGTCGCGAACTGGCTCGTGCGCGACTTTTTTCCATCGGTCGATGGAAACGTGCCGGTCGGCTTTAAACGCGCTCGAAAATCGTCGCGATCCCCTGCCCCACGCCGATGCACATCGTGGCCAGGCCGAAATGCGCGCCGCGATCGATCATCGTGTTGACCAGCGTGGTCGTGATCCGCGCGCCGCTGGCGCCCAGCGGATGGCCGATCGCGATTGCCCCGCCGCGGACGTTGACCTTTTCCGGGTCGATCGAGAGCATTCTCATGCAGGCGATTGCCTGGGCGGCGAAGGCTTCGTTGAGCTCGATCAAATCGATGTCCGCAAGTTTCAGGCCCGCACGTTTGAGCGCCTTCTTGGTGGCCGGCACGGGACCGGTGCCCATCACGGCCGGATCGACGCCCACTACCGCCGTGGCCACGACCCGCACCAGCGGCTTGAAGCCCAGCGCCTGCGCCTTTTCTTCCGACATGACCAGCAGGGCGGCGGCGCCGTCGTTCAGCGGCGAACTGTTGCCGGCCGTTACGGTTCCCAAGCCGGGCATGAAGGCAGGTTTGAGCGCTGCCAGGCTTTCCATGCTGGCATCGGGCCGTACGCACTGGTCGCGATCGACGAGAATCCGGTTGCCGGCCTCGTCGCGGCCCCACACGCCGAGCATTTCGCGGCTGAACTCGCCCTTGGCCTGCGCGGCGGCGGCCAGTTGGTGACTGCGAAGCGCGAAGCGATCTTGGTCCTCTCGCGAGATGCCTTGCGTCTGGGCCAGAAACTCGGCGGTGACGCCCATCGCCAGCGCCCCCTTCGACGTGCGCTGGAACAGCTTGGGGTTCAAGTCGATTCCCGCGTCCATGGGAATGTGCTGCATGTGCTCCAACCCGCCGACGATTTGCACGTCTTCGAATCCGGCCATGATGGCGTGCGAGGCCTGGTTGATCGCTTGCAGGCTCGAACCGCACAGGCGATTCACCGTGGTGCCTCCGGTGTGCGTGGCCAGGCCGGCCATCAAGCCCACCACCCGGGCCGCGTTGAGCCCCTGTTCTCCCTGCTGCTGGGTATTGCCCAGCACCACGTCTTCGATCTCTCCCGGGTTGATTCCGGTCCGCTCGACGAGCGCTTGCACGACCTGCACGGCCAGGTCGTCGGAGCGAACTTCGCGATAGATGCCCTTTTCCTTGTTGGCACGACCAATCGGCGTGCGGACGCAATCGACGATCACGGCGCGTTTCATCGGCCAGGTACCTCGCGGTTAGAGATCAAGCCGTCTTCGGCCTCCGACGCCTGGCGGCGCGGGGCACCCAATTCATTTTAGTAGTCGCGGCTGCAAAAGACATCGCTTCGCGGCGCCAAGCCGGATTCATAAGACCTACGACGCGTAAAACTTGCCACCCGACTTGGCCATTTCCAATAGCATGGCCGTAGGCTGCGCGCGTGGGCCCAGGCTCTCCAGCGCCTTGAGCATCTCGACAATTTTTGCCGCGCCCAAGCCGTCGGCCCAAAACAACAACCCGCCTTTGAAGGGCGGAAATCCCACGCCGAAGATCAACCCCAAGTCCACGTCGCGCGGGTCGCGCACGACTCTGGCTTCCAAGATCCGCGTGGCCTCCAGCACCATGGGCAGGAAAAGCCGGTTGGTAATTTGCTCCTGCGTGAACTTCTCCTGTTTGCGAATGTACTGCTTGATGAGATCGGCCGCGGCGGGGTCGGGCGTTCCTCGACCGCTTTTGTCCTTGTAGACGAAGAAACCCGCTCCGCTCTTTTGGCCCAGTCGCCCGGCCTTGACGAGCGCCGCCAGGATGGGCGAGGCCACCGTGCGATCGGGAAACGCATCGTACATGACGCGGCCGGCGTAGAACGCGGTGTCCAGCCCGATCACGTCGTACAGCGTGAGCGGACCCATGGGCATGCCAAAGTCCTTGGCCGCGCGCTCAATGGCCTTGATCTCGGCGCCGTCGGAGATCAGTTCGAGCGCCTCGTTCATGTAGGGTAGCAGCAGACGATTGACCAGAAAGCCGGGCCCATCGTTGACGACGATCGGGGACTTGCCGATGTTCTTCGCATAGGCCACCGCCGTGGCGACCGTTTCGTCGCTGGTCTTGGCCCCGCGGATCACTTCCACCAGCGGCATCTTGCGGACCGGATTAAAGAAATGAATGCCGCAAAAGCGCTCCGGCCGCTGCAAACCTTCGGCCAGTTTGGTGATCGGTATGGTCGACGTGTTCGAGGCCAAAATCGCTTGCGGAGAAAGCTGCGGCTCCAGGCGCGCGTAAAGCTGTTTCTTGACCTCGGGGTTCTCCACGATCGCTTCGATCACCAGGTCGGCCGGCGCAAGCTCGGCATCGACCGTGGCCGGATTGAGAAGTCCGGCGAATTTCACCGCCTTGGCGGCGTCGGTGCCTTTCTTTTCCTTGTCATAGGCGACTTCTTCCAGAATCTGCTGGACGCCTTTGGAAAGCGCCGCCGGCACGGCGTCGCCCAGCGTCACCGGTAGATTGCGCTTCAGCGTCGCCGCAGAAATACCCTGTCCCATGATGCCGGCGCCCACCACGGCCACCGACTTGATTTGCGCCGCCTTCACGTCGCGCCGGTCGATGCCGGTATCCTTCTTGTTGCGGTCGGTGAGAAAGAAGACGTTGATCAGCGCGCGATTGACCGGTGTGCCGAACAGACTGGCCATCGCCTTGGATTCGGCCGCTCCGGCGGCGGAGGAGTCCGAGCCGGCCGATTCGAGCATCAGCTCCAGCGCCGCCTGGGGCGCGGGGTACTGACCGCCGGTTTGCGATTGAATCATCGCCGATGCCGTCGCGCCCAGAAAACCCAGCTCCGTGTCGCTGATATCCAACGGCCCGTTCCAGCGCTTGCGATCGCGCTGCCACCCGCCTGACTTTTGTTCGGCGCGAATGACGGCGATGGCCGCCGGCAGCAGCTTGGCGCTCGGCACGAGATCGGAAATGAGGCCCATCGAAGCCGACGCCTTGGCATCGATCGATTCGCCGCTGGTCACTAGCTCGACCGCGTTGGACAGTCCCACGACGCGCGGCGCGCGGACCGTGCCGCCCCAGCCGGGCAACAGGCCCAGCTTCACTTCCGGAAATCCGAACATGGCCTTGGAATCGCTGGACATGACGCGGCGATCGCACCACAGTGCCATTTCGGCCCCTCCGCCGACGCATTGGCCTTCGATGGCCGTGACGGTCACAAAGGGCATTTTGGACAGCCGCTCGAAGAGTTGACGGCCTCGAGTGCACATGGCGACGATCTGGTCGCGCGGGGCACCCAGCCCCGCCAGGAATTCGCGAATGTCCGCGCCAACGATGAACACCCCCGGCTTGCCCGAGCGAATCACCAGGCCGGCCAGATTCTTGCGGCCTTCCAGGTCGTTGAGATGTTTTTCGAGCTCTTCGAGCACCGCCTGCGAGAGTACGTTGGCGCTGCCGCGCGGATCGTCGAGCGTGAGCACGGCGACGTCCGCGTCTTCGATCGTCAATTTCATGAAGCCTGCATCGGCCATAAGTGTTTTGCCTTTGCGAAGTGGCCCCCAGCGGCCGGACAAGCGAGCGATCGCAGAGGTTGCTCGATCGCGGCGCTGTTGCAATACAAAGCATATTGATACCGCCCGGCAAACAGCCCGACAAGACCCGAGGCGGCCAGAACGATCTGCGCAGTGCTCTTAGGCACAAGCGCTTGCGGCACGCGTGCCCACCCAAAGGGTGTTGAATTTGACAATCCGCCCTGGAGCGCTATTCTGAGGCGATCGTGTCGTGGTCGGACCACAATGTCACCCTGGCGCAGCAATCATGCCCACTCTCCGATCGCATCTCCAGTCGCAAGAAACGCGGGTACTGAACTTCCACCTGGTATTTGCAGCCATCCTGGCAATCGTGCTGGCACCGCTCGACGGCGGATCGGCGCGAGCCGAGCCCAAGGCCGCGACGGTCCGGCTGGTGGTCGATTACGGCGACGGCGTGGAGGTGCACTTCACGGCCCTGCCCTGGCGCGAAGGCATGACGGTCCTGGACGCCCTGTCGGCGGCGCAGGCACATCGCCACGGGATCACCTTCGTTCACCGCGGCACCGGCAGCTCCGCGATGATCACCAAAATCGGCGACTTGAAGAACGAAGGCGACGGAAAGAATTGGCTGTACTCGGTCAACGGTAAAAAAGCGGAACAAAGCGCAGGAGCCTACAAACTCAAGCCGCTGGACACTATCTTGTGGAAGTTTGAGGTATACGAGTACAATCCCTAGGTGCTCGGCGGTTGCCGAGATGTTTCCTAAAAAGCCGTGGTTGGAGCCGATTATCGTGAAACGTGAATTCGTGACAAAGGCCGCGGTTTTTTGTGCGCTGGTGGGACTGGCCGTGACGGTCCGACTAGTGAGCGAGACACCCAATTTCGGTGCCGTGGCCGCGGCGTCTTTGTTCGCGGGCTTTTACTTCCGACATTCGGCCGCTGCTTTTTGCGTGCCCTTGGCGACGATGACCATCAGCGACCAATTCCTCGGCGGCTACGCCAAGGCGGTGATGGTCGCCGTTTACGCGTCGCTGTTGATTCCCATCGCCTGGCGAAGCGTGTTGCGGTCGCGGTTGAGCCCGCTGCGCGTCGGCGTGGCAGCCCTCTCGTCGTCCGTGGCGTTCTACGTGTTCACCAACGCCGCGGTATGGTACTGCTGGCATCCGCACACCTGGACCGACCTGGTCCACTGCTATGCGCTGGCATTGCCGTTCTTCAAGCATACGGTCATTAGCGACGCCACCTTCGCGGCGGGCTTTTTCGGCCTGTACGCAGTGGCAATCGCCTGGCGCGGCGCACCAGTAGCCAAACTAGCACCCCGTGCCGCGTAGCTGGCGCCACGACGGCGCGACGTGTTACCGGCGCGCTTCGCGGCCGCGCGGGTGCTCCTGATACCAGAGTTGCCAACGACGGACTTGCTCGTCCGTCGATGGCGCCATGCCAGCCCGCTGGCCGATCGCGTCGTCACCGACAACCCGTGACAGGCTGGCCAGGGCTTCACGCTGAACCTCGACCTGATCGGCAAGCATGTTCATCAGCACCGGCAAGAAGGCCGGATCGGCAAGCTCGCCCATGGCCCGCGCGACGCGCGCCCGAATCTCCCAGTTGGCGTCGAGGGCCAAACGCTCGAGCGTGGCCACGGCTTCGCGGCGGGCGACCTCGGGCAGATTGGCTTGTTTGAGCGAAGCTACAAGATCCTGCACTTGGCGCGTGCCTTCGGCCGCTGTTTTGACGACTTGCTCGGCGTCATAGGCAACCTGCCGCGCGTCGCTGACTACTTGCTGAGTGTCATCCAGTACCTGTTGCGCGTGGGCCTTGGCGGTGACGACTACGTCGTTGATTTCGCCATACTGACGGGTCCAAAGTTTTCTGAGTTCGGCCAGCGCCGTGGCGCGGTTCTGGCCGGCGGCATCCACCGGGAAATCGGCGGCTGGCGGCCAGCGCTCGGCCAGTTGCTTGGCCGCCGCGCGTCGCGTCACGGTCCCGCCCTCGGCGATGGCCAATAGAAGCATGGGACCGGCCTGCTCGATCGGCCAGGCCGCCAAGGATTCGATGGCTCGGAGCTGGACTGTCGAACTTGCTTCGCTGGCCGCCGTTTGCGAAGCGTCCACGGCGTGAGCCCCCACCTGGCGAGCCCGATCCACGCCGTCGGTCAACGTCTGGTCGACCGCCTGCCGGGCTTGTTGCGCCGTGGCGTCAAATGCCGCTTCCACTTCGTCGGCCAACTCCTTGGCCGCGGCGGGCGCCGAGTCCTGGGCGGCAGCTTCGTCGCGCTGGTGTCGCGCGAGAAAGGGATTGCTCGGGGGCGACTTGCAACCGGCGCACAGAAGCGCCAGCGTTAGTGCAACCATGCCGTGTCTGGCGGCGGAGATTTCCGCAGCCCATGCGTAGGACGTCGTGTCCATGGGGCAAATCCTTTTGCCAGGTAATTGAGATAAGGGATGTGTTTCGGTCTAACAGGCCGCTGAAAAATGGGATCGGCTCCGAGCCCGATCGCTCGACACCGGTGAAAAACGATCTTCGCGAGGTGCCTATCCCAGTTTTTCAACGAGCAGCTTACCCGAGCTACGTGCCGCCAGCAGAACGTTGGACGGCCCCGGCCATGCGCTTCATTGTTTGGCCGGCCCGGTCGACTTTTCCTTGGGTTCGGCCGTCGCGACTTCCTGTTTCGCGACCGCCACCTTGGGACCCAAAATGCTCTGCAACTCCTTGATTTTCGTACTGACCTCGGCGTCCACCGATTCGTTGGTCAAGTCCGGACTGTCGATGTCGCCGTGGATGGTCCGCAATTTGGCATACAGATCACTCACGAATTTTTTGGCCGAGGTGTCCGCGGCCGGGGCTTGAAGGCCGCTTAAGGCATCCTTGCTGCTGGCGAGCGCGTACACGATTCGCCGCCGCGAGGGGAGCCGCTTTTCGCTCTTTGCTGCGTCGAGCTCATTGAGGCAGAGGTCCACGGCCTGATGTCCCAGCGTGTTGGCCAGCGATTGAAAGTCCACCTTCGCGGCCGACGGGTACTTCAACTGGCCGATGAATTGGGCGACTTCGCAGCGCAACGTGAGCCGCGCGTTCGGATCGGCGACAATCGCCCCAAACGCTTGAACCACGCTATTATCCGGACCGGGGCTCCCCATCGACGTCAAGACGCGCGCCGCACTACGCCGCATGTAGTCGTGGGCCTCGCTGTTGCGGCCGGCCGGCGGTTGTTTCTGGTTCACCAGGTCGAGCAGTTGCCGGGTAAGGTCGGCCGCGCTGGCTGGCGGAGTCGCTTTGGCATAGCGATCGAGCCCGATCAGTGCCGCCTCCTTGTAGTAATCTTTCGAAGCCTTGAGTGCGCCCAGCAAGATTGGAAATGCCTTGGTTGACGGCGTAGTGCCGTCAGGTTCGTTAAGCTCTGCCAGGATCAACATGGCGTTAATCTTGATCGCCGCATCGTAGTCCTTGAGCGCCGCGACGTCTTCGTACTTCTCGCGAAGGAACCTCTTGGTGTTTTTCAGTGTCAGGTCGGTTAGCCGCGTGCAGGCGTCACGATTGCGGGCCTCGCGAAAATAGCCCTTCAGGTCCTTGCGCAGCCGCGGCAAGTCATCCAGCAGGTTGCCTCTGCCAGGCTTTTCAAATTGCTGGAAGAACTTCTCAAAGTAAGTGTCGAAAGCTTTCTCTTGATCGCCAGAAATGCCCTCGCGCAGCATCTTGTTGACCTCCGCCCGATTCAGGCTCCCAGCCTGGGCGCCTTTTTGAGCATGCGCCGGCCGTGTGGCCATAACCCAACCCAGCGCAGCGGCCAACACCACGATTACGACCCCGTAACCAGAGGAATTGCGCACTTGGGTTCTAGACATCGGCCACTAACCCTACTTCGCCCAGGACAAGAGCCCAGAAATGACGTCGCATCGACGCAGGCAAGCTCAATAGTCGCTTGGGTTTGGAAAAAAGTCGCAATTCCAGGATACCACTTGGGCGCGGAATGTGTCAATCTGTCTCGATGCTGCCAGCGACGTTACCACCAACTAGCAAATTGCGCCACCTAACAGCCCGTTAGGCATCTCCTTGACGCCCAAACGCTTAAATGCTGGTCGCCCACGCCGAGTTCGGGCCAACCTTAGCACATTGTCAGCAGCACCCAAAGTGCCAGAAGGCCCCGGCGAGGCCGCTAAGCCGGTAACTCAATACAATCGAAATAACCATGACTTTGCTCTATTACGACCCGTTGTTCCTCGAACATGGCACGTCTCGCCACCCTGAACGGCCCGAGCGACTGCTTAGTGTTATGCGGCAGTTAGAGCGTGAGGGCCTGGATCGCCGGTGCGCCCAACCGACGTGGGAAACGGCCTCGGCCGAGCAGTTGGCCTTGGTTCACGACGGGCAATATGTGGCCGAAATCGAGGAATTCTCGCGCCAGGGCGGCGGGCGGATCGAAGAGGACACCGTCTGTAGCCCCCAATCGTTTAGCGCCGCCCGGTTGGCGGCCGGCGCGGTTTGCGATGCCGTGGCACGGGTCGTCCGCGGAAATGACCGCCAAGCCCTATGTCTCGTGCGGCCTCCCGGGCATCACGCCCTGCGTGATGCCGCCATGGGATTTTGCCTGTTCAATAACGTCGCCATCGGCGCGCGTGTGGCCACGCGCGATTTAGGCCTGGATCGCGTGCTGATAGTCGATTGGGACGTGCACCACGGCAACGGCACCCAAGCGGCGTTTTGGGAAGACGCGCAAGTTGGTTTCCTGTCGATTCATCGCTGGCCGTTCTACCCTGGCACGGGCCAGGCCGACGAAACCGGCGTGGGCGATGCCCTGGGGACGAAGCTAAACTTGCCCGTGGAATTCGGCACGCCGCGCGCACAATACATGGACCGCTTTCAGGGGGGCTTGGAACGCCTGGCGGCGAAGATTCGACCGCAGCTCATCCTCGTCAGCGCCGGCTTTGATGCCCATCGCGACGATCCGGTCGGTTCCTTGGGCCTGGAAACCGAGGACTTCATACCGCTGACCAGGGTGGTTCTCGACGTGGCCGACGCATATGCCGACGGCCGCGTCGTGAGCGTGCTCGAGGGGGGCTACAACACCGGCATATTGGCCGGCTGCGTGGCCTTGCATTTGAATGAAATGCTAAAGCGCGAAGGGAACGCCGCTTCCTCCATCCATTCTTGACACGCGGGATCGCAACCGCGCTTCTCGATCGACGCCAATTTGTTGTGCCGATTGCGCCGGCCATGCCGCATGGTCGGAGACGATCGTAAACGCCGCTCATTCCGAGCATTCCGGCGCGCGGCGTAACGCACGCGCCGCCTGTGACGACTAGTACGCCGG
>JBGQHN010000134.1:0-11215 GCA_041497975.1 Planctomycetia bacterium | reverse complement strand
CTTGTGCCTTCGGCACCCCGACAACAAGTTGTCGGGGCCACCCAGCGGAAGCCTTCAGCCTTGAACAGGCGGTAGTTCTGAATGACTGCCTGTGTCGGCGTCGCGCTCAAGGCGATCAGCGCAACGATCAACAGACCGCGGAGCGCTGCCTGGGTCAAGAGTCGAAATCCGAGCGACCGCTTTTCAGCCAGCAACGCTGACGAATGGGCCGACGTCATTGGCTGTGTCCTAAATCTCGGGAGGTCGGCGGGGCTGTTCGTGGTGCTGTCTCGCGCCATCCCGGGCTACGGAATTCAGACCGAGCGATGCCGAGTGAGCCGAAGATCGCGCCGATCAATAGCAGCCAGTATGTGGCGGGCTCGGGAACCGCGGTGACCGAATAGTGATCGAGAAAGGCCCCGTCGTTGCCGCCGCCAAACGTCTTGAACAAGCCCGCTCCGAAGGCCGTCTGCGGCGTATTGAATGGAATGTTCGAGGCGCCAGCAACCGCGCCGCCGTTGAGGAACACGCTAAAAGTCTGTACTCCGGGCGTGAAGTCGAACCGCACGTCGTAAAGGTTGTTGGTGCCTCGGCTCACTACGGGGGCCGTCACGGGAAAGCCTGCGGTAATCAATTGCAGCGTGCCGTTAGTAAGCACGTTGAAGCCGCCAATGAAGGACCCCAGGTTGGTCGTTAGCCCCGCGAATTGCCAGCTTGTCAAAGTCGGGCCACTGAGTAACAGGAATTCACCTTCCATGACGACGATTTTGTCGGAGTGGATCGACGTGTCCCACAGCGTATTTCGCCACGCTCCGGTTGGAGTTCCCACGTTGCCGCTTACGTTGACCTTTTGCGTCCCGGGGCCAGGATTCGGAATAGTCACGGCCGTGGAAGTTCCCAACGCGTTCCAACTGTCCTGGCCTGCCAACAGCCCTTGATTGAAAGGCGGATTTTGGAAATCCGTGGAATAGATGACGACCGCTAGAGCCGGCTGGATCGCGCCGCAGCAAAGGGCGCAACTGGCCAAAAGAATAGAGTTGCGCCGCCCTAATTTGAGAGAGCGCGCCAAAGCCGCACGAGGCGCGGCAAGAAGATGAAGATAATGATGCACGGAAGATCTCCTAGACGATACAAAGCCAATTCAAGTAGCCCAACACGCATCGAATCGAACGTCCCGAATTGCCTCAGCCAACTTGGCCAAGCGGTCCGGGACTATGCGCATGATCTACTTCATTAGCGTCCCCGTCAGGGGTCTCAGATCTTCCGTTGCATTAGCTACCACACTGACTAGATGGTCGAGGTTCGTCCCGACAGGGGGCAACGAACCGTCAATGGTTCTCAGATTAACCTGTGCTACCCGAATGTCAATGGACTTTTTCGGATTTTTATGGACGCACCGGTTTGACACCCAAAAGTGCAAAGTCCCCGATTTTCCAGACGGAGGGAAATAAAGGGACGAACTAAAGGGCACGGGAGTCACTGTTGTTGCGGCGGGTCTTTCACGGCCCTGCCGCGTCACTGCATGACGAACTTCACGCACACCGGCGAGCCAACCTCCAGCGTATCGCCCGTCGGGGTCAGTCGGCCCGTTTGCTCGTCGATGCGAAAGACCGTGATCGTGTGCGAGTCCTGGTTGCCAGCCAGCAGGTAACGGCCCGTCGGGTCGATGCCGAAGCCGCGGGGCGTCTTTCCCTGAGTCGAGCGGTTTTCGACGTAGCGCAGCGTTCCCTGGGCGTCGTCAATTGCGAATACGGCGATCGTGTCGTGACCGCGATTCGAGCCGTACAAAAATTTTCCCGACGGGTGGACCTGCACTTCAGCCGTGCTGAACTCGGGCTTGAGAGTCGTCCCCTCCGGCAAGGTCGAGATCGTTTGCCGCTCGGTGAGCTGGCCCCGCTGGCCGTCGTACGCGAAGGCCGTCACGGTACACAAGATCTCGTTGATCACGTAGCCAAACTTGCCGCTGGGATGAAACGCGAAATGGCGCGGGCCCGAGCCGGGTTTCACCGCCGCCCAAGCCGGCTCGTTGGCGGTTAACTGGCTCCGCTCGGGATCCAGCCGATAAATCAAAACCTTGTCCAGCCCCAGGTCGGCCGCCACCGCAAAGCGATTGCCCAAATCGACGTTGATCGAATGCGCATGGGGTTCTTTTTGCCGTTGCGGGTTGACGCTGTTGCCCTGGTGCTGAATGAATGACGTCGCCTTGCCCAGGCGTCCGTCGGAGCCAATCGGCAACGCCACGACGCTTCCGCCGCCATAGTTGGCCGCCAGCACAGTATGCCCCGTTTTGTCCACGACGACGTGGCAAGGGCCCGCGCCCTGCGACGACTGATGATTGAGAAACGTGAGCTGCCCCTTGTCGGCATCGATCGCAAAGGCGCTTACGCCTCCGGCCGGCTTGTCATCGAAATCGTCGATTTCGTTGACCGAGTAAAGAAACTTATGATTCGGATGCACGGCCAGGAACGACGGACTTTTGACTTCCGCCACCAGCCCCAGCGGTGCGCAGCGGCCGTTGGCCAGGTCGAGCCGATAAGCGTAAATGCCTTTGCTCTTTTCGCCCGTATACGTGCCGACGTAAACCAGGCACGTGCCGGACGACGGTTTCGTGTCATCAGCGGCATTCGTTTGTGAAAAGATGCTAGCCAACACAGCCAGAAAGAAACCCAGTCGTGTCGAAAGCTTGCCAGTCATGGTGTCGCGCCTGTGAAAGTGATCGGTTCAAGAGATGCCGCCCCGTGGCTTTGTGTCTAAGAGTATACCGTCGGAAACAGGCTGGCGCAACGCAATTCGAGGGCGCAATCAAAGCCGCGTGAGTGCCTCCACAGTGGGTCGATGACCTCAGCGGTTGAACGTAACGCCGAAGGCGTTTAACATGCCAGCCCCGGCAAACGGCCTGGGAATTGAGCGAATCGCCGCCTCGCGACGGGCGCGATGATCATCCGGGAGCCAAAGAGCAATGAGCGTCTTCAAGCGACTCGATCACGTTTCCATCGGAGTCCACGATTTGGAAGCCGCACGCCGGTTGTTCGTTGACGTTTTCGGCGGACAGCCGCTGAGCGACACGGGCACGAACGAGCCCGAGGGCTTTCGCTGGTGCACCTTCAAGCTCGGCGGGAAAAAAGTCGAGCTTGTTTCGCCGACCTCGCCGGGCGCCGGTGGCGTCGGCCGCTATCTGGCCAAGCACGGCGAAGGGTTTCATCACCTCTCGATCAGCGTCGAAAACCTGGAACAGGCAATCCGTTATTTTGAGTCGCAGGGCCTTCGCGTCCTGGCGGCCAATACGGCCGACCCGTCCTGGAAACACTTTTACCTGCACCCCCAGGACACACACGGGGCGCTCGTGCAAGTCTTCGAAGAAAACGAGCGCACCTTGGCCAGTGCTGAATAACGGCCGCTCGCGCAGTTGTCGCGCGTGGCCCAGACAGGGCGAGTGGAACCCGGCCACAGACCGTGCCGCCAGGCGGCGGCGGTCGTCGCAATTCAGGCCGCGGCCGGGCGCGCCGCGGGCGGCTTGATGAACACGGCATCGACATGACGGGCCGTGCCGTCGACGAAACCGTGCGTCAGATTGCCGCGGTACAGGTAGCCCAGCTCCGTCATCACGCTAACGAATTGCGGAAACGCGGGCCCATCGCTCGGCGCTTCGGGAAGCGCGATTTCGACGATCACGGCCGTGGCCCGGGCCAGCAGGTTGGCGCCGCCCTTGATAACTTCCATGTCAAAACCTTCGACGTCAATCTTGACGAAGATCTGGTCGCGAACCTCCAGCGATCGAGCGACCGTATCCAAGGTTTCCATGCGGACCGGCAACTCGAGGTAGTCCTCTTGCGCATTTCGCGAAGACACGAGCACCGTGGAACCGCCCCAGTGATCTTGATTCCAGTGAATGCTGGTTTCGCCCACCTTGCTGCCCAAAGCGATATTGAAGGCCGACACGGCGCCGTTTTGCCGGCAAGACCACTGGTGCAGCCGCTCGTACGTCGCCGGCACCGGCTCGAAGCAATAGATCTTGGCCTCGGGAAAAAGCTTGCGATACTGGCGGGCCTTTCGCCCGACGTTGGCGCCAACGTCAAAGACCGTGCGAATCGGCAACTCGGCAATGCCCAAAAGTTTGCGCCGCGACTGCGCGTAATCGATGATCGGCTTCATGCCCAACCGCAGCCGACAAAACTTGATGATGCGCTTTTGAATCATCGCCCTGCTCCGAAACCTTAGAGACTGGCGTGAGCCCAGTCGATAAACTGTCGACTTGTACGTTCGTCGAGCGAGGCCGGGCATTTTTACGCCGCGTCCGCGGCAAGTAAATAGCGGTCCGACCAGGTTAATCCTTGAGCGAACCGGCCAGCGCCTTGCTAGCAGCTTGGCCGGCCCAACCGCTCAAGCCGTTGAGGAGCCACTTCGCGATGCGTCACGTGCTGGCCGAGCTGTATCGTCGCGATCGGGTCTTGACGCTGGCCGGCTGGGTGTTTGTCGCGCTGCTGGCCGGCATGCTTCTGGCCGCGTCGACCGATCACCGGCAAGTCCTGGGCGTCAACGTATGGATCAAGCCGATCAAGTTCGCCGCCTCGATCGCGATTTACCTGTGGACATTGGCCTGGCTGATGGCTGATGCCCGGGCGCCCGACTGGTGCAAGGCGTTGATTCGTTGGGGAGTCATCGTCGCGATGCTCGTGGAAATCGCGTGCATCGCCGGCCAGTCTTTGCGGGGCGTGGCTTCGCATTTCAATAACCGGGCGCCGCTGGATTCCGCGGTGTTCGCGGCCATGGGTCTGGCCATCGTCATCAACACGCTCTTCGAGCTCATGTTGTTCGTGTTGTTCTTGCGCCGCCATCCCGCGTTGCCACCGGCCTACGTGTTGGGAATTCGGCTGGGTTTGGCCGGCGCGCTGTTATCGGCGGCCATCGGCGGGGTCATGCTCGTCAACGGCGGGCATACGGTGGGCGCGATGGATGGCGGGCCCGGTTTGTGGTTGGTCAACTGGAGCACCCAGGCAGGCGACCTGCGCGTCGCTCACGCCATGGGACTGCACGCGCTACAAATCTTGCCGATTACGGGCTATGTTCTCGGCCGCATAAGCAATCGGCGAACAAGCCTTGCGGGCACCGCGGCTTTCGCGCTTGTGTACGGCGCCGCGGGATGTTGGCTGTACTGGCAGGCGGCTCTCGGCCACCCGCTCACGAGCCTATGGCCTCTCTGGTAAATCCAGGTTGCTTCGTCGCTTACGCAACCCCGAACGGCGCGAGCCGTCGCGCTTGTGCTCGCTCGTCATCGGCGGTAAGGTAAGCGCGCCAAAGCATTACAGCGCTTGTCCAATTGCGCTTGTCCAATTGCGCGGCCGCCGAATCGAACTGCCTTCGGTGCCGTAATGTGCTCCCAGAGCCAATACGTCCAACCTCGTTTATGCCCGAGCCGCTGCTGAGAGTCATCGATTTGCATAAGGCGTACGGCAAGGTTACAGCCCTGGCGGGCGTCAGCTTCGAAGCCCACGCCGGGGAGCTGTTTGGTCTGCTGGGACCCAACGGCGCCGGCAAGACCACGCTCTTGTCGATCGTCTCCTGCCTGCTCGAGCCCACCTCGGGCGAAGCCTGGATATTGGGACATAAAGTTTCGACCCGCGATAAGCAGTTGCGACGCCTGATCGGCATCGTCCCCCAGGAACTGGCGATCTACAATGAGCTGAACGCGCGGGAGAACCTGAATTTTTTTGGCAGCCTGTACGGGATTTCCCGCGACCGTTTGCGGCGCCGCGTCGACGAAGTGCTGGCCGCCGTGGGGCTGATCGATCGAGCGGGCGACCGCGTGCACAGTTTTTCGGGCGGGATGAAGCGCCGGCTCAACCTGGGCGTGGCGCTGGTCCATGAGCCGAGGCTGCTGTTGTTGGACGAGCCGACGACCGGGGTCGATCCGCAATCGCGCAACCACATTTTCGAGGAAGTTCGTCGCCTGGCGGACCAGGGCGTTTGTATCGTCTACACGAGCCATTACATTGAAGAAGTTCAGGCCCTCTGCTCGCGCGTGGGCATCATCGATCACGGGCGGCTGATTGCCTGCGACAATCTGACGGCGCTCTTGCAGAAAATGGACGGGCTGATTCGCTTCCGCGTCAGCGAGGATCGGCCCGAGCTGCGCCAGCGGCTGCGACAAATCGCCGGAGTGCACGTCAACGGCCAGGATGGGCAATTCATCGAATTGGAATGCCGCGACACGAAAACGGCGCTCATGCGTTTGATCGCCTTGCTCAATGAGCTGCAAATCGAACTGATCAGCTTGGAAACGACCGAACCGAATTTGGAACGCGTGTTTCTGCATTTAACCGGACGCGCTCTGCGCGACTAGGGCACCGCCATGTTGGTGTGGACGCTGGCCAAGAAGGAATTACGGCTGCTCCTGCGAGATCCGCGGGCCGTGGTCGTGCTGTTGGCCATGCCGCTTATCTTTATCCTGGTCTTGGGCATCTCGTTGGGAGACAGCTTTGGCCAGAAGCCCGACGACCGGCTTAGGATTTCGATCGTCGATCTGGACGAGGGTTACAGCGAGCCCGATTCCCCAAGCACCGAGCGATTGCAGTGGTCGAAGGTCGTTGAGCGCGATTTGGCGCAAACCGCCGGCATCCGCGTCGAAGTGATCGCCAGCGAGGCCGAGGCCCAGCAACTCGTCGCTCTCGGCAAACGCTCCGCGGTGCTTGTGTTTGGCCCCAAGTTCAGCCAGCGGGTGACGCGCAGTTCTTTTCTGCGGGGCGGGGTGAATCCCTTGTTCCGCGACGGCGTGGACATCAATGAACTGGACGCCAAAGTGCTCCGCGACCCGACCCAGTTGACCGCCGCTTCGATCATCGAGCAGGTCGGGCAAGTGACCATGTTGCGCGTCGTGCTGCCTTGGATGATCGGCCGCGCGTTCGAGAAGGTCGGCGAGACTCCGGGGCTTGGTGTGGTGGTAAAAAACGCGATCCAGCAATTGTTTCCGAACTACAACTTGACCGGCAAGACATGGGCGGCCTTGACGCGGTCCGACCCGCGGGCCGACGAGGGGGCCGCGATCACGGTGTATCAATCGCCGTCGGGTTCGGGTCTGCTCAATCGCGGAGCGATGCGCTATCAAACCATCGTCCCTTCATACACGGTCATGTTCGCGTACTTTCTGGTGCTGACCGTCGGCTGGCTGTTTGTGGCCGAGCGCCGCCAGGGAACGCTCAAGCGGCTGCGCGCCGCCCCGCTTTCGCGTAGCCAGATCTTGTTCGGCAAGCTCCTGCCCTGCTTCCTGCTGTCGGTGGCGCAAGGCATTTTCCTGCTCGGCGCCGGCAAGCTGGCCTTCGGCATGAGTTGGGGGCCCGAGCCCTGGTGGCTGTTGCCGGTCGTTGTCGCGACGTCGCTGTCGGCCATGGGCCTGGCGCTGCTCGTGGCATCGGTCGCGCGCACCGAAGCGCAGGTGGCCATTTACGGCACCCTGCTCGTGCTGGTGCTGGCGGGCCTGAGTGGCTGCTTGATGGGCGACCGCGATTTGATGCCCGAGAACATGCAGCGCTTGAGCCTGATCACGCCCCACGCCTGGGCCTTGGTCGCCTATAAGCAACTGTTGGCCAACGCGGGTCCGCCCAACCTGGAGCTGATCGGCCAGGCCTGCGCGGCGCTGGTCGGTTTCGGCGCCGGATTCATTTTTCTCGCCTGGTGTTTCCTGCGGCTCGACGAGCAAACGTGAAACCGGGAACCGCACCAACGCGGTGCGGCTCCCGGCTTATACGTTTCCGATTGAGGAAGACAGCTTCAGAACTTGAAACGACTTGAAGCGTCGATCATTCGTCCGACCCTGTGAGCGACTGCTTTTCCAAGAAGGGAAGCAGATCGGTGTGGTGGCCGATCATCTTCCACTCGCCATTCTCTAACCGAAACAAGTTCGTGGCCCGAATCGAGACTTTCAGATCTTTCCCCTCGGCATCCAGATTGTTGCCCTGCTCGTAGCATTGCACGAAAGCCAGGTCGCCACCGACGATGACGCGCACGTCGTAGGGCTCGACCTTTCCGCCAAGCTTCAAAGCGGCCTGCGCTTCCCAATTAGCGCGCACCTCTTGCCAGCCGACCTGAAACCCACCGGCGGGCCCCATATAAGTCACGTCGTCGGCATGCGACCAAATCTCTTGCATGGGACTTGCGTCGCCAGTGAAGAGCAGATTGAGGCTCGCGTAGAATTTGGCCGCCGCTTGCTCAACCGCCTTCGCGTCGTCCGCGCTAGCGCTCGTAGGATTTGCAAAGCAACCCACCATCAACGACAAAGCCGTCGAGAGAATCAACTGTTTCGTGTGCATAGAATCGTACCTTCGTTCAAATATGTCCGGAAGAATGGTCCCCAGGGGGCATCACGCTGCCCTAAGCTCTCGTCGGTGCATCCGGACGGATAGCGCTACCGCATGGACCATTGCGCCGCCCTTTTCCAACTGAAACGTAGCTTACGATTCTTGGCCAGAAAGTACGGAGATTTTGTGGATACCGACGTGCGGGCGGATCAGCATGGGCACGATGCTCGAATGATGCCAGGCGGGGCGCAAGATCATTTTTTTGCCACCGAGGTCGGCGAGGTCTCGGAGATCGAGGGGCCTCGATCCGCAGTTTTTCCCACGTCTCTGTGTTCTCGGCGACCTCGGTGGCAAACTGGATTACTCTTGAAACTAGGCCAGCACTTGGAGTGCAAATGGGGTCGGGTGCGCGTTTGCCCCGCTCATCGTATGTCCGCGCCCATGCAGAGGCAAAATAACGCCAGGCACGGCACAAAACTATTTTTGCCACCGAGGTCGCCGAGGTCACGGAGATCGAGGGGCCTCGATCCGCAGTTTTCCCACGTCTCCGTGTTCTCTGCGACCTTGTGGCAAACTTGATCGCTCTTGAAACTAGGCCAGCACTTCGTGCACAATTCACCAAGCTGATTCGGCCGGAGCATCGTCCGTCGCTTAACGCGACTAACGGGGCGTCAACTGGCGGCGGCGGTTGTTCTTGACCGTGCGTCGTCCTAGGGACTCTTTAACGAGGGTCTCGCGTCCCGGCCCTGCTCGCCGCTGAAACGCACGAACTCTCGAGATAGTGCGTCGGGGCGGTAGCCCTTGTGTACACCACGTACAGCCGAATCGAAGCCGCCGCGGAAGGCGACCCGGGGTCGAGGGCAACGGCTCTGGAACAATCGCCTGGTACGCCTTTGAAAAGCGGTGTTGTCCCGCGGCGCCGGCCGCTTGCGTGCCTGCGGTCCGAGCAACCCTTTTTTTACAACTCAAGAACGGCTCGGACCTCCCGCAGGGAGCGTCGGCGCCCAAATTTTTTTCCGCCCAGGCGCCGCTGCGCGCCTCAAGCGGACATTCGCGACGCGTACAGAAATGCAACGGCCACGGCCCCCAAGGCCACCGCCACGCTCCAGGCCCAAAGCCAGCGCAGCGAAAGCCCGACGGCGGCGACGCGGCGGCGTTGCATCGACAGCATCAGGGCGAAGCTGACTAACGCCGAAACCGCAATCACCACCAGCCCCGCGCGCGGAACCAGCTCCACCAGCAAACCGCCGGGCACGAGCACAAGCGACCCGGCCAGCAACGTCATCGTCAGGTGCGCCAGGTAATCGATCCTCTGCTCGCCGCGCAGCAATACGAGCCCGGCGGCGGACATCACCAGCCAGCCGCAGCCGACAGCCGCGGCCATGAGCAGCGCGCCGTCGGACATGCCGCCCATATTGAAGCCGTGAAAAACGGCCGCTCCGAACAATGCCAAGATCACAAACGCAAGCACCAGGGCCGGTACGACGAGCATCATCCGCCGCGCCAACGTGACTTCCGGCTCGCAGTCGCAGACGATCCGGCTTCGCGGCGGGCTGATGACGCGGCGATTGTACGAAATCGTTTCGTAACCCCACCGCAACAAATGCCGCAAACCCGGCAAACCTAACAGCCGAACCAGGAAATGATTGCCCGTGTTTTCGCCAATGATCCACAGCAGGCCGTCGGTGCCCGCGCGGGTCTCGCGCGTTTCGGGGTCGAGCACCACCAGTTGGTTGCGGATGCCGGCGCGGCGCACCGTCTCGAGATCGGCTCCTTCCAGCACGTGGTTGCTGCGCAGTTGCGCCGGGTCAACCAGTCTCAGACGCGTGAGCCATGCGACCGTGCTGCGGCACATCGGGCAATCGCCGTCATAGACCAGAAACTTTTCGGCGTGGGATACGGTGGTCGTCATCTGGCAATGCGCGCTCTTTGATCAACGTTGAGCCCAACGGTTCGACGACGTTCGTTCGTCGCCTCTACTGAAAAATAGGCCAATTGGTTGGATTTGTCGAGCTTGTTCTCGTGATTTCCGCGAGCCGTCGCTGCGATTTCACTTCGTTACGGTCGGTCGTTTCGACCCATCTGCACGGAGCACTTGCCGTTGACGACCCGCCGCGGCGCAAAGCATGATAGAGCCGTCTCGCGGGCATTTGCAATGATTTCGGCGGCGCACAAACATTGGCCAGGGTAGTGGCTCGAGGTGCGATTGTCGTTGAATAACCCATCGGCTGCCAACACTCCGCTGCGCACATTGCTGGGCTACGGACTGATGCTCGCGGCCACGGTCGCGCTTTTTCTCGCCATCCGCGCTTATGGCGAAACGCTGTCGGCTCCCGCCCCGGCGGCCGGCCATGCGGCGCCTTCAGGACCCGCGCCGCAGTTGGTGTCGCAACCCCTGTTGCACCTGCTCGTGGCGCTGTCGGCGGTGATTCTGCTGGGACGGATTCTGGCGCGTTTATTCGCACTGGTTGGGCAGCCGCCGGTCATCGGCGAAGTGCTGGCCGGAATCTGCTTGGGACCTTCGCTGCTGGGGCGACTCTGGCCCGCGGCGGGTCATTTTCTGTTGCCGGCCTCGGTGGCACCGGCCCTCTCCGTCGTGGCGCAAATCGGGATCGTGCTCTACATGTTCGTCGTGGGCGTCGAACTCAACTTGGGAGCGCTACGGAAACAGGGGCACGTGACGCTGGCCATCTCGCATGCCAGCATCGTGGTGCCCTTTGTGCTCGGGGCCGCGTTGGCGCTGTGGCTGTACCCCAGGATGTCCCACAGCGGCGTGACGTTCACGGCGTTCGCGCTGTTCTTAAGCGTCTCGATGTCCATCACGGCCTTTCCGGTGCTGGCCCGCATTCTGACTGACCGACGGATCAATAAAACTGACTTGGGCATCATGGCGCTGGCCTGCGCGGCCACCGACGACGTCAGCGCCTGGTGCTTGTTGGCGCTGG
>JBGQHN010000133.1:0-11258 GCA_041497975.1 Planctomycetia bacterium | reverse complement strand
CGATTTTCCGCGGCGGCACAATCCAGACGAGTGCTACAACCCCTTCCGACCGCCGCTCGTCGATCGCGTGCGGCTAAGGGGCCACTCGTGGATCGCCTGCAACGGCGCTTGACGGGCGCGATTCGCTGCCCAGGCAGCGCCCGATTTGGCGAACCGCCTGCCGGAGGCGATTCTCATTTTCAACCAAGGCCAGCCGCAAGTAGCCCTCTCCGGCCGGTCCGAAGCCGCTGCCGGGGCTGGCCGCGACGTCGCCTTCTTCGAGCAGCTTGGTGGCGAATTGCATGGTGTCCATTTGGCTGGCCCAAGGTTGGGGAACCTTGGCCCACACGAACATGCCGGCCCGCGGCGGAGTGATTTCCCAGCCGATGCGGCGCAGGCCGTCACACAACACGTCCCGGCGATGTTGATAGAGCGCGCTTTGGGCCTCGACGGCCGCATCGGTGTGCCGCAGGGCCATGATCGCGGCGATCTGAATCGGGGCGAACATGCCGTAGTCGTAATACGTTTTGATCGTTCCCAGGGCCCGCACCATCTCGGCATTACCGGCGCAATACCCGACCCGCCAGCCGGCCATGTTGTAGCCCTTGCTCATGGTGGTGAATTCAACGCCGACGCTCTTGGCCCCCGGGGCCGACAAAAAGCTGGGCGGCACATAGCCGTCGAACGCGACGTCGGCATAGGCGAAATCGCTGATCACCATGAATCCGTACCGGCGCGCGAGTTTCACGACGTCGACGAAAAACTCGGGCTCGACGGTGACGGTCGAGGGGTTGTGCGGATAGTTGACCACCAGCAGCTTGGGCTTTGGGTACAAATGCTGGCAGGTATAGGCAATGTTGGAGAGGAATTTCTGGCTGTCGGCGACTTCCAGTGCGATGACGCTGGCCGCCGCCAAGGCCACGGCGTATACGTGGACCGGAAAATAAGGCGCCGGCACGATCGCCGTGTCGCCCGGTCCGACCAGGGCCAGGCACATGTGGCTAAAGCCTTCCTTGGAACCGAGACACACGATGACTTCGTTTTCCGGGTCGAGCCGCACGCCGTATTTCTTCAGGTACTTGCTGGATACTTCACGCCGCAAGTTAGGAATGCCCGTGGCCTTGCTGTATCCGTGATTACGCGCGTCGCGCGCGGCTTCGGCCAGCTTTTCGATGACCAGGTCCTCGGGCGGGTCGGACGGGTTGCCCATGCCCAAGTCGATCACGTCGTCGCCGGCGCGGCGCTTCTGGTACTTGACCGCGTTGATGCGGGCGAACAAGTAGGGCGGCAGTCGCTTGACGCGCTCGGCGACCTCGATTTGGAAAGGCGCCGTGTTGTCTACCGGGTCGTCCGTTTCGTTGTCGTGACTCATCGGCTCGTCATTGCCTTTGCGCAAGAAATTGGGGCGTCCGGCCCGTCAACCATCAGGATAACCGGACCGGCTGCGAAAGGAAACGGCCGGCGGCCGGTTCGAGTCAGTGCCGTCCCGGCTGGAGTTCTGGATTCCAAAACAAGACAACTGCCAGCGCGGGAATGTTCGCCCGCGTCTAGCGCTTGAGGACCTTGGGCGTGGCAATGCCCGGCTCGATATCGGCCTCGGCCCGCTCTTCCTTTTTTGGCAGCTTGATGTTGCCGGCCAAAAAGTTATCGACGTGTGAGTCTTCCTTCAGCTGATCGAAGGTCTTGGCCATCGCAATCCGCAGCTTCTTTTCATGGATGTCGCGGTAGAGCAGGTCTTTGACTTCGTCGAGGCTCGTTGTGATGGGCGTCGTGTATCCTTCGCAGAACAGAATGACGTAGGTGCTGGCGACTTGAATAATGCCCGAGATCTCGCCGGGCTTGAGCGAAAAGGCTTCACCCTCCAGCAACGGCTGGCCGCCGTATTTCTGGATCGGCGGGACTTCGCCGCGCAGGGTCCGGCTGCCGGCCTCGATCGAGTATTGTTCCGCCAGGTCGCCAAAATTCTTGGTGGTGGGGTTCTGTCGCGCCTTCTCCCAGACGTCCTGGGCTCGGCGTTGATTGTTGAGCACGATTGCCCGGCAACGCACCTTGGGTCCGTAGTTGGCCTCGTAGCCGTGGTTCAGGTCCTCTCTGGTGATGGGCACGTTGTCGCCCACCAGTTTCTTCAGCGCCACCGAGGGCCAGACCTCGTCGCGCACGTAAACCTCGCGAGAGATGTTTTCGGTCTTGGTAACGTGCTCAAGCCAGGCTTCGACGTCGGGCTGGCCCTTGGCCTTCGTCTTGCCCATCGCCACCGCGGCCCGCCCGATCTCGGCGTCGAGATCGGCGTCGGACACCTTGAGATTTCGTTTTCGCAGCGCCTGATCCAGCAGGCGGCGATTGATCGTGCCCTCGAGTACGTCGTGGCCGTGCCGTTCGATGCACTCTTCCGACAGCTCGCGCAACGTGATTTTCTGGCCATTGATCGTGGCCGCCACGCCCGGCATCTGCTTGCTCTTGACCGGATCGTTGTACACGTTTTCCACGACCGCGCCGGCTTGCAAGTCCTTGAACACTTCGCCGGCCGCTGCGCGCAGCTTCCGGTCTTTCAGGGCATCCACCAAATGCGGCTCGACCCTCGCTCGATCGATGCCCTTGGCCGGCGGCATGTGCTCCTCGCACTTGACGAACACGTGCATCTCGCCTACCTGAATGATCCTCGATATCTCGCCTTTCTTCAGGGCAAAGGCGGCTTCCTCGAGCTTGGGATCGCCCATGCGGCGGCGAATCGGCTGAATCAGCCCGTAGGCGCTGGCGCTATTGGTGTCCTTGGAATGTTTTTTCGCCAGCGCTCCGAATTCGTCCGGCTTGGCGACCGCCTCGGCGTGGACCCGGCGGGCTTTCTCGGGGTCGGCGATGGCAATCAGCCGCACTTTGACCGCGGGACCAAACTCGCTTTCGTACGCTTCGTCGAGTTCTTTGCGACTGACGTTCAAGTGGTGCTTGGCCAGCTCGCGCAATGCCAATGTCGGCCAGATGATGTCCTGGGCGTAGCGTACCGGCTTGATACCGCGCTCCTTCTCCAGCATTTTCAGCCACTGATCCTTGGGCAGGGAAAACTTTCGGGCCATGCGATCGATTTCTTCGTCGACCTGCGCGTCGGTGATCACCACGCCACGCTGCTGGCAACTCGTGAGAATCAGCGTTCGGTTGATCATGCTTTCGAGAACTTCGTTGCCGTAGTGCAGCAAGCACTCATGGGCCAGATCTTCGCGCGTGATCGGCTCGTTGTTGACGATCGCCGCGACGGGGTTCTTTTTGGCGGCGGCCGCGTTGGCTGCCGCGGCCGACGGCGGCGTCTTGGCCCTTTCGGTGGCCGACGCTTTCTTGACTGCCGAGCCGGGCGGTTTGGCCACGGCTGAGCCGGCCGGGGCATACCAACGAAATAAAAGACAGACGCTCAAAACCACCATGCTGCTGGCGAACCAGCCGGCCCGCCCAGCGATCGAGACCCATCGAGACCTTGGGCCCCTCGGAAGCTTGCCATCCATAGCCGTATATCTCCGTCAGCCGTTGCGCTGAAACAGTGCGCTTGCCCGCGGGAGCCCTCCTGGCTCGCTTGCCGGGCGGAGGATCTTACAAGCTGACGTCGAAAGGGGTCAAGGTGAGTCGCTCCTAAGGTGCCAAGAGCGTGCCAGATAGGCGCACGCTTGCCACGATTTCGCGGTCGCCAGCGGGCGACTCTGCTAGCGAACCTGGTCAGCGAGCCGCCTGCGCGGCCAGAACGGCCTTGCGCGTCATCTCGGGCTGGTTGCTGATGATGCCATCAATCTTGGCGCCGACCAGTTCAGCGACCCGCTGGGGTTGATCCACCGTCCACACCCAAGCCTTCCATCCCCGCGCGTGAATCGCGGCGATGGTGCTCTCGTCGGTAAACCGGTCTTCCCAGGCAACAATTGCAGCGCCGGTTTTGGCGATCTCGTCGAGTTTTTCCGGCGAGAATTCCTTATGGCCCAAGGCAGCCAGCACCAAATTGGGAGCGAGGCGATGGCAGCCGGCCAAGTACTTCCAATCGAAAGCCTGCACGACGACCTGGTCGAGCAGCTTCTTCTGGCGCAATAGCTCGACGCACGCGGCCGGGTCGCCTCCCTTGCGTTCCACGAGCGTCGTCGACCCGGCCTGGATCGAATCGAGGGCCTCGGCCAGGGTCGGAATGTGCGTGCCGGTGAATCGCTTGGCGAACCAGTTTCCGGCGTCGAGCAGCTTCAGCTCGGTCAGCGTCTTGTCCGTAATCTTGATCTTGGAGCCGCCCCATAACGAGACCGCGTTGGTCGTGCGGTCCAGATCTGCATCGTGACAGACGACGGGCACGCCATCGGCCGAGTGGTAATAGTCAAGCTCGACCAGATCGGCGCCGGCCTGCACGGCCGATGCAAACGCGGGCAGCGTGTTCTCCGGCGCTACCTTGCTGTCGCCGCGATGCGCGATGACCAGGACGCCGGCCTGGGCGACAAGTTGCGCCGCGGCGCCTGTCGCGGATTGTGCGGCCGAATGCGAAGCGTTGCTGCTGGCGGCCAACCAATAAGCTCCGTAAAGAAACACGCGGATTGTCGTGCGGTGCATATTGCGAATTCTCAAGCGCCGATGGCCACGATCCATCGAGGCCGGCGCTGGGCAATGCGGCCGACTAGTCTTCCATGACTTCCTTTTCTTTGGCCGCGGCTAAATCAGTCGCCGTAGTTTCATACTTCTTTGTCAACTCTTGAATGTCTTCCTTGACTTGATCGCGTTCGTCTTCCGTGAGAGTCTTGTCTTTTTGTCCCAGATCAGCCGCTTTGTTGCCGTCGCGGCGAACGTTGCGCACGGCGACCTTGGTCTCTTCCGTCAATTCGCGAATGCGGGCCACCAGCTTGCGGCGAACCTCGGTCGACAGCGGGGGCACGCTGATACGAATCAGCCGGCCGTCGTTTTGCGGATTCAGGCCCAGGCCGCTGGCCTGCACCGCTTTTTCGATGTCCTTCAACGTCCCCGGATCGAACGGCCGGATGACGATTTGCGTGGGTTCCGGGGCGCCGACCGTGGCGATCGCCTTGATCGGCGTCGGCGAGCCATAGACTTCCACACGCAACGAATCGACCAGGCCAGGGTTCGCCCGGCCGGTGCGAATTCCGGCCAAATCCTGCTTGAGCTTGGCCAGCGCCTTTTCCATTCGTTCTTCGGTATCGAACAGAATCTCGTCGACGCCCATAACGTTGTGCCTTTCAAGCGAGTGGCCGCCGACGCGGGTCCGGCCGCGGACCCGGCTGCCTTATTTTGTCACGGCAACCTGGCTGCTGATGAGCGTTCCAATGCGGGCACCGCTGACGGCCCGCTCGATGTTGCCTTCCTTTTTGAAATTGAACACCAAGATCGGCATGTCGTGTTCCATGCACTGCGCGATGGCGGTCGGATCCATCACGCGCAGATTCTGCTCGCGCACGGCATTGTAGCTGAGCTCGCTATACAGCAAGGCGTGGGGATTCTTTTCGGGATCGTCGCTGTACACGCCGTCGACGCGCGTGGCCTTGAGGAGGATGTCGGCTTCGAGTTCCAGCGCCCGCTGAGCGGCCGCCGTGTCCGTAGTGACGAATGGGCTGCCGGTGCCGGCGGCGAGGATCACGATGCGGCTCTTTTCAAGATGCCGCTTTGCCCGCCGGCGAATGTACGGCTCCGCGACGCCGTCCATGCGAATCGCCGTCAGCAGGCGGGTCTCATAGCCCAGCGACTCGACCGCGTCTTGCAGCGCCAGGCCGTTGATGACGGTCGCCAGCATGCCCATGTAGTGGGCCGTGGCCTCCTGGACGCTCGAGTTGCCAACCGTAAACTGCGCGCCGCGGAGGATGTTGCCTCCGCCAATGACAATCGCGATCTGCACGCCGCTTTGGGCCGCCTTGCAGACCTGCTGCGCGATGATGACGACCTCGTCCATGCTGATTCCGCGCTCGCCGGCATGCGCAAAGCTCTCACCCGAAAGCTTCAACACGACCCGGCGGTAGCGTGCAGCTTCATCGCTCAGGACTCGATCGGCCATCACAACGCGACTCCTCAACGGGCCCAAGCGGCAGCGGGATCGCCGCGAAGCGGGCTACTTGCCCAGCTCCCAATGAATATACCGTACGATCTTCATGCCCGCCTCTTGCGCGAATTTGCCGACGGTTTTCTTGTCGTCCTTCACGAACGGCTGCTCCAGCAAGACGCGCTCGGCAAAATAGTTTCGCAGCCTGCCTTCGACCATCTTGCCGATGATGTTGTCCGGCTTGCCTTCCTTGCGGGCGGCCTCGGAAAGTATTTCGCGCTCCTTGTCGACCTCTGCCGGGTCCAGGTCTTCCTTGGCGAGGACGCGCGGCTGGGCGGCCGCGATGTGCATGCTAACGTCTTTGGCTGTCTCCGGATTTCCGCCGGTAACCTCGACGAGCACGCCGACGGTTCGGCCGGCGTGGTGCACGTAACCGGCGGTCTTGCCATCGATGCGCGCAATGCGCCCTACCTTGAAGACTTCGCGGATGCGGTTGGTCAGATCACTCAATTGTTCGCGCAGGGTCTTGCCGGCCAGAGAAGGGGAAGGCTGATCGAGCAACTCATCGGCGGTTTTGGCCACTTTGCCTAATGCCAGTTGCTTCGCCAAGTCGTTGGCCAGGCTCACGAACTCGTCATTCTTGGCCACCGGCGCGGTCTCGCAGAGCAGTTCGACCAGAGCGCCGACGCCTTTGTCCCAATCGGTGTACAAGCCCATGCGGCCGAACGAGGTTTCGCGACCGATGCGGCTCTCTTGCACTTTGATGTTGTCTTTGCGCAGCCAATCGATGGCGGCCTGCTCGTCTCCGCCGCTGACTTGCAAAGCTTCTTTGCACTTCATCATCGGCAAGCCGGTTTTATCGCGCAACGACTTGACGGCCGCCGCGGTGACTTCTGCCATGGGAAACTCCCCTCCAAATCGTCTGTTTGTACATTTTGTCGGCGTTCGGCTGCCGCGCTCAACCGGGAGCAGGGAGCCGTTTTTTGCTGGCGTGGCCCCGCGACGGTCCTCCGCGCAATGCCGCGGCGGCCAGTCCGCGCCGCGCGTGACGCGATGCGCGACGTCATTCGGCGGGCTGGGCCGCACCGTTGTCGGATTTCTGCCGTTCGATTTCGCCGGTCGAGCCGGCTTTGCCCTCGAGAATCGCATCGGCCATCTGTTGCACGATCAATTCGATCGAGCGAATACTGTCGTCGTTGCCCGGCACCGGCAAGTCGACTACGTCCGGATCGCTGTCGGTGTCGATCAGAGCCACCGTGGTAATGCCCAGCTTTTGCGCTTCCTTAACGGCATTGCGCTCTTTTTTCGGATCGATGACCACCAGGCACTCCGGCAGCCGGTTCATGGTGCGCATGCCGTGCAAATTACGGTGCATCTTGCGATATTCACGCGTCAGGGCTGATTGCATCTTCTTCGAGTACGTGGCCAACTGGTCGCTGGAACGCAAGTTTTCGAGCTCTTCCAAGCGGGCCAGTCGGTTGCGAATCGTGCGAAAGTTGGTCAGCGTGCCACCCAACCAACGATCGCTGACATAGGGCATGCCGCAGCGCTGCGCCTCGCGCTCGATCGTTTCACCGGCCTGGCGCTTCGTGCCGACGAACAACACGAGGCTCCCCCCGGTCGAAATCTGCTTGAGATACTTTCGAGCACGCAACAAGCCACGAATGGTCTCGCGGACGTCAATGATGTGAATCAGGTTCTGCCGGGCGTAAATATAGGGGCGCATTTTGGGGTTCCAACGGCTCGCCCGATGGCCGAAATGGACCCCTGCTTCAATCAGCTGCTTGACCAGGACTGGTGCCACGAAAACTCCTTGCAAAAAGGCACACCGGAAGCTTGTCTCGCCCAAAATTGGGGAATGGGCTGAGACGTCCGGCGTTAGATACGGAATTCGGTCAGTCGAAAAACAGAAATCGCCTCTCTCGGACCGTTCGATGAGACGAGCCAAGCAGTTTATACGCATACGCTTAACGCGTCAATCGGCGTCTGTTCCACGCTCGTATCTTGCCGGCCGAACCGCCCGTGACGTGGTCGCCGCGAAAGGCGCGCACGTTGATACCGCGGCTGCGGAGAAAATGAGCGACCGTTGCGGCCCCGCCGCTAAGACAGTTCCAACTGGGCCGGTCGACGAGCGCGGCGTCGACGGCGGAAGCCGTGGCCGACGAGGCAGGCAATAGCCAGCGACATCAGTACCGATGTTGAAGGCTCTGGAATCGACTGCAGCGTCGGTTCCGAGTCGGCGTTCAGGTACACGCTCCCGCCCTGGGGCCCGCTGGCCCACGTTGCAACCTGCCCCCAAGTCGAGCCCACAATCGCGAGATCCAAGACATTCACGACTCCGTCGCCATTCAGGTCCCCGGCGTACCAGCCGTAGAGGCCGCCGGACACGGTGCGGCCCCAGTGCGATCCGATCACTTCCAGGTCGGTCATATTGACCGTTCCGTCCATGTTGGCGTCACCGGCCAACAGAGTGCGCCAAGTCATCAGCGGGTCGCCGACGACCGTATTGACGTAGGAGAGCTGCCGCGTCGCGCTCCAGGCGGCCTCGGCCCACGTCTTGCCACTGAGCAGCATCTGAAACATCTTGTTCTCGTTGGTTACCGTGCTCCAGCTTGCCGTGGGTTCTTCGACGTTGCCCGTTGCGGCGGTTCCTCCCGCGGCCAGCCATTCGGCGACCAGGCCCTGGTTGCCGTGGTTGCCGCCTAGCACAAAACTTTGGGCATTGAAGCTCTCCCAAGTGTGAAAAACGGCGCCGTTGGCAGGCGTGATGTTCAGCCCGTTGATGATGTACGATCCTTCGCCAGGAACATAGGCCGGGGTCGAGGCCTGGTTGGCGCCATGGCTCACGTACCCCATGACCGGTCCGCTGGTCGAACTGATAAATCCAAGTGTGTTGTCGTACGTTACGGGGATTCCCGCGGGGATCAGCACATTATTGACGAGATTGGCCATGGTGGGCGAATAGGCCTTCGTCGGGTCGTTATCGACCAGGAAATGCAGTGGGCCGGTGGGGTTGTTTTGCGGCCCGATAAAGGCGTTCTGTGCCCGATCGATGCTGGCCGTGACGTCGCCGGCGGTGAACCCATCCAATCTCGAAGTCAGCCGAACGCCTGTCGCCGCATGACTGAACGATGTGTTGGAATTGAAGTACGGATTCGACGCGAAATGGCCGCCGACCGAGTAGCTCTGGTCGCCCATCATCTGCCACGAGGCGACGCGATCAATATCGGCCAGCTCGCTTTCCAGGCTGGAGTATGGCTTCCAGCTGGCGATCGTGCGATTGACGCCGAAGGCGTCCGTATAGGTCGGTGGATTCGGCCATTGCGAGGGAGGCACGGGTTCGGTCACTTGAATTTTTAGCGGCAGGCCCTTGGTCGTGACAATCACGTCGGTCGAGGGCGTGAGAGCCGACATGACCTGCGGCCTGATCGTGCTGAGATAATCATCCGCCGTGATGTACTCCGAGGTTCCTAGTCCATTTAAGCCCAGCAGTTGAACGCCCGGATGCACTTGCGCGTAGTAGTTGGCGATTTGCGCGCCGTCAGGGCTGGCCAGATTGTATAGAACCAGCACGTTCGCGGGGGTGACGGCAAAGACGTCAGATGTGGGCTGAAATAAGCCTAGGGAGAGGAGAGCAAGTAGCAACAACCGCCCGGCGCGCATGGAACTAATCGCATCTCTAAAACGTTCTGACGCGTCACGTATTGTAAAAGTGAGGCGTCAGCTAGTGCGGCAATGGGCGCCTAACTTGTGATATTCAAGCAGCGCGTCGCCGCAGGCGCCCGGCGGCCAGTAAGAAGGCTGCGGCAATCGCCGCGATGGTTAGCGTAGTTGGTTCCGGCACAGGATTCGGGCTGGGCAAGTTGGCAGTGTTGAGGATTGACCCACCGCCAGAGATCGCGACGCTGTTCATTCGCGGGCCGTAGGGGCTGGTGAAAAACAGAATGTTGGAGTATCCAGTGCCGGCAGTAAGTGTCGGCACGAACGACCATTTGGCATTGGTGATGGTGGTGGCGTTCGCGATAAATACAGCCGGACTAGGCACCTGTCCGCCGTTTGGGGCCGACCAGCCATCGATATGGTTCGTGCTGAGGTAGCTATAGGGTACCGAATTCGCCGCCGTCGTGATGGTCATCGACTGTAAGCCCAGGGTGGGTGAAATAACTTCATAGGCATAGACGTAGTCATTGTCTAAGCTCGGATCAGAGGGGTTGCCCAGGTTTACGGATTGATCGAACTTGCCGGGTGCGTACACGGCGTACTCGACCGTGGCAAGGATTTTGCTCCCGTTCCAGTCAACTCCGGGATTCGTGAGGGGGTTCACTGTGCCATGCCATCCCGGCAGGCCTGTCGTCACGTCGGTTTCCAGCGACAAGGGGCCAGCGGCAGCTACGCTTGTCAACAAGAGACACACAAGACCCGCACGAATCAGGTTCTTGATGTTCAACTGCATGGCGAGATTCCGTTTGCCGGAGGGTGCCGAAGTAATGATGCCTAAAACTCCATTGCCGCACGCACAGCTACTTGTACCACACGCTGCGATGCATTTCACCTCACACTCGGACACAGCCTGCAGGAAGCGGTTGCTTTTTGCAAACTCCCCTAAATCGAGCCGCCGAAACACGCCTCCTGCCGAAACCGACACCTAATGAGCCAAAATACTTATACGCTGGCTTTTCGCCCGCGTCGACGCAGCAACTGCAACCCGAACACCACCAGCCCGCACATCGCGAGCGTCATAGTGCCCGGCTCCGGAATGTATTGAGGATCGGGCGAGGGGAGCGGAATCACGTCGCCGACGCTGCCATCGTCGATCACAGATCCACTGAGCAGCTTCGGCCCAAATGGGCTGGAAAAAACCACGCCGACTGACGTCGTCACGACGCTCGGTGGATCGTTGAATTCCCAATTGGCCGACGGAAACGGCCCGCCAATGAAATACGCAGCGCTGGCTGCCGTCCCGGCAACGCCATTGCCGCTAAACGTGCCGATATTGTCGGCTGCCGCCTCGAGTACGACCGACAGGCCAGAAAGCGGCGCGGTAGCGTTGCCATCCTGGACTGCTTGATACGCGTATACGAATTCGCCGGGCGTCGCAGTGTAGCCCAGATATCCAGGCGTGAAGTCGCCTGGCGCGAAGACCACCCAATCGACTGTCCCATGCATGTTGCTGGGATCTAAATTGATCGGGTAGTCGTGATAGCCTTGATAGGGCGTGGTGCTGCTCCAGGTATTGAACCCGTCGAAGTAAGCATTCGCCTCACCGTTCAACGGACCAGCGAAT
>JBGQHN010000132.1:0-11355 GCA_041497975.1 Planctomycetia bacterium | reverse complement strand
CGTTTCCCGCGAGGAGCTGCGCCGGTTGACCGGCGTCACCGCGCGATTCTTCGCGTTCCCCTTTGGGCAACATGCGAACCTCAGTCGCCAGGCGTTCGCCCTGGCGCGCGAGGCCGGCTACGACGGGGTGTGCTCGGCCTACGGCGGGTTCAATTTTCCGGGCGACGACGCGTTTCATTTGCAGCGGATCCACGTCGACGATGACATGCTCCGACTGAAAAACTGGGTGACCGTGGACCCGCGCAAGCTGCGATCGATCCAGCGTTACGAGTACGAGGCCGGCGTCGCCGCTGAACCTGAGGGAGTTTTTGCATGAGCGCGGTTTTGGACGACGAACCGGTCGAGCAATCGCTCGCCCCGTCGCGCGCGTGCGCCGACACGCTGGCTGCCAGCGTGGTCATCATGCTGGTGATGACCGTCGTGCAGCGGCTGATCGGATTCGGGCGGGGAATCATGTTCTGCCACTGGCTCGATCCCGAGGAAATCGGCCAATGGGACGTCGCATTCGGCTTTTTGAACCTGGCCGCTCCCCTGGTGGTATTGGGTTTGCCGGGTTCGTTCGGGCGTTACGTCGAGTACTTTCGCAGCCGGGGACAGTTCCAGGTTTTTCTGCGCCGCACCGCCATCGTGACCCTGTTGGCCAGCATCGTGGCCATGAGCGTCATGATCGTCGAGCGGAATTGGTTTTCGCGGTTGATTTTCGGTTCCGACGAAGAGGCGCCGGTCGTCGCGTGGCTGGCGATTTGCCTGGCGGTCGTTGTTGGGCACAATTTTCTGGTGGCCCTGTTTATCGCCGTTCGCAGGTATCGCGTGGTGACGATTCTGCAGTTCCTTCAGAGCCTTGGTTTCGCGGCGATCAGCCTGGGCCTGCTGGCCGTGTGGCCGTTGGGGGCCACGATGGTTGTGATTGGCTATGCGGCGGCAACCTTGCTATCGGCGGTCGCGGCGATCGGTTGGTTGCGTCATTTGACCGGGGGCGAAGTGGCGTCCGCCGAGCCGGTTCCTCATGTGACATTCTGGACCAAGCTCGTGCCATTCGCGACCTGGATGTGGCTCACGAATTTGCTGGCCAACCTGTTCGAAGTGATCGATCGCTACATGATCGTGCACCACAGCGGGATGGACGGTCACCAGGCGCTGCGCCAAGTCGGCATTTACCACAGCTCGAGACTCGTGCCGTTGTTGTTCGTGGCCGTGGCGGGGCTGTTGGGATCGATGGTTACGCCCCACTTGAGCCATGACTGGGAAGCGGGCCGACGCGATGCGGTCGCGCGGCGGCTGAACACGATGTTGAAGCTGCTGCTCTTGTCGCTGTTTGCGGCCTCGCTCGCAGTGCTGTTTGTCGCGCCGTTGTTATTTGAAGTCGCCTTTCCAAGTAAATTCCACGGCGGCCTGGCCATCCTGCCCTGGACGTTGGCCTATTGCGTGTGGTTCGGCACGATTGCCGTCGCGCAAAACTACCTGTGGTGCGCCGAGCGCGCCGCTTTGGGCAGCCTCGCGCTTTTGGTCGGGCTGTTATTGAGTATCGGACTCAACTTGTTTTTGTTGCCCCGTTTCGGCTTGGAAGGGGCCGTTTGGGCCACAAGCGCGGCCAACCTGGCCACACTGCTGCTAACCTATCAGTTCAGCCGATCAAGTGGCATGCATATCGATCCGGGCACGTGGATCTTGTCGCTAATCCCGGTGTTTCTGGGGCTGGGACCGTGGATTTCATTGGTCGTGCTGATCGCCGTGTCGATGACGGCCGCCACGGGCGAGCGCGTATTTTCGCGCGAAGAAAAACGACAACTGCTCGATAGCGCCGCACACGCGTTACGAAAGTTGCGTCGCGCCGGCCGCAAATCGGCCGCCACCCACGCGCCGCTCATGACAAGGTGACCCCACTTCGAATGTGCTCGGAAAAACGATCGATCAGGAGCGCCGAACATGCCATTTCGCGATCACACGCTAATTCCTCTCGAAGACCGCGGGCCATTGCGCGTGATGTTCTTGATTACGTCGATGCCGGTCGGCGGCGCCGAAACGCTGTTGGTCAACCTGGTTCGCCGACTGGACCGCGAGCGGTTCCTGCCGTCGCTGGCATGCATGAAGTCGCTGGGGCCCTTGGGTGAAAAGCTGGCGGCCGAAGTATCCGCGTTTCATGGTCTGATTCACCACAAATATGATGTCGCAGTGTTGGGACGGCTGGCCCGACTGTTCGCCGCGCAGCATGTTGACGCGCTGGTGACCGTCGGCGCCGGCGACAAGATGTTCTGGGGTCGCGTGGCGGCGCGACGAGCCCGCCTGCCGGTGGTGCTCTCGGCGCTGCATTCGACCGGATGGCCCGACGCCGTCAGCCGCCTCAATCGCTCGCGGCTGTTGACGCGTTGGACCGATGGTTTCATCGGCGTGGCGGCGGCTCACGGCAGGCATCTGATCGACGTGGAGGGCTTTGCGGCCGAAAAGGTTCACGTCATTCCCAACGGTGTCGACGTCGAGCAATTCCACCCGTTGCGCGACGGCGCCACGGTGCGCCGCGAACTGGGACTTCCACCCACGGCGCCGGTCATCGGCATCGTCGCCGGCCTGCGCCCGGAAAAGAATCACGAAGCATTCTTGCGCGCCGCCGCGCTGGTTCGCGACCGCGTCCCCCAGTCGCGATTCGTGATCGTCGGCGACGGACCCGAGCGCGACAAGCTGGTTCAAATCGCCGGCCAACTCGGTCTGGCCCATGCCGTGCATTTTGTAGGCAATCGGGCCGATGTTCCCGACGTTCTGGCCGCGATCGATATTTTCGCGCTGACGTCGAGGATCGAGGCCAACCCGGTTTCGATCCTGGAAGCCATGGCCAGCGCGAAGCCGGTGGTTGCACCGCGCGTCGGCTCGATCGGCGAGTCGGTCAAAGATGGCGAAAGCGGGTTCCTGACGGAGCCCGGTGACCCGCGCCAAACGGCCAATCGGCTGATCGAACTGGCCGGCAATCCCGCCCTTGCACGCCGGCTGGGACGCGCTGGCCGAGCCGCGGTGGTCGAACGTTGGTCGCTGGAAAAGATGGTCGAGGGCTACCAGAATCTGATCGCAGAGATCTATCGTCGGAAATGCCGCGCCCACGGCACGCCGGCGCCCAGGGTGTCGGGCGTTGCGGAGAACCCCGGCATGCCGGCGGGGACACAGCCCTAAAAATGACAATTTCCCGCTCAAATGTGGCGAAATCCTCGTGGCGGGCTACCAAGCAAGTGCGGGCCAGGTCACGGGCTTTGCCCGCCCCAGTTTCCAAGATATTATGCCTTTGCCCGTAAGCTCGCCTACGGCGGTCGAGCGGCCCGCGTGGCAAGGTTTTTGCGTTCGCAGAGGCGAAGCAGCAGAGTGTGGCCGCAACCCTGCGAGCCGAAACGGACAACCTCCCGGGCTGCCTCTCGCGGGCACTCCGCCACTTGTGTGGAGAAGAAGCAACCTAGTGGGCGCGCAATGACCGGAACGTTACTGGCTGTCGTTGCCCGCATTCTGAGCGGGGCGAGCGTGCGCTGGATCGATTGCCAGCCTGACGTTTGCCAGCGGGTATACTTTGCGAACCACACCAGCCACCTGGACGCGATCGTATTGTGGTCGGTGTTGCCGACGATGCTTCGCCCGCTGACGCGTCCCGTGGCGGCCAAGGATTATTGGGAGAAAGGGGCGGTGCGCCGCTACATGGCCCGCACGTTCAACGCGCTTTTGATCGACCGGACCGACATCAAAGTGCATCAGAGTCCGGTCGATTTGATGCTGCGCGAAATCGGGGATCGGCAGTCGCTGATTGTTTTTCCGGAAGGAAGCCGTAATACGGGATCGGAGCTTCAAGAGTTCAAAAGCGGCCTGTATTATCTGGCCAAAAAGCGGCCGGACCTGGAATTGGTTCCCGTTCACATCGATAATCTGAATCGAGTGCTGCCGCGCGGCGAGTTTTTGCCGGTGCCTTTGCTGAGCCTCGTAACGTTTGGTCCGCCGATGTGGCTGGAAGCGGGAGAGCCCAAAGCCGAGTTCCTGAATCGAGCCCGCGACTCGATCCGCCGGTTGAAGGATTTGTAAATGCAGAAGGTTTGGCGGCACGACTGAAGATACTATGTACGATGATGTCAAAACGTTGAGCCTGGTCGGGGGCGTGCTGGCGTTGCTGTTTGGGGCCACGTCCATCGGTCAGCGCTTGAAGTATCAGAGCGATATCGGGCTGAACCCGGCCGTGGTCGAGGCGTTTAATCTGCGGATTCGCGCCTGGTGGCTGATGTACACGGTGCTGGCGGCCGCGTTTTTGCTGGGCCCGGCGTCGCGCGTGGCCACGGTCGTGCTCTTCGGCCTGATTTCTTTTTGGGCCTTGCGAGAATTCATCACGCTCACGCCCACGCGATTGGGCGACCATCGCACGCTGTTCTGGGTGTTCTTCTTGTTCACTCCCCTGCAATACTGGCTGGTGGGGATGGGCGTGCAGAAGTACGAACTGCTGTTCAGCGTGCTGATACCCGTATACGCGTTTTTGTTCATTCCGGCGCGCGTGGCATTGGCCGGCGATTACAAACACTTCCTGGAACGGACGGCCAAGATTCAGGCCGGGTTGATGGTCTGCGTTTATTGCTTGAGTTATGCCCCGGCGCTGTTGAGCTTGAAGATCCCCGGCTATGAAGGGCAAAATCCGCGGTTGCTGTTTTTCTTCGTGCTCGTCGTGCAACTCGGCGACGTCTTGCAATATGCCTGGGGCAAGCTGTTGGGCCAGCACGTGATCGCTCCGGCGATCAGCGCCAACCGCACCTGGGAAGGATTCGTGGGAGGAGTGGCCAGCGCCACGTTGATCGGCACGGCCCTGTGGTGGGCCACTCCCTTCCAACCGTGGGAAGCGGCCGGCCTATCGCTGGTGATTTGTGTAATGGGTTTCGCCGGCGGAATGACGATGTCGGCCATCAAGCGAGACCGCGGCGTGAAGGATTACGGCACGCTGGTGGTCGGGCATGGCGGAGTGTTGGATCGCATCGATTCGATCTGCTTCGCCGCGCCGGTATTCTACCACCTGACCCGGTTTTTCTTCGTGCCGACCGCCTAGCCGTCGATTCCCTTGGCGCCGGCTGCACCTTCGCTCGCCGCGGCGTCGCTGCCCGGCGGCTTGCTCCATTCCAGGATGACTTGCCGCGGGCGCTGCACGGCCTGCGGCCGAGTCACCTGATATTGCGCGGCGCCGTGCGGCGCTCGCTCTGGTTCGTCCGCTGGCCCGACTTTCTGGACTGCGGCAAGCGCTCGCGTCGACAGGCGCAGCGGCGCGTGCCACGGGTCCGCTTCGTCGGCGTCGGCGCGGTCCGATTGTGCCAAACCGTTTGACGTCGAGGCCAACTCGTAAACGCTGGGCGTGTTCGCGCCACGACTCGCCACGATGCCCTCTGCCGAGTCGCGTGAATCCGAACTGGGCCGCGGGCGCGCCGACTCGGGCCGCGGCGCCGGACGCTCGGCCGATGGCCCGGGCGCGTTGACGGCTACCAACACGCCGCTGTCCGGAGCGGCATCGATGGCCGGACTGCCGTTACGCACCCAATCGAGCCAGTTGTTTTGCAGCGTCGCCAGATTTGCCACGCCGTAATGCTTTCGCGTGGCGCGAGTCCAGTTCTCGTCGCTCATTCCGTCCGACAGGTAGTCGAGAAACTTGCGCTTGCCGCCCTGTGCCACCAGGTAACGCGCCAACGAGTAACCTTGGGAGTACAGCGGCATGACGTCGTGCGGGTAGTCTTTCATGGCGAACATGCGGCTGAAGGCAATGCCGCGTCCGCTGCGCAAGAAATCGACCAGCATCACCGATTGCTTGGACCGTTCGCTATGGTGTTCGACCGTCGTGCAGGCTCCCTCGTCGGCCCACCGTGGCAGCGGTTGGCGGAAGTGCGTGGCAAAGACCGTGTGCGTCACTTCGTGCGGCAAAACCGAATCGAGAATCCGCACGAGTGAGCCTTGAATCGTCATCCGCCAGCCAAAAACTTCGTTGTGCTCGAACACGAAGCTTGTGGCGCCGCCGGCTCCCAAGTGATCGCCAATCTGAGCGGTAATCGGACAAGGCTGCGACCAGTTCGGCATTTCCTTGCCGAGCCATTCGATGGCAAGGTCATGGCGGTACTTCTCGGCCGCGCGGCCCACTTTCTCGGCCGTGGCCGCCGTGGGCGCTTCGACAACAAAGTTCGCGGTCCGGTAACTTGCACCCAGCGAGGCTAGCGCGGCGGCCAGCGCGGCGCACCGCATCAGATGAGCTTCCATGCTCGTGGACTCCTAGAATTGAGTACGACGGCCACGTCCCTGTAGCCGGCGCCGCACGGCTTACGCAACTTTCGAGCCAGTTGACGGCAAGGAAACGAACGACTCGCCCTAAACAGTAGTACCGGTTTGATCTTCTCGCGGCGGGAACCATGTGCTGCCGTCATCGCTCGGACCGCAGCGGCTTGTAAAGTTTGCAGATTTTACCCGAATCGCGAAAAGCGTCGCCAGATCATTTTTCAATCCGCCTCGTAGTTGGGGGGTCGCCAATCCACCTAAAGATGTCGAGATTCGTGGCTCGATCTTGAAGTGTCGTCGCGGTAGCACGCTGGCTTAGGCCGTCTTGGAACGCGCCAGCAATTCGAGCACGCGGCGGTTGGCGGGCGGAAACGCATATTCGCTCAGTTCGCCAGCTGGCACCCAACGGAAACGCGACGGCACGGATGCGCGTGGGTCGAGAGGCGCGGCGGCCAAGAAATGCAAGCGTAGCTTGGCGTGGTCATATTCGTGCGTGACCGCCGGATACTCGCCCGTGATGCGAATTTCGAGCCCGGTCTCTTCCAGGCACTCGCGAATCGCCGCCGCCTGGGGTGTTTCGCCGCTTTCGATTTTGCCGCCGGGAAATTCCCAAAAGCCGGCCAGCGCAACGTGGGCGTCCCGTTGTCCGATTAAGAATCGTCCGTCGTGCTCCACGATTGCGATTGCAATTTCGACTCGTGTCGCGGCGGCGTTCTCGTGGCGGCTCATTGCTTCAGACCGTCGAGCAGTCGCCCCGGCGAGCCCATGATGTTATAGCCGCAGTCGACGTGCAGGATTTCGCCGGTGATTCCTTCGGAAGCCGAGGACAACAGAAAGGCGCCGGTGCGGCCGACTTCTTCATGCGTTATGTTGCGTCCCAGCGGCGCCATTTTCTCGTAAAGTCCCAGCATGTCGTCGACGCCCGCCCCCCGGCCCGCCAAGGTGCGCAGCGGCCCGGCGCTCAAGGCGTTGACGCGAATCCCGCGCGGCCCCAGGTCGTAGGCCAGGTAACGGACGCTCGCGTCGAGCGCCGCTTTGCAAATTCCCATCACGTTGTAGCCGGGAACCGCCTTCTCCCCGCCAAAGTAGGTCATCGTGGCAATGGCCGCGTGATCGTTGAGGATTCCGCGGGCCGCATTGCACACGGCCAGCAGGCTGTAGGCGCTGATCTCCATGGCCATCAAGAATCCGGAGCGGCTGGTTTCGATCGTGTCGCGTTTCAGATCCTCGATCGAGGCAAACGCAATTGCGTGCAGCAGGAAGTCGATCTTGCCGAACTCGGCCGCCGCGCGGTCCATCGTCGAGCGAATCTGTTCGTCGTTGGAGACGTCGAGCGGCACCAAAAACTTCGCGTTGACGGCGTTATCGGTGAGCATCGACACGCGGCGGCGGTTGCGCTGTCGCTCGTCGTCGGGCCGATCCGGCAGATGAGTGAATCCGCACAATCCCCCTTCGGCCATCACCTGTTGCGCGATTGCCCAGGCGATCGAATGGTCGTTGGCGACGCCTAGAATCAGTCCCTTCTTTCCGTCGAATAGCCCCATCGAGAACTCCTTTGAGGCGGGTCTTGTTCGTGGCAAACCGAGAACATAGCGGTTTCTGAGAAATTGCTCAACTTCGCCGCCCTGGGGCGAGACAGGGGCTTTCGTTGAGTCATATTTGCGACACCACAGTACACAACTCTGTGACATTTTAGACAACTAGCGGTCTTTTAGAGCACAGTGTGCTATCCTTGCGTATTAAAATATGCGACACTTTGCGCAGCGAGTTGCTCCTTCGATGGACGACACAGAGTACCCAAAGGTGGTACGGATGGTGCCTTGGAGTCAAGACTTAGAATCGCGCGGGATTCAGGCGCCCACCGAGCTTGAGGATCTGCGCGCCCAACCCGAGCTGGCCCCGCTGGCAGCCCAATTGTTGTTGCTGGCCAATGGCGCCCAGACCGCTGGAGGGTTTTTGGCGCAATGCCTGCCGCTGGTGTTGGAGGCCGCGGCGGCCGATTACGTTTCACTGGCCGTGGTCGAGCAGGGCCAATGGCGCATGTTGGCCGAATTCGGCACTCCCCGCAAGCCGCCCCAAGCGCTACTGGCCGAAGCCTTGGATCGCGAGCAAACAACCATCGAAGGCGCTTGGATCGCCACTCCATTAGCCCCCCGGACCGGATCGAACGAATTGTTGCTCGTCTCCTTATCGACATCGCGCGCTGCGGATCGCGCGGCGAACACGTTTTCGGCGTTGGGCACGATCGTTGGTGCGGCGCTCAACACGTCGCGGGCTCGCGAGCATGAGCGGCGGCGGATCGAACGACTGGAAGCGATTCTGACGATCACTAGCCAGTGGAATCAAACGAATGAAATGGAGCCGCTGCTGGTGCAAATGGCCGAAGCGGCCACGAAGCTTTTGAAGGCGGATCGGTCCAGCATTTTCTTGTGGGATCGCCCGAACCACACGCTGGTCGGCCGACCGGCGCTGGGTGTCAAGGGCGGCGAGCTGCGAATTCCCGACGATTCCGGAGTGGTCGGACAAGTCGTCGCCAGCGGCGAACCGCGGCGCATTGCCGCCGCCGACCAGGCTCCCATCAACCGCCAGGTCGATCGCGACCTGGGTTATCAGACGCGCACATTGTTGTGCGTGCCGCTGCGAGCCAGCAAGGGCGAGTTGTTCGGCGCCTTTGAGGTCATCAATAAGCTGGCGGGCGATTTTTCAGCCGACGACGAGCAGGCGCTTGTGGAACTGGCGGCCCATGCCGCGATCGCCTTGGAAAACACGCAGCAGTTCGAACAGTTGCTCTCGCGCCACCGGCACATCGTCGAGCAGGCGGCCGAAGGCGTGCAGTTGATCGGCGCCAGCCCCGCGATCGAAGCCCTCCGCTCCACGATTCGCCGCGTCGCGGATACCGAATTGGCAATTCTCATTCTGGGCGAAAATGGCACGGGCAAGGAAGTCGTCAGCCAATCGATTCACTATCTCAGTCGCCGCCGCGACGAGCCGTTCATCGCCGTCAATTGCGCGGCGATCACCGAAACGCTGCTCGAAAGCGAGCTGTTTGGACACGAGAAGGGAGCATTTACCGACGCTCATGAAAGCCACCAGGGCAAATTCGAGTTGGCCTCCGGCGGCACCTTATTCCTGGACGAGATCGGCGACTTGAGCTTGAGCGGGCAAGCCAAGATGTTGCGCGTCCTGGAAGAAAAAGTCGTGGTGCGCGTGGGCGGATCGAAGCCCATTCATACCGACGCCCGCGTGATCGCGGCCACCAACCAGAATCTGGCCGACATGGTGCGGCAGAAGCGCTTTCGACAGGACTTGTATTTTCGGCTCAACGTGGTGACGTTGGATTTGCCGCCGCTGCGCGAGCGAGGCGACGACGTGCTGATGCTGGCCGAGCACTTTCTGGCCGATTTTTGTCGCAAGGCGCATCGCAAGCCGCTCAAGTTTTCCGCGGCCGCGCGCTCACGGCTCGAGGCCCATTCATGGCCGGGCAACATTCGCGAGTTGCGCAATCTCATGGAGCGCTTGGCCTACCTGTCGGCCGGCGATCGGATCGAAGTGGAAGACCTGGCGTTCATTCTTTCGCCGGGCGGCGAATCGCCCGCGCTGTTGGCCACGCATTTGCCGCTGGCGCAGGCCACCGACAAGTTTCAAATCGAGTACATCAAGAAGAATATCGATCGCGCCAAGGGCAACATGAGCGAAGCGGCCAAGCGCATGGGTCTGCACCGCTCGAATTTGTACCGCAAAATGCGACAGTTGGGCATGCACACCGACGAAGAGTGAACCCCACTCGGCCCGGGCCATCCGATGGCCGAAGTCGACCGCATATCGCTAAATGCCAATCGCGATGTTCTTGCCTCGCTTTTGGCCAATGGACGCCTCTCGGGTGTCTTCACCCTGCAAAAATCCATCGCCCCCTTGTCCAATCACATACTGACGGTACGATGAATCGCGGGTCCAGGCAGCTTGCCTGCGCCCCCCTGCTCCCTTAGCTCAATTGGCAGAGCATCTGACTCTTAATCAGAGGGTTGTTGGTTCAAGTCCAACAGGGAGCACTGATAAAGCCTTGCTATGACGAAAGTTACGGCGAGGCTTTTTCGTGCGCCGTCGCCGGATTTGATGTGGTGCTACGTTGGTGCAACGGCGCCGAGAAAGTCGGCCTCGCACCAGAGGAAAATGCAAAATGGGTTCAAACCGTGATGAACGGCGGAAACTGTTTGACGTGTACTCGGACCAGCTGAGAGACGCATACCCCAAGGCAGACGGCCGATATGGATGTCCGATTTGCCTACGCCTCTTTGAACGCGACACGGTCGATGATCTGCTTACATTAGAGCACGTCATTCCAAAACGATTGGGGAAGCGCCTAACTGTGCTAACTTGCAAGACCTGCAATAACGTTGGCGGTGCCAAACTCGACTCCCAGCTTCACAAAGAGCTGGCGGTCGAGTCGTTCCTCAAAGGATCAGGCGAGCCGATAGGTGTCGAACTCAAAATTGGCGAACAGCGCGTTGCGGCCAATTGGGAGCGACGTGCCGGGGAAGGCGGTATGCAGAATAACTTTAGGGTTGTAGCCAAAGCAACCGCGCCGGACGAGTTACTGAAAGGCGAACAGTTGCTCAAGAGCTTTTCAATGGGTGACGAAATCAACGTCAAATTCGAAATTGCCTCAGAAAAGCGAGCACGGATTTCCGAGTTGAAAGCGGGATACTTACTCGCCTTCAGGACCTTCCGCTACCGATATATTCTCCACAAAAATCTTGAGCTCATCCGACAGCAGATACAAAGGCCGGCGGAAGAATTGGTGCCGCTCGGTGCGTTAATCTTGACGGTGAACCGACCAGCCCACGTCAACTGCGTCGTGACGTTGAATGGACCAGAACAACTTAACGCGATTTTTGCCGTGCTTGAATTGGGGTCACCCAAAATGGGCCCCAAGCACAGAGGCATCCTTCTTCCGGCCCCGGATTCGCCGTCGGATTTTTTCGAGCAAGCCCGCGCGCTGAAGCATGCCGGTGGCCAACTGTCTGTGGACGGGGCTGCCTACGTACGCTAGGACTAGGAAGTCCTCGTTACGCGTCGCGTTCGTCGTCCTCCCACCAATCG
>JBGQHN010000131.1:0-11359 GCA_041497975.1 Planctomycetia bacterium | reverse complement strand
CCGAATTCTGCCAGCGGTTGAAGGACCAGGGCCTGTTGATGCTGGCCATCGGCGCCCAGCAAGTCCGCGCCGTCACGCACCTGGACGTGGACGAGAGCGATGCCGTCCGGGCCGGCGAGATACTGGCCGAGGTGGCCGAGCGCGCCCCGCGCACCAAGGTCGTGTCCGGGGAGGAGGTAGTCTATTAGGGGCTGGCAACCGGCCAAAGGATGGTAATCACCGTGGCGCGCCAACCGGTTCGAAAAGAGCAATCGGCACCCTATCGCTTGACGCACGCACGCCGATCAAACTCGACGCCGCTGGGTCCATCGACCGTCCACTAGAAGAATCGGGGCTGCTAATGCAAGCCAGGACCGCAATTCACCTGCCAGCTTTGCTCGTGCTCTCAGTTTTGGTTTCCGCGGCCCAACGGGCGAGTGCAGAATATCAATTCGTCCTGGGCGTTGGGACGTCGGGCTTTGGGAACCCTAGTCAATTTAGACTTCCCTTTCACATTACAGTGGACGCGTCAGACAATGTCTGGGTTGCCGATTCGGGCAACGACCGCATTCAGGAATATAGTAGCAGCGGCACATTTATTAAGTCGTTTGGTGCCTTCGGCAGCGGAGACGGCCAATTCAAGAGCCCCAGTAGCGTAGCCGTAGACGCCAACGGAAACGTGTGGGTTGCTGATCGTGGCAATAATCGCATCCAGCAGTTTACGAGCAGCGGAGCATTCATCGCCAAGTTCGGCTCGTCGGGAAGCGCGAACGGTCAATTCTCGCTCCCAATTGACATCGCCGTCGACGATTCGGGGAACGTATGGGTCGCTGATACTGGTAACGATCGAATTCAGGAGTTCACGACTAGCGGAGCGTTTATGATGAAGTTTGGCATGCCCGGCAGTGGGAATGGCCGGTTCTTTACCCCTGAGGGTATTGCAGTGGACGCTTTGGGAAACATCTGGGTTGCTGACGACGGCAACAACCGCATCCAGAAGTTCAACAGTAATGGAGCGTTTATCGCCAAGTTCGGCACGGCAGGAAATGGCAACGGCCAGTTGGCTGGACCTGCGGATCTGGCCGTCGATGGAGCAGGGAACGTCTGGGTTGTCGATACCGGTAACAACCGCATCGAGGAGTTCACGAGCAGTGGAGCCTACTTAACGCAATTCGGCACGTTCGGCATCGAAAACGGTCAGTTGTACGAGCCGAAGGGCGTGGCGGTCGATTCGTTGGGCGACATCTGGGTTGCTGATTACATTAACAACCGAATTCAGAAGTTCAGCCTCGCGACTCCAGAGCCCAGCAGCCTCGTGTTGGCCGCATTGAGTGTGCTTAGCCTGATCCCCTGGGGTTGGCGACGGTGGACTCGCTCTAATCTATTAAATCGTTTTGGTAACGCGCTTCGCGCAAGTGTCAGGCTGAAGCCCGACCTACGCCGAGCTACAAATTCCAGCCGTTGAACAGTTTGTCGCGGAATTCACGCCATTCGGGCGGCTTTTCTTTTCCCGTCTCGCGCTTTTCGTGGTCGGTCGACAGCTCGGCAATCCATTCGTCCATCCGCCGCAGCCGGGTGGCCACGCTTTCCACGATGTTATAGGCCAGTTTGTAGGCGGCGATCACTCCTTCGCGAATCAGGTCGTCGTAATCGGCCCGGGCGATGCTCAGCAGCTTGACCGGCGTTTTGGCGACCACGTTTGCCGAATGGGGAGCGGGGCTGAAAAACGACATCTCCCCGAAAAAGTTGTACGGCTCCAATTCAGCCAGCGGCACCGCGCCGTCGCGCACGCTGTCCTTGATCACGTCGCATCTGCCCTCCAACAGAATCCACAAGTACTGGCTGCTCTTGCCCTGTTCGATCACGTGCTCGCCGGGCGCGAAGGATTTCTCCTGGGCGATTTCGACCAACTGGCGGCGCTCGCTCTCGTTGAAATTGCGAAACGCCGGAATCTTTTCCAGCTTTGCATACGGAATCGGGTCGTGCGTCACGTGATGCCTCCCAGAATGGTCGCCCGTCCCACGCGACCGATGCCCAATATGTACGCGGCCGTCCGCAGGCTCACTTTCCGCTCGGCCGCCAGCGCCCACACGCGCTCGAAGCTATCCGACAACACGCGGTCAAGTTCCTGGCGCACACGGTTGAGTCCCCACTGGTAATGCTGCCGGTTTTGCACCCATTCGAAATAGCTGACAGTCACGCCGCCCGCATTGGCCAGAATATCGGGCAGCACGACCGTGCCGCGCTCGTCGAAGATCTGGTCAGCGTCGGGCCAAACGGGTTGGTTGGCGGCCTCGATGATGACGGGGGCCTTGATGCGTGGCGCATTTTGGGCGGTGATGACTCCGCCGAGCGCGGCCGGAACGAGCAACTCCACGTCGAGTTCCAAAAGCTCCTCGTTCGAAAGCCGCTCGGCGTCCGAAAACCCTTTGAGAGAGCCTTGGTGCTCGCGGCAGTATTGCAGCAACCTGGCGACGTCGAGGCCCTCGGGACGATAATACCCGCCGCTCAAGTCGCTGACGGCCACGATCTTGAAATCAGCCTCGCTCAAAAACTTGGCTGCGTGAGAGCCGACGTTGCCGAAGCCTTGCAGCGCCACGCGCGTTTGAGCCGGCTTGCGTCCCAGGCGGCTCAATAACTTGAACGCCAGTTGCCCCACGCCGCGCCCGGTCGCTTCCTCGCGTCCGGGAATTCCATACAGTTCGACCGGCTTGCCGGTCACGACACCAGGGCTGAAGCCGTGGTACTTCTGATATTGATTCATGATCCAGGCCATGACTTCCGAGTTGGTGCCCATATCGGGCGCCGGAATGTCGACGTCGGGTCCGATCACGTCATGAATGCCGTCGACGAAGCGGCGGGTGATGCGTTCCAATTCGCGGGGCGACAGTTTGCTGGGATCGACGGCGATGCCCCCCTTGGCGCCGCCAAAGGGAAGGTCGACCACGGCCGTTTTCCAGGTCATCAGCGCGGCCAGCGAACGGACTTCGCTCAAGTCGACTTCCGGATGGTAGCGCAACCCGCCCTTCATCGGTCCGCGGGAATCGTCGTGTTGCACCCGATAGCCGATCAGCGTGCCGATCTCGCCGTTGTCCAGCTCGACGGCGATTTGCACCGAGACCTCGCGCTTCGCCGTCAGCAACAGTTGACGCATGTTTTCGCTCAGATCCATCTGATCGGCGGCGCGATCGAAATACAAACGTGTCGCGTCGATAGCTCGCATGTGTAAACTTTCAGCCTTGGCAGTGATCCGCAATGTCTCGGGCAAGAAACCAGCGAACTACGATGGCACTCCATGAGAATCATAGTCGGCGCCAAGTTGCCGCTCAAGGCGACTCGCGCGCAGTCGGCGGAGGCGTTCGCCAAAACGCGTGCTACTCCGCCTGGGGATGGAAGCGATCGACGGTCAGTTGTCCGTCGGAAATCGACACGCGCACGGCGCCGGAATCAGCCGTGTGCAGCACCCGGCTGCCGCGCGTCGCATAGGCGTTGGTGACCGCTTCCAGGCGGTCGCGCTGGCCGCCGCTGACCACGGTCCACTCGGGAGAGCTCCACGCGGCAAAGCCGGGCGGGTCGCTCGACGCGCTGCCATGATGTGGCGCCAGCAGCACGTCGCAGTCGTAGGGCACTTCGGCGATCACGTCGTCCAGCCCGGGCGATTCCAAGTCGCCAGCCAGCAGCAATCGCTTCCCTTGGTACTCGATGGTCAACACAATGCTGTTGGCGTTGTCGCTGCCCAACACGCCGCCGCGCGGCGGGTGCAGCACCTCGATCCGCGCGTCGCGGCTTTGCAGCCGGTCGCCGCTCCACACTGCGTGGAGCGGAACGCCAAACTTTTCGATCGCCTTGCGCAGGGCTTCGAGCGCGCGATCGGGCTCGGCGAACATCACGGGCGAAACATAGATCACGCCCATCGAGAATTGATTCATCAGTGCCGGCAGGGCATTGTAATGGTCGGCATCAGCATGCGAGACGACTACCGCGTCGAGATGCGTGATGCCGCGCGACCAGAGATAACCGGACACGGCCCGCGCCGCCGACGCGGGCGAACCCAGGCGACCGGCGTCGTAGAGCAGCGTTTGGCCACCGGGCAGTTCGACCACCACGGCCGCTCCGTGGCCAACCGACAGGATGGTGCATTGCAACCGATCGGCGGCGCGTGGCCAAACCAGCGAAGCGGACATTCCCACCGCGATCCAGCCGCCCAGCAATCCCACGCGCCAGCGCAGGGGCGGCGCCAAACGCTCGATGAACAGCCAACACGCAAGCGCGCCGTAAAAGCCGGCCAGCCACCAGTCGCCCGGCCCGCTGACCCAAAAGTGGCTGCCGCGCCAGTTCCTCGCTAAATGGACGCAGTTTTCCATCAGCATCAGATTTAGATCGCATATCCGCCCAAGCAGCTCGGCCAACGGGTGCGCAAACCAACCGAAAATGAAAATCCCGAAGCCGGCCGCCATGGCCAACGCGACCGGAAGGCCTAAGACGGGGCCCAACCATACGGCCGCGGGCGAGAGTAAATGAAAGCGAGCCATTACCAACGGACAGATCACGAGCCAAATCAGTAAGCTGACCAGTACGGTCCGCACTGTCGCTTGGGCGGCCTGGCGCGCAAACCGCGTGGGCCACGGTCGCGTCGCCGCGATCAGACGGTCCAATGGGTCCTCTGATGGCGCGGCGACACGGCGCTGGGAGAACCAGGCCAACACGGCCACGGACAGAAACGAAAGCTGCGTGCCGGCTTGAAAGAGCTCGGCCGGATTGATGCACAAGACGATCAGGCCCGCGGCGGCAATTGAATTGAAGCCCAGCGCCCTTCGCCCGAGCACCATGGCCAGGCAAGCCACGAGCACCATGACCGTCGCGCGCACCACCGGCGGTTGGGCACCGGTGGTGACGGCATACGCGACGCAGGCCACCGCCACCACGCCCAGGGCCCAAGCTCGTGGCACCAGTCCGATGCGCATCGCGACGAACAGGCAACTGGCCAGAATCCCCACGTTGAGTCCTGAGATTACCAGGAGGTGAATCGTGCCCGTTTCCAGGAAGGCTTGTGTTTCGTCAGGCTCCAATTCATCGCGCTCGCCCAGGAACATGGCCGCGGCCAGGCCGCTTCGCCGCGGACCAAGACTTTGCCAGAGCAACGCGTCGCTGCTCGTGCGAAGGAAATCGATGATGCGCAGAGCACTGGCGCGTGAGCCGCGCGCGAGCATCGAGACGCATTCGGGAAACTCGCAGTACAGCGAGCACAATCGCCGCTGCGCGCGGGCGTGTCGCGCGAAGTCAAATTCGCCCGGGTTCGCCGGCCGCCGCAGGGCACTCAGCGATCCGAACACGCGCAGGCGGTCGCCGGGACGTATTTCCGCCAGAGGACCAGCAACGAACAACGTCGCGGCGCCAGAGACGCTTCGCCACTGCTGGCCGTCCCGGATTCGCAAGACTTCGACGTCCACTTTCGTGCGATCCCCAGTCGCGATGGTCGAGAGCGGATCGAAGGGCGGTGCCGGGATGCGGCGCGGCCCGCTCGTCGCAAGAACCTCCAAGGCCGCCGGGTTGGAATTCTCGCGCGCAAACAGCCCAATCTCGTCGTGCTGGAACAGCGACCAACGACAGTGATGCGACGCCGCAGCAGTGCATGCCAAACTGAGCACAAGCGCCCACGCGCCGGCACGATCGCGGCCGGCGCGCCACAACCATCGCCACGCAATCCAGGCGACCAGGGCCGCCAACCACCACCAGGCGATCGATCGCGGCGCGACGCGATCGAGCGCGATCCCGCCCGCGACCGCCGCCAACACAGCCACCAGCGGCGCGTAGCTCGATTGCGAATCACGGGATCGTGTGCTGGAGTCGTTCATGCCCGGCGAACTCTCGCGCGCCATGGAGCGCGGAACCCGAACGTCGCGCATTGCGAGATCGAGGATCCCAGTGCCCGAGCGTGCAATCTAGCAAAGTCGCCGCCGGGTTCCAGAGCACTTATTCCAGAAGTCGCGGCAGTCTCTCGCTTGGCGAACCGAGCATGGACCGATATCCTGAACGCGTCCAGGACGTGGGTTTTGCCGAACTATTCCTGATTGGGACATATCAACATGCGCCGAATTCATTTTTGTGTTGCGACCTTGCTGTTGACGCTCGAGGCTGCGATGGGATGCGGCACGAAGCCCACAGCTCCGCCGGAAGACGTTCCCGCCACGCGCGTCGACAGCGATGCAGGGCCCGCTGCGGCAAACGCGTCCCAAAACGCACAGCCCGCGGCGCCAACCGCGCCCGAGCAGCCGGATAGCCCGCCGGCTCAAGGGGCGGCCGAACCAACGGCAACCGCGGGCACCAGGCTGATCGCACGGCGGATCCTGTTCGGCAATCCCGACAAGGCGTCCGCGCGGCTCAGTCCCGACGGTTCGAAGATCAGTTACCTGGCGCCGCGTGACGGCGTGCTGAACGTATTCGTGGCGCCCATCGGCGATCCCCAGTCCGCTCAACCGGTCACGCAGGAGAAAGTGCGCAGAATCCCGGCTTATTTTTGGGCGTTCGACGCTCAGCACATCCTCTACATCCAAGACAAAGGCGGTGACGAGGACTGGCACGTGTACAGCGTCGACTTGGCCAGCGGCGCGACCAGGGATCTCACGCCGCTGGCGAAAGTGGCGGCGCAAATCACTGCCGTGAGCGAAAAATTTCCGCAGGAAATCCTGGTCGGCCTGAACGACCGCGATCCGCAATACCACGACGTGTATCGCGTCAACCTGGCAACGGGCGAGCGGCAACTGGTCCAAAAGAACACCGAGTTCGCTGGATTTGTCACCGACGACGACTTTCAGATTCGCCTGGCGACGAAGATGACTGCTGATGGCGGCATGCAGCTCTATGAGGCCGACGGTCAGGGGGGATGGAAGGAATACCAAAAAATCGGCATGGAGGACACGCTGACCACCTCGCCGGCCGGCTTCGACAAAACCGGAAAGATTCTGTACATGACCGACAGCCGCGGCCGGGACACCAGCGCACTGGTGCAAATCGACCTGGCCACGGGCAAGCAAACCGTGCTGGCCTCGGACGAGCGCGCTGACGTGGGCGGCGTGCTCGCGCACCCGACGGAAAAAAACATCCAGGCCGTGGAATTCAACTACGAGCGCACCGAGTGGCGCATTCTCGATCCGGCCATCGAAGACGACATGCGGTATCTGGCCACGGTCGCCCCCGGCGAAGTGCAGGTTCCCAGCCGCACCCTGGACGACAAGACCTGGATTGTGGCCTACGTCATGGACGACGGACCCATGCGCTATTACGTCTATGACCGGCCCAACAAGAAGGCCACGTTTCTATTCACCAATCGCAAATCGCTCGAGGGCTTGCCGCTGGTGAAGATGCACCCGGTCGTTATCAAGTCCCGCGACGGCCTGAACCTGGTCAGCTATTTGTCGTTGCCCAAGGCGTCCGATCCCGGCAACACCGGCAAACCGAGCGCGCCGTTGCCCTTGGCGCTGGTGGTCCACGGCGGTCCCTGGGGCCGCGACAATTGGGGTTACGACACTGAACATCAATTGCTCGCCAACCGTGGGTATGCCGTGCTCAGCGTGAACTTCCGCGGCTCGACCGGGCTAGGCAAAGGCTTCACCAATGCGGGCAACAAAGAATGGGCCGGCAAAATGCACGACGATCTGATCGACGCCGTCGATTGGGCGATTGCCGAAAAAATCGCCGACCCGACGAAGATTGCCATCATGGGAGGAAGCTACGGCGGATATGCCACGCTGGTCGGATTGACGTTTACGCCCGAGAAATTCGCCTGCGGCGTCGACATTGTCGGCCCCTCGAACCTGGTCACGTTGTTGAGCACGATTCCGGCCTATTGGGCGCCGCAGTTGCAGTTGTTCAAGGACCGCGTCGGCGATCCCACGACCGACGAGGGCAAGAAACTGCTCAACGACCGCTCGCCATTGAATTTTGCCGAGCGGATTCAAAAGCCGCTCTTGATCGGGCAAGGGGCCAACGACCCGCGGGTCAAGCAGGCGGAGGCCGACCAGATTGTGCGCGCCATGCGCGAGAAACACATTCCATTGACCTACGTGTTGTTTCCCGATGAGGGCCACGGCTTCGCGCGCCCGGAAAACAACCTGGCTTTTTACGCCGTGGCCGAGGCGTTCCTGGCGAAGCAATTGGGCGGTCGTCACGAGCCAATTGGCGGCGACTTCGCGGGATCCACGATCACGAGTCCCGAAGGAAGCGATCAGGTGCCAGGACTGGCCCAAGCCCTCAAAACACGCTCGGCCGATACGCGCGCCAAGGCTGGCCAGTGATTGGCCGCGCGCGGCAGAGTGCAATTTAGAGCAGCGGCGACTCGCCACGGCGGCGATGCTGGCAGCTTCGCGGGCGTGTTAAACTTTGCCGATCACAGAGGATATTCAAGATGTCGAGCTACTTCGTCGATAAACAGGACTGCTCGCACCACCGCATTTTCCCCGGCGTTGACATCTACACGACGTATTGCCAGCACATGATGCTGTCGCTGGTGGAAATGGAACCGCACGCGGTCGTCGAAGAACATTGCCACCCCCACGAGCAGATGGGCTTGATGCTTGAGGGCGAGGCCGACTTCACCATCGGCGGACAGCCGATGCGCGTCGCGGCCGGCCAGATGTGGCGCATTCCCGGCGGCGTGATGCACAAAGTTGTCGCCGGAGATCGTCCCGTCAGGGCGCTGGATGTCTTTCATCCACCGCGAGAAGATTACAAGTGAAAGACGCTCGCTCAACAATCGTCGGGTACGCGGCCGCTCTGGCCGTGCTCGGCGCGGGCCTGTCGGCGGGCTGCTCGGGACTGGCGATGCCGGCATTGCCCGCCATGCCGTGGCAGAAGGTGCCGCTCGACGCCTCCGCCGGTTTCTACGAATCCGGCGCCATCGTGTACCGTTTGGATGCCGGCCAGCTCGCACAGCCCCTGGACGTCGCTCGAGTCGACGGCCAAAAAGTCAGCTACGAACAGTTCGCCAGCAGTCCCCTGGCCGATCAGTCGATCGGCACGCTATCGATCACGTATCCTCATCCGGGCGGTCGCGCCGGGTGCGCGCAGGCCCGCTTCGCGCTTGACAGCGCACCGACCATGCCCTCGGCGACAAGCGCTTTGAATCCTTTTGCAAAGAAATCGCCCGGCGCGCAGACCATGGCGAGCAAGGCCACGCCGCAGGGGGAGATTCACGAGGTGTGGGTGCTGGACATCCCCAGCACCGAGTCGGATCAGTATTTCAAATTATTGGCCGCGCAAAGTTTCTATAACACCGAGCGCCCTGAAGCAAAGGGCGCCCGGTTGACGGTCACCGTGAATGGCAGCCGGGCGACCAAGAATTGGGACCAACTGGCCGAGCTCAACGCTTTGATCCAGCGCGTCAGGCGCCAGGGCCAGCTCGTTGCATACTCACGGCCCGCGGCGCTGGCCGGCGTGGCCGAAAGCCCCATCACGAGCGTGCGGGCCTACCACGATTTGTTGGCGCAGACTGGTACTGCCGATGCGGCCGCCACCGCTCAAGTTGCGGCGAACCCTTTTTCCATGCAGCCGGCGGTGAACGTGGGCGCAGTAGCAAGTGGGCCTGTCGCGGCGGTACAGCGTTAGAACGTGAGCAGGCCCGCGAGTAGTCACAAGCTCGAAAAAAGTTCGCTCTTGCTATTGCCCCCTGGACGAGACACAATAGCCCTCATGAACGCGATTTCTCCGGTCTATTTTTGGCACTTTTTTAGCCCGCCGGGTCGCGGGGCCGGAGGAGGAATGTAAAAGGTCCATCCACACCGAAGCGACAAACTGCCAGCCCCGAGACTCACGCAAAGTCTCGGGGCTGTTTTGTTTTCAGTCGATACGCTCGGCCGGTGTGGCCCGCGCCATCGCAGCCGCGGCGCGAGAAAATTGGTGAACATCAGGCGCAAGAAACAATCTCTTACACACTCTTACACAGGAGTAACCCGAGGTGATCGTTGTCATGAAGAAGGAGGCTACGGCCAAGGACGTCGAGCATATGGTCCAGCGGATCGAGTCCTTGGGTTTGAAGGCCCACGTGATCGTCGGCACGGAGCGGACGGTGATTGCCGCGGTCGGAGACGACCGCAAGACACACAAAGAGTCCTTGGAAATAGGACCGGGAGTCGCGGAAGTGGTACCCATCTTGGCGCCTTACAAAGTTGCCAGCCTGGAAGTGAAGCGCGAGCCCACGACGGTCCGCGCCGGCAGCCTGGTGGTTGGCAACGGCACGATCGGTGTGATCGCCGGGCCGTGCTCCGTCGAGACCGAGGAACAGATTTTATCCACGGCCAAGGCGGTCAAGGCGGCCGGAGCCACGGCGCTGCGGGGCGGCGCCTTCAAGCCGCGCACCAGCCCCTATAGCTTTCAGGGCCTGAAGGAAGAGGGGCTAGAACTGCTCAGCGCGGCCCGCGACGCAACCGGACTGGCGGTGGTTACCGAAGTCGTGGCCAGCGAAGACGTGGCGCTGGTGGCCCGCTATGCCGACGTGCTGCAGATCGGCGCGCGGAACATGCAAAACTACCGGCTGCTGGAAGCCGTGGGCCAGACCGATCGGGCCGTGCTCTTGAAGCGAGGCCCCAGCGCCACGATCGAAGAGCTGTTACTGGCCGCCGAGTACATCCTGAATGCCGGCAATCCCAACGTGATGCTCTGCGAGCGCGGCATCCGCACGTTCGAAACGCACACGCGATTCACGCTGCCGCTGGCCAGCGTGGTCTACTTGCACGCCAAAACGCATTTGCCGGTCGTCGTCGATCCCAGCCATGGCACGGGCCACACGTACCTGGTGCCGCAAATGGCCGCCGCCAGCGTCGCCGCCGGCGCCGACGGGCTGATCATGGAAGTGCACCCCGATCCGGAAAACGCCCTGAGCGATGGATATCAGTCGATGACGTTCCAACAGTTTGCCGACACGATCGAGATGTGCCGCAAAGTTGCCGCGGCCGTCGGCAAGAAACTATAAGGCAGGAACAACGCTCCGCGATCAATCATGCTCCGGGGCCTACCCCGGAAAATATGAAAAAGGTTTGCGTCCCCTTTAGTTCTCCCTTTAGTTCTCCCCGAGACGAAATCGCCATGAGCCCACTTCTTCGGTTCCCCAGTTCGGTCAAGCGAGATCCAGCTATTGAGGTCTGGATGCATGACCATTCGGGTGCCTTGGGGGCGATTGCGCAGCACTGGTTTGAGGTCATGCGCGACTGCGGCGCCGATGTTCGAGAGTTATTGCATGATGGCCATCCGACCGCGTGTGTGGCTGATGCGGCATTCTCCTATGTCAATGCCTTCAAAGCTCACGTCAATGTCGGGTTCTTTCGCGGCGCCGAGATTGCCGATCCGGAGCATCTGTTGGAAGGCACTGGCAAGTTCATGCGCCATG
>JBGQHN010000130.1:0-11363 GCA_041497975.1 Planctomycetia bacterium | reverse complement strand
GGCCGGAATCCCGGCCTGTACAGGCTTGAGCGCCGGCTTTGCCAGACTGTAGATACTGTACAGCACGAGCAGCACACCGACCCCGATTCGCAGCTGCGCCGGGTTGGTATAGGTCAGCAGCATCGTGCCGATCGGCACTCCGACCGCCGGTCATCACTTGCTGCTGGCCACGCCGGGCTACTTTGCGCTCAAGGGAGTGCCGCCGGCCGACTACAATTTGGGAGTCAACAACTTCTTTGATCCGACGGGCGATACGCTCGTGTATGCCGGGGGCTTGGACATTCTCGCACTCACGAGCGGCCAAGTTCCGCTCGATTCACTTAATGCTCTGGTGCGAACAACGCCTGAAGCCAATTCGCCACTGAGTTCGGCCGTCAACTCGCCCACGAACGTGGCCGGCGTCACGGGCACGTTTCCGCGCTGGGAAAATCAAAACAATCGCCTGGACATCAACGACAGCGGCCGCGTCACGTCGGGTGACGTGGCGCAGGTCGTCAGTCATCTGCTCACCCACGGACAGCATGCGCTGCCTGCGCCCTCCGCGGGCAATAGCCCTCCGCCGTTTCTCGATCCCAACGGCGACAATTTCGTGAAGTCGCCCGACGCGTTGGAAGTTATCAACCGCCTGCTGTTCCCGGATGCCGCCTCGCCGATGGTCGCGGCCTCACCGGCGGCGTTTGTGCCGGAACCGGGTGGCGCCGCGTTGTCCTTGTGCGCCGCGGGATTGCTGGCACTCATTGCCTGCATACGAAGGCGTTTCTGATGCTGAACAATCCGCAAAGCGTCGACATTCTCGTCGTGGCTCCGCATCCCGACGACGCCGAATTGGGCATGGCCGGCGCGATTTTGCAATGCAAGCAGGATGGGTTTCGCGTCGGCGTGCTCGACCTGACCGACGGCGAACCAACGCCCTTTGGCAGCCGGGAAATCCGCGCGCAGGAAACGGCTGCCGCCAGCGAGATTCTCTCGCTGGATTGGCGAGGCAACCTGGGACTTCCGAATCGCAGCTTGCAAGCCACGCTCGAAGCCCGGCACTTGCTGGCCGGGGCGTTTCGCCAACTAAAACCCCGGCTGATTTTCGCGCCGTATTGGGTGGACTCGCACCCCGACCACGTGGCGGCGGTTGAATTGATCGAAGCGGCCCGCTTTTGGTCGAAGCTCACCAAGACCGACCTGCCCGGCGATCCGCATTTCCCGTCGCGTATTTTGTATTACAACTGCGTGCATCTCAGGCTTGTCACCCCGCCTGCTTTCGTGCTTGATATCAGCCGCCATTGGGAACGGAAGCTAGCCGCGATCCGGTGCTATCGCAGTCAATTCATCACCGGCCGGCCCAGCGCTCCGCCCACGTTCTTGGACCAGTTGCGCGATCAGGCCGCGTTTTGGGGCTGGTCGATCGGCGCCGCCTACGGCGAGGCGTTTGCCAGCCGCGAGCCGGTCGGATTGGCGAGCATGCGCGATTTGGTGTGAAAGCCACCGCGGGTCGCGGCGGATGCCGCTCGCGGTGTGCGGCGCGGTGCGGCTGAGCGAGCCAGTCTGACCGGCGGCGGGCCTGCCGGATTTGCCGGCGTGCCAGCCGCTAGTAGCAACCGCGCGGATCGAGCGCCAGGTCTGATCGCAGCGGATTTTCCGACCGCGCGGCGCCTGCCGAGTTTGCGACGTTGGGCAGCACGATGTCACGTTGCCGCTGCCGCCGACCGCGAACGTCGACCCACCGCGTGATGGCAGCCGAAGGGGCGGCAACGAGCCTGCCTGGTCCGCCGTTTTTTCCTTGCCGCGCGCTCCGCGCATAGGCAGCCTTATCTCTAGCGGCGCGACCAGTTTATTCCTTCACGCTGTCACCTCCGCAAGTCGAGGGAGTCGCCAGCGCAGTGCCGGACCGGCCAAACCGGGGTCGTGTGGCGCTAGGGAAACGGCCGATAAGCAACAGATAGAGCATCTGGGAGATTGCGGCAATACCCGGGCAAGCGCCGCACCCCGCCGAGTGCGCCCCAATGAAGGAGTAGCGGCAAGTGAACCAAGACATCAACGTCCTGGCGCTCGTCAAAGGGACCGAGCGGTACGTATTTTTGTACGACGATTCGAGCCGCGCCGAGACGTTGCGCGTGTTGGGACGTTATGCCTCGAATCCGGAACTGAGCTTCACCTGGTACGACGCCGCAGTGCTCAGCCAGAAAATTCGCCAGGAGAGCCGCAAGGCAAGTGCTCCGCGCCGCTTTGACCTGCCCATGCCCAGCGATGCCGACGCCGACGAATCGTGATTCACTAGCGGCACGAAACCGGCTGATCGCGGCAACAACCACGTATGCAAACGGCCATCGCCCGGTTCTTGCAGTATCTGCGCGTCGAACGCAATGCCTCCGCCTTGACGATCAAGAGCTACCGCGAGGACCTGGCAGCTCTGGTCGAGTACCTGGCCGATCTGACCGGTAACGTTCCATCGCCCGGCGCGGTAGGCACGGTCGAGCTTCGCGGTTATGTGGCCGCGCTGCACGACGCCGGCTACGCCAAGACCACGATCGCCCGCCGGCTGGCGTCGCTGCGAAGCTTCTTCCGCTTCGGGCAGCGCGAGGGGTGGACGAAGTCCAACCCGGCCAAGCCCCTGCGCAATCCGCGCAAGTCGCGCGCCTTGCCACACTTTCTTTCGTCCGAGGACATCGAACGGCTGCTCTACGCGCCAGCGATGGGCGACCCCATGGGGCTACGCGACCGGGCAATTCTGGAAGTGCTCTATTCGGCCGGACTGCGCGTCAGCGAGTTGGCGGGTCTGAACAGCTCGGATATTGATTTTGCGGGCGCAACCTTGCGCGTGCGGGGCAAAGGCCGGCGAGAACGCATCGCGCCGGTGGGCTCCTTCGCCGCGCGCGCGCTCAAAGAGTGGCTCGCCGTGCGGCCGCTTTCACCGCGCGAAAAAAGCGGACCCGAAGCGCCGGTCTTCGTGAACAAGTTTGGCTGCCGGCTCACGACCCGCAGCGTCGGCCGGATGTTGGAAAAACACCTGGCCGCCACGGGACTCGACCGCCGCACCACGCCGCACACGCTGCGGCACAGTTTTGCCACGCACTTGCTCGATCGCGGCGCGGATATCCGCAGCGTGCAAGAGCTATTGGGCCATAAGAGTCTCGTGACCACGCAAATCTACACGCACGTCAGCACGGCCGGACTGCGCGCCGTCTACGAAAAAGCCCATCCGCGGGCGAATTGAGCGCGACACCTGGTGCGTCGGCTAACCGCGCGGCAAGTCCAATTGCTCGATCAGCTCTTGCATCACGTCCAAGTAGCGGCCCAGGTCAGGGGCTCAACGTTGCCGCGAGCTTGTACGGCGCGCGGTTCTGGGGGCCCCTTCAGGCGCCGAGAGAACGAACCGATAGGGCTTTGCTGCCCACGGACCGGCATAATCCACGCCTATTCGCGGGGTGCGCCTGATGTGTCCGCGCGGCGGCTCGTAGCCGCCGTCTGCAATCCACAAGCCACTGGCCGGCGCGGCCGGTTGACCGTTGAACGTCTTGCCGATGCCCATCGCCTTAGTCAGTATCGCCGGCCCGTTCCACTCGCCGGCGCCGCGAATCAAGACCGCCGACGCGCAGCCCTCATCGCCCGTGACGACGTTGAGCATCCAGTGGATGCCGTAGATGAAATACACGTACCAGAAGCCCGGAGGCCCAAACATGACTTCCGTCCTGGCGGTGCGCCCCTTGCTGGCGTGAGAAGCCAGGTCGTGGGGTCCGAGATAGGCCTCGGTCTCGCAAATCAGGACGCGGGTTTCCTGATCGCCATCGCGGCGGACCAGGAACTTGCCAAGCAGTTCCCTGGCCACGGTGAGGGCCGGGCGCGCGAAAAATCGGGCCTGCAACACGAGAGGCCCATTCAAACTTGCCGGCCCGTCCACGGCGACTTGATCCGTCAGGACAATCTCAGTTCTTCGACCGACAATACGTCAGCGCCAACAGCGCATAGGCGGTCACCAGGTTGGCGTCTCCCTCGAGCCAGCGGTTATTTTCGTTGACCCACGAACCGTCCGGCCGCTGTCGTCGAGCCAGCTCGGCGATGAGATCGGCGCGCCAGTCGTGCTTCTTTCCGCTGGAATCCTCGAACTTGTCCAGCCCGGCGGCGCTCAAGGCCTTGGCAAAGGTGTTGTAGTAGTAGTACAAACCGGCATTTCCCATCCCGGGGTTTTCGCTCAACGTGTAATGCTGCCGCAGCCAGCGAACGGCGGCCTTGACGCGTTGGTCGTCGGGGCCGAGTCCGGCGAAGATCATGCTCTTCAAGCCGGCGTAGGTCATCGAGCCATAGCTGCGCAGTCCGCCCTCGGCCGTCTTGCCGGCCTGGCTCGAGCCGCCGGCAGCCGGCGTGTAGTAGAATCCGCCGTCGGGATTCTTGGCCGCGAACTCGGTCGTATTGAACTCCGTCTCCAGGTTCTGGCAGCGCGATACGAACACGAGAGCTTTTTGGATCGCTTCGTCGTCCGCCTGGCGGCCGGCCGACTTGAGTGCGTCGATCAAAAACGCCGTGTTCGACAAATCGGGGCGCTTGGAACTGCCATAGCCCGCGCCGCCGTAGTTGACGCTCGACTTGTCGTGTCCCTCGCCGGCGTCCCATTGAATGTTCTTCACAAATGCTTCGGCCTTTTTCAACAATTCGTCGTACCGCTTGTCGCGGTTGGCCTCGGCGAAGCATTGGATCGCCACGCAGGTTTCGTAGTTCTGGGTTTTTGAATTCTCGCTGTAGATGCCGCCGTCGGGACGCGCGAGACCTTGCAGATACTTGAGGCTCTTGGCCACCAGCGGATCATCGGCCGTGCGGCCCGATCGCAAGATGGCGGTCGTTACCAGGGCAGTAATCGCCGGGCTCGATTCGGCGCTAAACGAACCGTCGGCGGCCTGGCCCTTGGTGCGGAAATAGTCGATCGCCTTGTTGACCGTATTTTCAAACAGCCGGGGGTCAGGGAGCGGCGCTTTGCCGTCGGCCCCGCGCGCCGGGCCCGCGGCGATGAAAACAACCGTGCAAAAGGCAGCGAGGAGAAGTCGTTTTGAGGGGACCATGCGGATGCTCCTAGGAGGCCGTCGCGGTTTACGCCGGCGATGATTGCGGCTGGGAATTGTTGCACAGGGCGCCACGTAAGACAAGCGCCGCGAGCGGGCCAATGCAATCCATGGCAGCGATCAACGTCGGAACGGAGGCGCGTAGCGATTTTTTCGTCGCGCGTGGCGATTTTTTGATTGCGCGACGACCACGATCCGCGGCTGGCTTCGCCAACTATTCGCGAAATGCCATCACAGCCAGGAAGACCAGCCAGCCGGCCAGCAGTATCCCGGCCAGCGCCAGAACAATCGGGTGCTTGCGAAGGGGGACCGGCTGGGCGGTCGGCTGCCGCTCGCGCGCGTGGCTGGCGCCGTCTTTCGCGGACGAGTTGCGTCGTTGCGCCCGAATCATGCTGGATTACGATCCTGCGACGAGCGCATAACCCCTGGGCGGTTTGCGCCCGCCATATCAGCTTTCCGGCAGCGTGATTTTAAAACTTTGCCGCAGGCCGGTTTCGAAATCGAAGACGTTATTGAAGTCTTCCCGCCGGTCGTCGCTCGTTTTGCGCATTTGGCCGATGCCGATGAGGTTGAACACGATTTCACCGAAATCGCTGGTCGACTTTACGCCCCAGCTATTCAACACGCACTGGGCCATGTAGCCATATTGCTCGAGCGCGTATTGGCGAATGGCCTCGCAGAGCTGCTGGCCCGTCAAGTGGCGCTCGGCTTCCTTGGGGTTGGGTTCTTCGGGTTCCTCCTCTTCCGATTCCGGGGCGCGTTCGGTGCCCATACCTAACTGTGTGTGCGCGTAATTGAGCGCCTCGAATACGAAGGCATAGGCGTCGATCTTGTAGCGGCGATCTTCCTTCAACAGTTTCGCGATCGGATGGGAGGGGTCGAGCATGGCGTACCGGTTTGGGGGGATGGGTTCAAAAAAGTTTCGACTACTGGCTGCGGTTGGCGGCCTGGCGGCGCACGGGACAGTACGAATTGTTCGGTCGCGTTGCGGGAGTCGTCGTCAGCTACCTCGATCGTGACCGGCCCCGCGTTTGAGTACCGTCATCACCTCGCTGGCGTCGATTAACACGCGGCGGTGGTCCTCTGTTTCGACGAGCAGTTGGCCGGCCAAGATCTCTTGTGCCAAGACCCGCGCCCGTCCGCGGGAGGTGACCACGTCGGAACCCAGGGGAGGCAGATCCTTTTGTAGCGCTTCGTAAGTATCGTATTCATAACGCAGGCAGCATTTCAACCGCCCGCAACGGCCCGAGATCTTGGTCGGGTCGAGCGTCGCCTTCTGGATCTTAGCCATTTTCATCGACACGGGTGGCATTTCAGACAAATGCGTGTTGCAGCAGACCGGCTTGCCGCAGTCCCCGTAGTCGGCCAGCACCTTGGCCTCGTCGCGCACGCCGATTTGGCGCATTTCGACCCGCGTTTGAAATTCGGCGGCCAGCTGGCGGACCAATTCGCGAAAATCAACCCTGTTTTCGGCCAGATAATACACCACCACGCGCTCTCCGCCGAACAAATGTTCGACGTCCACCAGCCGCATGTCGAGCTTTTCCTGTTCGATCAATCGCAAGCAGGCCTGAAATTCCGCGCGGGCCTGGTCCAACAACCGCGACCGTTCGTGGGCGTCCTCATTGGTCGTCAGTCGCAACACCTGGCCGTGTCCGGGATCCTTGATTTGGCTGAGGGCGGCCTCAGTGGCTTCGCACAACACTTCGCCAATCTCCAAGCCCCGATCGGTGCGCACCACGACGGAATTGCCACGCGCGTACGTTTCGTCGCGGCTGGACGAAAAGACGCCGAGGGCACGCATCACACCGGTTCGCACGATGTATTTTGGCATGAACGGCCAGTGCAAGAAAAACGCGACTTGATCCGGCAGGCCGCGGGACCGGCAGGGGCCGCCCCATGGCGGCGCCAAGGTCCCGCAAAGTATATCCGCCCCCTGTCATCTCGCAAAGGACGCACGGCCGCCGTCGATGGGTCACCCAGTGCTCAAGTTGGCCGAGCCGGCCGGGGATTCTGCTGTCGCTTGCCAGCGGCGCGACCAATCATTAGGCTCGCGATATTCCCGCGCCTCTTACACTATCAAGCAAGCGATGGGAAAACCACCTGAAATCGGCTCGCGGGACGTACACTTCCGCTGTGCGCTGGTTAGCATTGAAAGTCATGTCGCCCAACTACGAGCAGCTTTACCGACAGTTGTGCCAGTACGTGCGGGAAACGGCCCTTTTGGCGGCTACCGAGTCGATTCTCGGCTGGGACGAGCGGACAATGATGCCGCCCGAAGCGGCCGAATTTCGCGCTGAACAACTGACGCTGCTTGCCGGACTAATCCACCAGCGGCGGACCAATCGGCAACTGGGAGAGTGGCTGGGCGAGCTGGCCGCGAGCCCCTTGACCGTTGATCCGCATAGCGACGCCGGCGCCACGCTGCGGCAACTGAAGCGCGATTACGACAAGCGCGTCAAACTCCCCCAGTCGCTGGTCGAGGAATTGACGCGAACCGCGTCGTTGGGTCAACACGTCTGGCAGGCCGCGCGGGCCGCCAACGACTTCGAGGCGCTGCGGGGGGTTTTGGAAAAGACATTCGAGTTGAAGCGCGCGCAGGCCGAGGCGTTGGGATACGAGCACAACGCATACGACGCGCTCTTGGACGATTTCGAACCGGACGAGCTGACCTCGGACGTGGAGAAAGTGCTCGGCGATTTGCGCCAGGCGCTCGTGCCGCTGGTCGCCGAAATCGCCCACAGCAATCGCCGGCCCGATGTGTCGATCCTCTCGCGTCGCTATCCGCTCGATATGCAGGAGCGCTTTTCGCGCGACGTGGCGGCGAAGATCGGCTTCGATTTCAATCGCGGTCGTCTGGACGTGACGGCCCATCCCTTCTGTACCGGCCTGGGGCCGCACGATTGCCGGATCACGACCCGCTACGATGAACACTTTTTCAATTGCGCATTCTTCGGCACACTGCACGAAGCGGGACACGGCATTTACGACCAGGGGTTGCGGCAGGATCTCTATGGACTGCCCCCGGCGGAGGCCGTTTCGCTGGGAATCCATGAGTCGCAGTCGCGCATGTGGGAGAACCTGGTGGGTCGCAGTCGCGAGTTCTGGCAGCATTTCTTTCCCGCTGCCCGGCAGGCCTTTCCCGGAGCGTTGGCCGAAGAATCGCTCGAGCGGTTTTATTTCGCGATCAACGACGTGCAGCCCTCGCTGATCCGCGTCGAGGCGGACGAAGCCACGTACAACCTGCACATCCTGATTCGCTTTGAGTTGGAGCAGTCGCTGTTGTCCGGCGATTTGCCGGTCGTGGATTTGCCGGCCGCCTGGAATGAGAAATACCAGCAATACCTGGGCATCCGGCCGGCGAACGACGTCGAGGGCGTGTTGCAGGACATTCACTGGAGCGCCGGCCTGGTGGGCTACTTTCCCACGTATTCCTTGGGAAATTTGTACGCCAGCCAGTTTTTTGCCCAGGCCGACAGCGATTTGGGCGGTCTGGCCGGGCAGTTCGCTCGCGGCGAGTTTCAGCCTTTGCGCCAGTGGCTGGGCGCCAACATCCATGGGCATGGGCAGCGCTTTACGGCCGCTCAACTCGTGCGGCGCGCGACCGAAAAGCCGCTTTCGCACGCACCGCTGATCGCCCATCTGCGCGGCAAGCTGGCTCCGCTCTATGGGCTGACCTAGCCGCGCGCCTTCGGCGAGGCGCGCTGGTCCCGAGGCGCCAGCCTTCTGGAACGATTACTCGTCGCCGAAGACCCGCGTGCTTTCTTCTTTGCTGACCGGCTCGCGAATGTCGTCGGTTGAAACTTGCACTTGCAGCCGCACGTCGCCCGGCTCGAGAGCTTTCACCTTGATGGTGTACGCCGTGTCGGCCTTGGGCGCCAATTGCTTCAAGGGGTCGAACACGATCCGCTGTCCGTCGATCTTGTACCGCACGGGGCCCTCGGCCGAAATGGGCTTCATCTCGCGTGGCACGACCGCCACCAGCCGCACGCCGCTGGCCGATTTCGTCCCCTGGTTGGTTACGCGGACTTCGTACGTGGTTTGACCGTTGACTTCGATCGGGTCGTTGGCGTCGGTAAGCTGAAAATTGATGGCTGCCAAACCTTCGATGGACAAAACCTCGTCGCGCTGGTCGGCCAACCCGGCTTGAGCCGTGCTCTTGATCGTGAGCTTGGCTTCGCCGGGCTGCTGGGGCAGCGTGACCAAGGTCACGGTGCCGGTCTCCTGGGGCGGCAGTTCTTCGAGGCTCCAATAAACGCTATGCGTGGCTGCGTCGTACTGGCCGCCGTTGTTGGCTTCCACGAATTTGAGCTCCCGGGGCAGCGCCGCCGCCAACTCGATGTCCTTGGCCGCAGCCGTGCCCGGATTGGTCACCGAAATGTTGTGCGTGGCGTTGCGCTCTAAGTAGCGCCGCTTGGGACCACTCATGGTGACTTGCAGTTGCGGCGCGATGACTTCGATCTCGGTTTTGGCCTCGACTTCCAAATTCGCGTCGGCGGTGGCCACGATCGTATTGGTGACCTGCCCAGCCGCATCAGCCACGAGCCCCAACTCCAGCTCGCGCGTTTCACCCGGCTTGAGCGTGCCCACCTCGAACTCCAATTCGTGGCCGCCGGCGTGTTTCAGCCCCTCGGGCACGGCCTCGTTCAACATGACACCCGTGGCCGCTCCGCTGCCGGGATTCGAAAGCCGGATCTTCAGCGTGACCTCCTCGCCCTTCATGACCTTGGAGGGAGCGAAGACTTCAACATTCAATAGGGGCCTGGTTGCCACCGTGCGGACCGAGGCCTCGGCCCGGAAATGCACCGTGGCCACGCTGCCGATTTCGCCCTCGTTCATGGGCATCAGTTGCAATTGGGCCGTTTGTTCTTCCCCGGGCTTGATCGAGCCGAGATCCCAGACCAACGTGCCCTGGGGACCGCGCTTGGCCGCGGGGGTGGCGTCGATCAGTTGCGTGCCTTGCGGCACGCTGTCGTGAATCTCCACGCCGTGCGCCGTGACCGAGCCGGCGTTGCGAACCTTGATGACGAATTTGGCCGGCTTGCCGATTTGAATTTCCGGCGGCGCCGATTTTTCGATCGTCAACGTGGGAGCTTGCGAGCCGCTCAAGTTCGGATCGCCGGGCCGACCCGTTCCGTCCACGGCATCGGCTGCTGCATCGGTCGTCGTGTCTGCGGCGACATCGTCGGTTTCGCTGGACGACGGCGGCTCCTGGCGCGGTTCATCGGCAGGCCGGTCGGCCAGCTTGGGCGCGCGGGACGCGCTCTTTTCCATCGCCAACGGACGCCCATAACGGTCGACGTTCTCGGCCGCTGGTGTTGTCAAACGCCGCGGTTCGGCCGCGGCGGGCGTCGGCTCGTCGAGCGCTGCATCCGCCTCGGCGGGTTGATCTGCTGTGTCTTCGTCAGACGTCTCGGCCGAGGCCGGCTGTTCGGCATAGCGCGAAGCTGGCTCCGCGGTTCGTTCGCGCAGTCCGAACGGGTCGGCACTGGCCGTGGCCGGCATTTGTTCGCCGCCGGAGACGACCTCGCTGGCGTCGGGAATTTCAGCCGGCGATTGATTGGCGTCGGCCGCGGGCTTGCGGGTGGTGTCCGCGTAACGGTCGGCGGCAACGTCGACTGTTTGTGGTTCGCGCCGCTTAGCAAACGGATTCGAGGGGGTCGATGGTGCGTCTTGCGGCCGCTCGACCAAGGGAATCGGCGTGGGTGGCGTGTCGCTTGCGGCGGTCGCCGCCTGCTCGGGCTCGGGCGTCGGCGTGGAAGCGGTCCATTCGGGATGGGCGTAATACAAGCCGACGGAACCGCCGACGACTCCGATTAAAACCACCATGCCCAGCAATGTGCTTTTCATGTTCTTGCGTCCGGAAACGAGAATGAAATGACGGCAACCGCCACGCAGCCGCGGACCCAGCTTGAAAAAGCGATTCGACCGAATTGTCGAGATGTGATTCGTGGGGTGGCCAGCGCCGCTTGCGCGCTAGTGCACCCGCGGGCGGTGTAAATAGCAGAGTCCCGCCAAACGCGGAAGACCATTTGCGCGGCGTGGGGGCCAAGACGGCTGGGCCCGCGGCTGGACAAGCCAGGCATCGTACTCCACGATGAGAGGTACGCACTTCCGACAAGCTAGCTGTGCTTTCAAACGCCACATGCGGGAACTATTACGACCGCTTGCCATCATCGCTTTGGCCCTGCTGGTGCCGATATTGCCCTTCCTGGGTTTCGGCGGTTGGTTCGAGGCCAAGATCGAAGGCTGGCTCGATCCGCCGCCGTCGCGAGGCGCCATTGCGCTTGCGACCGTGGCTTTGTTGTCGAGCGATATCCT
>JBGQHN010000129.1:0-11441 GCA_041497975.1 Planctomycetia bacterium | reverse complement strand
GGTAAACTTGCTCAATCTTCCCGACGCCGCCGCGACGACCTTTTTGGCCGCGACGGTCTTCGGCGGCAGCGGCGACGACGTGATCGATGGCTCGGGCATTGCCGTGCAAACGCCTTTGAGCCTGCATGGCGGCGACGGCAATGACGTGCTGATTGGCGGCGCCTTTAACGACCAGGTTTTCGGCGACGCGGGCGACGACCTCCTGGTCTACAGCCCCGGCAACGACGCCTATGATGGCGCCGCGGGCATCGACACGATGCTCGTCGGCGGCACCAGCCTGAATGACGTGATCACGATCAACCAAACCGACGCGATCACGCTGGTCATCAACCAGCTCCTGGCCGGCAGCCTCGTCGCTCAAACGAGCACGCATACGGTCCGTGGCCTGGAAATCGTCCGCGTGGAAGGGGGCGACGGCGACGACGTGGTGGCGATCAGCGTGGCCGATGCGCTCATCACGCCTGGCCCGCCCGACGTCGATGCCGGAAGCTTGGCGTTCCGCGTTGTCGGCGGTGGACCAAACGCCAGCGATCGCTTGAACGTGCGCGACGATGGTCAGGGCGACCTGGTCGTTCATCGCCAGGCAGCAGACGGCCGCAGCGGTTCGATTCGCGTGGGGCCACTCAAGCCGGTCGACTATGAAGGTATCGAGTTCGTCGACATTACGCCGCTCGACTCGGTCAGTGGGCGCACTGGAAATGACGGGGCCGGAGTGCCCAACGGGCGCTTGATCGTCTTCCGCCAGGACGCGCTGGAGTCCAACGCAACGCGGCTGGTCGCCACGCCGCTGGGCGGCGTGCCGCGATTTCTTCCCGACTTGAACATCGACCCGGGACCGGTAACGCTGCCGCAACCGTTCGATCCGCTGCCTGGAGACGAGGACTGGTTCGAGTTCCGTCCGCCCAAGATCGGCACCTACCGCTTCGAAACGCTGTTTCAGAAAATCCCCACGCTGCCCAGCGGTCGGCAAGGACTGCCGGGCGACGGCAATTTGCAAATCGAGGTTCGTGGCCCAACCGGCACGCTGATCTCGTCACTGGCCAACGCGGCCGATAACAAGTCGCTCGCGATCAGCATGGCGGCCAACACCAGCTACTTCTTGCGTGTGCGCGGCGTGGACACTGCCATTAACGTTTATGATTTGAACATCACCGAAGTTGATTTGCTCGGCCCGCAAGTGTTCGATCCTGACGGAGCCGGGGGCTTGAACGGAGTGCATGTGACCGACGACCCGGCGACGCCCGTCAATGAAGCATTGTTCGACTTGTTTGCCCAGAAGAACGCGACCGGCGTGACCACCCCCACGCCGGCCATCAAGAGCCTGACGATCCATCTTCGCGATCCCCTCTCGTCCACTCTGCTGGTGCGACAGCCGGGCGACGTGTACCCCGCGTTGGATGCAGTGGCGGCGGCCCAGCCAGGCTTATACGTCCTGGTCGGAGACCACGTTGGGCGGATTCCCATTTCCAGCGTCATCGTGACCAACGATCCCCCCGTGGCGGGCCAGGTGGCCACGGCCACGGTCGAACTTCGATTTGCCCAGGCGCTGCCCGACGACCGCTATACGCTGACCATCTTAGACGGGCTGGTTGACCCGCCGGGCAACCGACTCGACGGCGAGAGCGATTCAGCCGAGCCCGAGACCCCGCCCACGCTGCCCAGCGGCAACGGCATTTCGGGCGGCAATTTCGTCATGCGATTTACGGTCGATACCCTGCCCGAGATCGGTTTCTACGCCGGCAAGTCGGTGATTATCGACATGAATGGCGATGGCGTTTACAACCCGGGACCGGCGGAAGGTTTTCACAACGACATGGCCTTCTTGTTTGGCGAGCCGAGCGATCAACGCTTCGCCGGCAAGTTCTCTCGCAATCATCCGGGCTTCGACGTGCTGGCCGCCTACGGCAATGTCAATGGAACCTACCGATTCCTGATCGACTTCAATGGCAACGGCGCCGTAGACGCGGGCGAGGAGATCGTTAGCCCGCCTGGCGCGCAGGTCAGCGCCGTAGCCGTGGCTGGCAATTTCGACGGCAATCTCAACAACGGCGACGAAATTGCGTTGTTCGACGGCACCCAGTGGCGCGTTTTGGCGAGCGGCCTGGGAAGCTCTGGCGCTCCGTTCGACAATGGGCTTCGCGGATATCCATTAGCCGGTGATTTCGACGGTGACGGCACGGATGACCTGGCAACTTTCCAGAACGACGTCTTTTCTTTCGGCTTCGGCAGCATTGCCTTCGGCGCGCCCGGAGTAAGCGATCGACCGGTGGCCGCCGATATGGACGGCGATGGCATCGACGACATCGGATTGTGGATTCCCCATTCGGGCACCGAACAGGGCACGTCCGAGTGGCGATTCTTGATTTCCCACGACCCATCCAAGACGCTGCGTGTGGCCGGCTCGCTCAACACGCTGGCGCATCCCTTCAGCCCCACGCCCTTGGGCGCCGACCTGGCATACCATTTTGGCGATCCGACGGCCCTGCCGATCGTGGGCAACTTCGATCCGCCGGCTTCGCCGCAATCGGCGACAACCAGTCCGCCGGCACAAGGTGGTGGTTCCTCATCGTCGGGGGGCGGCTCGACTTCGCAAACATCCCCGGCGGGCGGATCGGGCACTGCTCAGGCGACGTCGCAGGCGGTTGTCGCGTCGCTCTATCACGATATTCTCGGACGCGAGGCGGATCCGTCGGGCTTAAGCTACTACACCGCGCAGCTCGACGCGGGCGCGACGCGCGGCACGATCGCGCAGGCGCTGTGGGCCTCCGCGGAGCGATACGGCAACGTGGTCGACGAATTCTACGCCACGTACCTGCATCGCCAGGCCGACTCGAACGGGCGCAGCTTCTGGGTCCAGGCGCTGGTGCATGGCGCCACGGAAGACTCGGTGGCAACAAGCTTCATGCTCTCGAGCGAGTATGCGAGCTCGCACGCCACGAATCAGGCGTTCGTCGATGCCTTGTACGGCGACGTCCTGGGTCGGGCGGCGGACGCCGGCGGTCGAGCGAGCCACATGGCGGCCCTGGCCAGCGGACTCTCGCGCGCCGATCTGGTGGCCAGTTTTCTGAGTTCGACCGAGAGATCTCGCCGAACGGTCGACCAACTTTACGAACAGATGCTCGAGCGCCACGCCGACCTGGCCGGCATGGAATGGTACGCGGCCCGCTTGCGCTCCGGGCAATACACGACGCGAACCTTGGCGCAAATCTTCGCGGCCTCGGATGAGTATTTCGCCAAGCTTGCCTAGCAAACCGTTGAAAAACGGGACTGGCTCCGAGCCAAGATCGCCCGGCACCCGTGAAAAAGCATGTTCGCGAGGTGCCTGTCCCCGTTTTTCAACAGGCGCCAAGATCTCGATCCGCCTTAAGCCCCGGCCTTCGACGTCGTCGGGGCCGCTGCGCGGATTGACGCCAGCGATACCGCCAGTAGGATGACGCCAACGGCACGAAATCGAGGTGCACCGTGGCAAATCTTCCAACGAGCGTCGCGAGTTTTGGCTGGTCCTTTCGATCGTATTGCGCGGCGGCGCTTGTACTTCTCGCGTCGGGCACCCACGCGCTGGCCGCCGATGGGAAATCCGCCGACGTTGGCCAGGCCCGGATCGTGGATTTGTCGTTGCTGGTCGCGCCTGACATGCCCGCCACGTGGCCTGCCTCCGGCTTTCCGCCGTTCCACATCAATCATTATCTGCGGATCGGACCACTCAGTCCGTACAACAGCGATATTCTGGCCATCGACGGCAACACGGGCACGCAGCTCGATGTGCCACCGCACTCAATCCCACTTCCCGAAACGAACCTGCCGAACGCCGGCCCCTACGGCAGATCGTTCACGGACAAGATCCCCGCCTGGCAGTTCTGCGGCGAAGCCTGCAAGATCGACTGCCGCGACCTGGTCGACGGCAAAACTCCAGGCCGCAGCGAGTTGCTGACGAAGGAGCGTATCGTCGCGTGGGAGAAGCAGCATCGACCGTTGGCGACCGGCGACGTCGTGCTGTTCAACAGCGGCTACACCGACAAGTATTACCAGCCGCTCCCCGCGGGTCGCCGATTTCTGGCGGCGCCGGTCGAAGGCCGCGCGCCGGCCTGGCCCGATCCGGACCCCGATTGCATGGAGTATCTGGCCGGCCGAAAGATCATGGCGCTAGCCACCGACAGCGCGAGCATGGGTCCGCTGCCCGACCTGGCCGAACCCACGCACCTGGCCGGTCTCAAGTACGGAATGATTTGGACCGAATCGGCCACCGGTCTGAATCAACTTCCTTCTACGGGCGCCTTCTATTGCATGCTCAGTCCCAAGCACGCCGACGGGCCGTACAGCGAAGGCCGCGCGCTGGCGATCGTGGGCGGTTCCCTCGCGGGAAGTCTTATCGATTCAGCGCGCAAACGGCAGGTTGTGGATCTGTCGGTGACGCTGTCGACCGAGCTGCCGGTGACCTGGCCCGGACGCGGCGCGGGCAATCACCGGCAAGGCTATCTGAAAGTGCCGCTCTTCCTGGCGACGAACCTGGGTCGATACCACGAAACGCACCTGCTCGATGCGCACGCCGGCACGCACCTGGTTCCGCCGTCGTACGCCCTGCCCGCTGCCGGATTCGACAACAATTCCTACGCGCCCGAGGTCAGCGCCTGGCTGGCCGAGTACGAGGCGAAATACGGTCCGCGCGGAACGAGCGACGTCACGACCGAAAAAGTGCCGCTTGAGCAAACGTGTGGTCGGGCGCGCTTGGTTAACGTCGAGCATTGCATCGGCACGACTGATCCCAATACCTGGCCGCGCTCGCCCGAGATTACCGTGGCCGATATCCAAAAGCATGAAAAAGAGCACGGAGATTTGAAGCCGGGCGATATCGTGATCTTTCATAGCGGGTATAGCGATGCCACGTTCAAGCCGCTGCCGCGAGGCCTGGCATGCATGGCCGACCCGCTGGACGGCAAGCGCGAAGGATGGCCCGCTCCGGGACCCGAGGCGATCATGTATCTGGCGGGCAAGGGCGTTCGCGCGGTGGCGACCGACGGGCCCACGCTCGGTGGAAGCGAACCCAAACGCGCGCTGGCGACCTACTGGGCCTTGGGAACCAATGGCATGGTTGCGATCGAGTTTCTGACCGGCCTGGGAAAACTGCCACAGAAGGCGTATTTCATCTTTGCGCCGGTCAAGATTCAAGGCTGCCATGGCGGACCAGGCCGCGCGATCGCGCTGTATTGAAGAGCCGCGCGACACGGCGGCCGCCCACGAGGCCTTCCAGCGCGTCACGGCCCTGTGCGCGGCGTGCCACAACCAATATCGCGATGTGCCCCCTGGGCGAGAAGAACGCCCGTTGAGCAACCCCGGGGAGGCCCGACTTACGTGTTGTAATGCAATCGCGCTTGGGCTACATATGAGAACATTCCTGGCTTCGAGAATGCCGGCAACGAATTGCGGTCGTTTGGCCCGGCCGAGGTTCTGACGCGTGCCGTTTGACCGAAACCCGTAAAAAAACGAGTCCGCGAGGTGCCTGTCCCATTTTTTCAACAGGCAGCTAAACTCCGCGCTGAGGCGACCGAATTCGATGCTGTTCTCGATTCCTTACCGCGGCTCGAACGCCTCCTCGCGCGGATTCACCCTCGTGGAATTGCTGGTCGTGATCGCGATCATCGGCGTCATGGTCGCGATCTTGCTGCCTGCCATCCAGGCGGCCCGCGAAGCCGCACGGCGCACCGCGTGCACGAACAACCTCAAGCAGATCGGCATCGCGGCGCACAATTTTCATGCGGCGCGCAATGCGTTTCCCATGGGCTCCGAGGCCAAGGAATGGGCCGCCATGCCGGCCAACGCGTGGACGTTCTATCGCTGGTCGTCGCTGGCGCATTTGACGCCGTTTCTGGAAGAGACCAACGCCTACAATGCGTTGGATTTGAGCGTGCCCTTGTACGGACCGACGAGCGCGGGTCTCGACGTCACCGCCGTCAACGCCCGGGGAGTCAAGCTGACCGTTGGGCTGTTTCTGTGTCCCAGCGATCGCGGGCAAACCGTTTCCGTCAAGTTTGGCCCGACGAATTACGCGGCCAATGCCGGCACGGGCGGCGACGGCGGCTCGCCGATTCAGACCGACGGGGTGTTTTTCGTCAACTCGCATATCCGCCTGTCGCACATCGTCGACGGTTCGAGCCACACGGCCCTCTTCTCCGAAAGCCTGTTGGGCAACCCGGACGGCAGCCCGCTGCAGCGCGACCCGCAAGCGGACTACAAATTTGCGCTCAGCGCGCCGTTGACCGAAACTGGCTGCGCCAACAGCGCGCAGTGGAACGTATCGAACGGCCGCGGCTTCGCCTGGGTCAACGGCGAAATGCGCTGCGCTTTGTACAACCACTATCAGTTGCCGAATTCCCCCAATTTCGATTGCATGGGGGTGACTTTCTTGGGCGGCGTTCAGAAGGTCTTTACGCCTTACGGTTGGCGAGCCGCGCGCAGCCGGCACGGCGGGGGCGTCAATCTGCTGTTGGCTGACGGCTCGACGCGGTTTATCGAAGATGGAATCGATCCGCCGCTGTGGCGGGCGCTGGCCACGCGCAACGGTAACGAAATCGTGGAATCTGGCGAGTAAACTGGCCGGGCGTTGAAAAATGGGACTGGCTCCGAGCCAGATCGCCCGAATCGTGAAAAACCCTGCTCGCGAGGTGCCTGTCCCATTTTTTCAACAGGCAGCCAGACGATGCCAGCGACGACCGGAATGAGGCCCGGAGAATTCGGCGACGAGCACTCGTCGGGTCAACGCGCGGCGCTTGGGCCGTTTTGACGATGCGCGCCGCGCGCCTAGAATTCCATGGTCTATCGCATCCGCCACTGCGTGCCGCCGGCGCGCAAGCGAGATGGGTGTCGTCGAGCCCTCGGCATGGCCCTGCACTGTTCTTGTACGCACTGCCACACGTTGCTGCAAATTCCCGAGGGATGCGAAGGCCAATCCGCCAGGTGTCCAAGCTGCCTTGCGGACTTTATCATTCCCGGCGACCTCACGTCGACGTCGACCGCCGTTATTTGCGCTGTCATGACCCCGGTGGCCGGCAAGGTGACGGAGGCGGACATCGAGCGGGCCAAAGCCCATCGTGCGGCGCTGGCAGCCGAGAACGTCGCCCTGCAGGTCGATCTGGCCAGGCAAAAACGCCGACGTCAGCTCCTGGCCGCCAGGCTGTCGAGTTTGGAACTGTTTCAGTCGACTCGCGAGATATTGGACCACACGTTCGGCCGCAACGGGGGTTTCTTCATCGCCGTGACTCTGGGGCCGGCCGTGCTCGTGCTGCTGTCCAGCGTCTTCTCGCCCTCGGCGCTCGGCTATGTGCTTGTGATTCTGGCGGGAATTATCCTGGCCGCCGTTGCTTACCTTCCGTTCTCATTTTTTCCGGAAGACGAAAAACTGGCGCTGGCCATTCCACGGGTGACGGAGAAGCTGAAGGAAGCGGCCGTGCTCCACGAGCGCCTGGCCGTGGAAGAGGCAACCCAGCGCGAACGACTCACGGCCGCCGCGCGCGAGTACGAGCGCCTGACAGCGGCAGCCCAGAGCCGTCTGCATTGGCTGCGCACCTGCCACTGGCAGGAAATGACCGGCCGTGGCCTCGTGAATTTCCTAGCGCTGGCGCTTGAGGAGCACGGCTACGTCGTCGAACCCGTTCCCAGAACGGAAAAATGCCCGATCGACTTGATCGCGACGCGCGATGGGCGGCGCGTCGCGATGCGAGCGGCGGGCGACCCGAAGACAGCAGTGGATGAGCTGGCCGTGCAGCAAGCGCAAAGCGCGTTAACGGCCTGCCGCTGCCAGGTTGCCGCCGTGGTAACCAACTCGCGATTCACCGCGCCGGCCAGGGAATTGGCCGACCGCATCGGTTGTCGACTGATCGACGGCAGCCAGATTCCGGACCTGATCGAAGGCCGGATCGTGCTGTAGCGCCGCGCAATCGCGCTACGTTCGGCTTGGGGATATCTCAGGCCCGCAGCTACAATGGTCGCCAGCCGCCAGACAGGTCGTCGTATTCCGATTTGCGAGATTCATCGAGTGGACGTGCCCACCCCTGGTGACACAACTGCCCCACACGTACCCGGCCGGGTGCCCAGCTACTCGCTTGCTGAACTTGTGCGGTACTTCCTCAAACTGGGAGCGCTGGGGTTCGGCGGCCCGGTGGCGCTGGTGGGCTATATGCACCGCGACCTGGTGGAAGAGCGGCACTGGGTTTCCGAGGCCGATTACAAGGAAGGCATCGCGTTGGCCCAATTGGCGCCCGGCCCGTTGGCGGCCCAGTTGGCGATCTATCTGGGCTACGTGCACTACGGCGTGTGGGGCGCCACGTTGGTGGGCGTGGCATTCGTATTGCCGTCGTTCGCAATGGTGGTGGCACTGGGCTGGGCCTATCAACTCTACGGCGGACTCGGTTGGATGCAGGCCGTGTTTTACGGCGTCGGGGCCGCGGTCATCGGCATCATCGCCTCGAGCGCGTACAAGCTCACCCACAAGACCATCGGCTCCAGTCGACTGCTGTGGCCAATCTGGCTGGCTAGCGCCGTGTGCACGATCGTCACGGAAACAGAATACATCGCGTTGTTCCTGCTCGCGGGTGTATTGGTATGGCTGGCCAGGTCCCCAGCCAATTTCGGCGGCGGACCCAAGGCTATGGCAAGTTGTTTGCTGCCGCTGGCCTCGATCTTCCCCATCGAGCTGGGCCGCGAAGCGCAAACGAAATTGGACATCGTGCTATTCTTCACCAAGGCCGGCGCCTTCGTGTTCGGCAGCGGCCTGGCCATCGTGCCCTTTCTCTACAGCGGCGTGGTGCGCGAGTACGGGTGGCTAAGTGAACACGAGTTTCTCGATGCGGTGGCCGTGGCGATGATCACGCCCGGGCCGGTTGTGATCACGGTCGGATTTATCGGCTACCTCGTGGCCGGCCTGAGCGGCGCGGTTTTGGCCGCCGGCGCGACCTTCTTGCCGTGTTACTTGCTCACGATCATTCCGGCGCCGTATTTCAAAAAGTTTGGCAGCCGGCCGGGAATTGCCAATTTTGTCGACGGCGTGACCGCCGCAGCCATCGGGGCGATCGGCGGGGCGGTCGTCGTGCTCGGCCGCCGAACCATTTTGGACGACGCCTGGCAGCCCGAGTGGCCCAAAGTCTTGATTCTGCTGGCGACACTGGGCCTGTTGTCTAGCGGCAAGCGATTTCCCGAGCCCGCGATCGTATTGGCTGCCGCGCTCGTGGGGCTGGCGATCTTTCCGTACGTCGCGCACTGAGGGTCGTCGCTAATTCCCGCGCGCCACGCTCGTCACGTGCGCCGTCCTCTCCCCTGGTGGGAGAGGGCAGCGAGCGACAGCTCGCAGGTGAGGGGGGCTGCTACATATTCACGCGCCGCGTTCTCGTCCCCTATACCAGCTTCGGCACTGCCCAGTGACCCTCGCGATAGGTCCGCGTCAGCAGCTCGTTGGCCTGCGCGTCGTCGCGGAAACGTTCTTGTGCCGGGTCGAAGCGCAGCGAGCGACCCAATTGGATCGCGATATTGCCCAGGTGGCACAGCGACGTGGTGAGGTGCGCAATCTCGACGTCGGCGTGGGGCCGGCGGTTGGTACGGATGGCGTCGACGAAGTCGGCGACGTGGGCCTCGGTGTCTTGCGGCGCTAGCGGCACGTCGACCGAGCGGCGCTTGTTGTCGTTGGCAAGCACTTCGATCTTGCCCCGCCGGCTGAGAAACATCTGGCCGTCGCTGCCATAGTACTCGACGCCGCTGTCGCAGTTGTGGGGATACGTGGACGACCATAATCGCTCTTCGTAAATCAGCATCCGCTTTTTCCCCGACTTTCCAGCGGCCGGATATTCGAAGCAGACCTGCTGCGTATCCGGGAATTCAGCGGCGTTGTCAAAGAAATAACGGCCACCCGCCGCCGCGATGAACGCGGGATGCGTCTCGGCGCCCAGTCCCCAACGCGCGTAGTCGATATCGTGGACGCCGTCGTTGCCGATCTCACCCGTCCCAAATCGGCGCAGCCAGTTCCAACCCGAGAAAAACGTGTCGCGGTAAGGCACGAGCGGCACCGGGCCGAGCCACATGTCGTAATTGAGTCCCTCGGGCGGATCGCCGACGATGCCGGGGCCGATGCCCTCGCGGCGCTGAATGTTCCACGCTCGAGCGACAAGCACGTCGCCGATAATGCCTTCGTGCAGCAGCCGGATACCTTCTCGGATCGTGCTGGTGCTCCGCGACTGAGTGCCGTGCTGCACGACACGATTGGCGCGCCGGGCCGCCTCGACCATCAAGCGACCCTCGCGGATGTTGTGCGAACACGGCTTTTCGACGTACACGTGCTTGCCGGCGTCACAAGCCAGGATGGTGGCAGGCGCATGCCAATGCACGGGGGTCGCGTTGATGACGGCATCGACCGATTTGTCGTCGAGAATGCGCCGGAAATCGTCGGTGGTTTTGGCCATGCCGCCAAACTGCCGTGCCACCTCGTCCAGGCGCTGCTTGTGGGGATCGGCAAGGTAAGCCACTTCGACGTCACCGCGCGCGGCGAATACTCCGGCGTCGTAGCGCCCCCGGCCGCCGCAGCCGATCAAACCGACTCGCAGCCGCTCATTGGCTCCCGCGGCCCTCGATGAGGAAGCCCATGACAGCGCCGTGGCTCCGGCGATTCCCAGCCCGGTCTGCTGAATGAAATCGCGGCGGTTAGTTTTTGACATGGAATGCTCCTTGTGCTTCCGCGCTTTGCGTCTGGCATTTGCGCAATGGCGGCCATTGTGCTCCTAATATTGGCCAGCGGCAAGTCATTTCCAAAACCGGCGCGAAGCCGCGACCTGCTAATGGGCCGACCCTGTCATGGGTCGCGTTCCGCTCGTCGTTTGAGTTTCTCTCCTCGTCAAGATTGCCCGTCGACGGGCAATCGCACCATCGGCTACGATTGACCAGTCTTCCGTACCCAGCACCACGATCGTCGCGGCAACGCTCCAGCCGAAAGCGTCTCTCATGACCGCCAATTCATCCGACACGCACGGCACGTCGCTCGTCGACAAGAGCAACAGCGGCACCGGCCAGATCGGCATGGCGGCCGCCGTTTCGATCGGTATCGGCGGGATGGTTGGCGCGGGCATCTTTTCAATTCTGGGCGTGGTGGCCGAAGCGGCGGGCAATGCCATGTGGCTGGCGTTTGCCATCGGCGGCGTGGTGGCGCTCTTGTCGACTTACTCCTACGCCCGGCTGGGCGCGACGTTTCCGTCGGCCGGGGGCGCGGTGCATTTCCTGGTCAAGAGTTTTGGCGACGGCGTCCTGGCCGGCGGCCTGAACCTGTTCATGTGGGCCGGCTACATCATCTCGCTGGCCTTGTATGCCACGGCGTTTGGCAGTTATGCCGCGACGTTCGTCACCTCCGCGCCTTCGCCGCTTCTGCTCAAATCGTTGGCCGTCGGTTCGGTGCTCGCGCTGACGCTCGT
>JBGQHN010000128.1:0-11546 GCA_041497975.1 Planctomycetia bacterium | reverse complement strand
GACTTTCACGAAGGGCGGCGCTTCGGGGCTGGGCGAGACGAAGAAAGTGCCAATCATGGGGCTTTTGATCAACGCCAAATCGGCGTCCGCCTTGGCAAGCGCGGCGGCCTGGTCGGGCGCGCTGGCAGGCGCCCGAGAGTTGTCGCCGACGGCCGTCGGCCTCGCCGGGACGGTCGTCAGCAGCGGCTCGCCTCCTTTGCGCAAGCGAATCCGCTGATCGGCTTGACGCAAATCGATTTCCGCCAGCTCGTGCTCGTTCATTAGTTCCACGAGCCGGCGAATGCGCTTGACGTCGAAGATATCGCCCTGGTTGGAGCCGGAGCCAGCCATCATTGCTTCTCCCAAGTATCAAGTCCCGGCGGCCTTCACCACCGGAGCTGTTTCTCTCATCTGAAACGCCCGCGCGAAACCGCTTAGCGAACGATGGCGTCTTCCCACTGTTTTCCGAGCGTGGTCAGAACCTGGCAGCCACCCTTGGTTACCAGCACATCGTCTTCGATTCGCACGCCACCCCATCCGGGCAGATAAATTCCCGGTTCGACGGTTACGACCATACCCGCTTCGAGCTTGAGGGACGCCTTGGCGGCCAGTCGCGGTGCCTCGTGAATCTCCAGGCCGATGCCGTGCCCCAAGCCGTGCCCAAAGTTCCGTCCAAAGCCGGCTTTCGCGATCATGGAGCGGGCAACCTGGTCTACGTCGTGACACGTAACTCCCGGTCGGATCGCGGCAATCGCCTGCTCCTGCGCCGACAACACAACTCTATATATACGTTCGAGTTTGGGCGAGATTTTACCGGTCACTAAAACGCGCGTCAAGTCGCTCTTGTACAGCCCGCCGTCGGCTCCCCAATCAACCAGCACGAAGTCATCCGCGCCAATTCTCTGATCGGTTGGCCGGGCATGTGGCAATGCGGCCCGGGGACCGACCGCCACGATCGATGGAAAACTACATCCCTTGCCGCCGTACAGTCTTATTTGATTTTCCAACTCATCGGCCACTTCTTTCTCGGTCCGTTCCGGCCGCAACGACGCCCGCAGGATGCCAAAGGCCCGTTCGGCATACCAGATAGCTCGACGGATTTCCGCGACTTCATCTTTGTCCTTGATAAGTCGCAGGTCTTCGACCAGGTTGGACGTGGCGACCAGCGGAGTCTTGGGCAAGGCCGCGGCAATCTGATCGTGCAACGCGACGCTCATCGAACCGGCTTCAATCCCTAACTTGCCCACGCGCCCACGCTTGGCGATCTGAGCCACGGTTTCGACCATGCCCGTCCCCGGCGGCCGAATCGACGCTTCCAATCCCGGGCATTCTTGCTCAAGCTGGGTCGTGTACCGCGGGTCGCTGATAACGACCGGCCTATCGCCCAGTAACAACAGGTAGCTGTCGTCACCGGTGAAGCCGGTCAAATAAGTGACATTCGTAAAGTTCGTAATCAACAGCGCGTCGATTCCAGCCTTGCGAAAGCTGCGGCATAGGCGGTCGCGTCGGGCGGCGAAGCGGGACATGGGAGTATCGGCTATCCGGGAAAAGGAAGTGGTTTCGGTAGCCCATTGCTAACATCGGCCTTGGTTTCTGGCAAGCCTGAAACCGAGAGTAAGCTGCTCGTCGAGCGGCAGTTGCGCGAACCGGCGCCCGGTGTTTCACCGGTTTTGGCCGGTCGTCGACTCCAGGGTACGTCCTGCCTGTCCTGGATTCGCATGAGCCGCTTGCCGTCGTTACCATAGGAAGTATGAACGCGCGACAACTGGAGCAATTGGCCAAAGAGCTTCTTGAGGGCCGACTCGTGCTCGACGAGTTTGTCACGCAAGTTTCGCAGCCGCTCACCGCTGACTTGACCGAAGTGCAGCTCGACCTGGATCGCAAGCGCCGCTGTGGCTATCCGGAGGTCGTCTATGGGCAAGGGAAATCCACGGCCACGCTGGCAAAGATCTTCGCGCGGCTTTTGGACGAAAAAAACGACGTGCTCGCCACGCGGATTTCGGCCGACCAGGCCGCCGAACTCTCGGCGATATTTCCCACGGCCCGGTATAATCCGGTGGCCAGAACGATTTGCATCCCGCTGACCGTGTCCGACTCTGTAGCCGGCAAGCGGTCGGGCCACGTGGCGATTGTCACCGCCGGCACCAGCGACTTGCCGGTCGCCGAAGAAGCCCGCGAAACGCTGTTGTGGATGGGCGTTGAGGTGACGATGGTGTTTGACGTCGGCGTCGCCGGACCGCACCGATTGCCGGAGCGTCTGACACAACTCAAGCGGGCCGACGCGGTGGTGGTGATCGCCGGCATGGAAGGCGCGCTGCCGAGCGTGGTGGGCGGGCATGTCTCGTGCCCGGTGATCGCTGTGCCGACCAGCGTCGGCTACGGGGCCAATCTGGGCGGCTTTGCGGCCTTGCTGAGCATGCTCAACAGTTGCGCGGCGAACGTGACCGTCGTGAATATCGACGCGGGCTTCAAGGGCGGCTATGTGGCAGGTCTGATTGCGTCGCGCGTCGGTCGGCCCGAGAACGGACAAGCTTGACAGGCCGTTGAAAAATTGGGACTGGCTCCGAGCCAGATCGCCCGAAACCTGTCAAAAACCATAGCCGGGAGGTGCCTGTCCCAATTTTTCAACAGGCAGTTGACGGAGGTCCGGCGCGGAAATCGGCATGAGCGATACGGAAGAATCAGATTCCCCCCTGCCCCGCCTGGCGCCGCGAAAGGCCGCCAGCCATAAAGGCGACTTTGGCCGCGCGTTGCTGGTCGGCGGATCGCAAGGCATGGCCGGAGCGATCGCGTTGGCGGGTATGGCCACGCTGCGCAGCGGCGCCGGCCTGGTCAAAATCGCGACTCCCTCCGCTTGCCAGGCCACGGTTGCGGCGTTCGAGCCCAGCCTGATGACCATCTCATTGCCAAGCGATTCCCATGGCCGGATTGCCTCCTGGGCGCTGCCGGTGATCGCCGAAGCGGCCGACGAAGCCACGGTAGTGGCCTGTGGACCGGGGTTGGGCCGATCGGAGGAACTGGTCGAAGTCGTTTGTTGGCTGTACCAAAGTCTGCCACAGCCGCTTGTCGTCGATGCCGACGGTCTCAATGCGCTGGCTCACAAGCCCGAAGTGCTCGGCGCCGCCGGCGGTCCGAGAATCTTGACGCCACATCCGGGTGAATTTGGCCGGCTGGTTGGGCGTGACAAGTTTCCGCCGGAAGAGCGCGAAAGCCTGGCCCGTGGACTAGCCCAGCGAACCGGAGCGGTGGTCGTGCTGAAGGGACACCGCACGGTGGTCACCGACGGAGAGCGCTTATCGATCAACCCCACGGGCAACCCCGGGATGGCGACCGGCGGAACCGGCGACGTGCTGACCGGCGTCATTACGGCGTTACTATGCCAACATCTGACGCCGTATGACGCCGCGCGATTGGGCACGTACGTTCATGGCCTGGCCGGCGATTTGGCCGCGGCCGACTTGGGCCAGGTATCGTTGATCGCCAGCGATTTAATTACTTATCTGTCACGGGCCTGGCGACAGGTCTCGTAATGGCCCGCATCGCGCTGCACGCCCTCGCCCCTGGCGGGAGAGGGCAGCGAGGGGGGGCCCGCCACATATTTACACGGGCGCGCCCTAACCCGTCCGCTCGGCGGGAAGAGAATCGCGCGCGGACACCTTTCCGTTGCCCGAGGTCGCCGTCGTTTTTTGATCGACTTGCGCCGGGTCGTCCCACTCGATGGTCAATGAAGTGCCGAACACCTTTTGGAACAGCTTGCTGCGCTTGCGAGCTCCCCAGATGTCGACTTCGGGAAATTGTCTGGCGGCGACGCGCAGCGTCATGTCGTCCGTCTTGCCCAGCTCAATCTTGGCGTCGGTGATTTGTTGGGTATTGCTGCGGTCCAAGCCGCCGGCCACGCGTAGAATCGCGGCCATTTGTCGGACGCGCCGTTGATCCGCGGCCGAAAGCTGACGGAAGTTGGCGTGCCGGCGTTTGGGGTCGGCGCCGCGGTGGTAGCGGGCCACGTTGGCGATCAATTCCAACTCGTTGGGTTGAAAGCCCTCCAAACGGCTGTGCAGTATCAAGTGGTAGCTGTGTTTGTGGTGTTGATCGTAGTTAATCAAATAGCCGACATCCTGCAGCTTGGCCGCGGCCTCCAACAGCGGAAGATCCGAGGGATTGAGGTCATACGCGGCACTCAATTGCGTAAAGATCGAGGCGGCCGACCTGGCAACGAACCGGCCATGGGCCATTTCGCAGCCACAACTGGCCGCCAGGCGCTCCAGCGCCGCGTCGCGGTCGTGCGGTTTATCCACCGCAGTGCCCAACGACCGGTCGATCATCGTCAACAGCAACCCGTCGCGCACTCCGCGATTATGAACTTGCACCGAATTGACCTCAAAACGGTCCATGACGCGGTCGACAATTGCCAGGCCGGCCACGATGATGTCGGCCCGATCGGGACTCAAACCCTGCACGCCGGCCCGGTCCTTGACCGGCATGTTGCGCAATCGATCGAGCAAGTGCCGCACTTCGGCGCGGGTCACCTGGTAGCCGCGAACCGGCATCGCCTCTTGCCCCTTCGAGGCCATGACCATGGCAGCCAGGCTGGTAAATGTTCCGCCGGAGCCAAACAGGATATGGGGCACGAAAACCGGGTTCTTGGTGTGTTTGCGCAAATGGCGGTCGATACCCGCCAAGAGTTCATCAAAGCCCTCGGTCGAGGCCGTGTCGGCATAGGCTTCGCTGAGCCTTACGGCGCCCAATTGCGTGGTGTAAACCGCCTCGACGAGGCTGGCGAAAGCCAGCACGATTTCCGTGCTGCCGCCGCCGATGTCGACCACGGCCACGTGTTGATTCTTCAGGTCAAAGGCCCGCTGCACGCTGGCAAACGCCAGCAAGGCCTCTTGCTCGGCGCCGATGACCTCGATCTCGATTCCCAGTTCATCGAGAGCCCGCCGGCAAAACTCGTCACCGTTGGCCGCTTCGCGAACCGCGCAGGTGGCGATCGTTTTTAGCTCGGTGATTTGAAAGCCTTCGGCGATCTGCTTCATCCTTCGCAGGGCGCCCAGCGATTTTTCGACCGACTGCGGATCGAGCCGGCCAGTTTTGCTGAGCTTCTCGCCCAGCCGGGTCGATTCCTTTTCCTCATCCAGAATCCGATAATTCCCACCACGCAGCGGCTCGGCCACGATCAAGCGAATGCTGTTCGTGCCGATGTCGATTGCCGCCAGGCGATACGCCAGATCGGGGGACAGGAAAAACTGCTTATCTTCCATGTACCTTCCACAGCGGACACAAGCGGCTGATTCCATAAAAGGATAGCATATCTGGCACCTGTAACGCGAGCGGGTAATGCTCGGAACCGGCGCCAGCGGCAATTTTCAAATACCCGTCGGACCGTCGGTTGACCGCTCAGCCACCGGGGCTCCATAATTTGCTCTTTGCTCACCACTAGCCCTCAGGTTGGCTCACCACGCTCGTGAAGCTGCTGCGACAAGTAACCGGCCTCCCCGACGAGCTGCGCGGGGGGGCGGTCGCCATCGGAAACTTTGATGGCGTGCACCTGGGCCATGCCCGAATCGTCGAGCGGGTGATCGAAAAGGCTCGCGAGTTCGACGGTCCGGCGGTCGTATTTACTTTCGATCCTCACCCGGTGCGCCTGTTGCGACCTAGCGAGGCGCCGCCGCCGCTGACGTGGACCGATCGCAAGGCCGAGTTGTTGGCCGGCTTGGGCCTTGACGTCGTGATCGCCTACCCGACGGACGAAGAGCTGCTGCGACTGACTCCGCGGGAATTCTTCCGGCAAATCGTGCAAGAACAGCTCGGCGCGCGGGCAATGATCGAAGGGCCGAATTTCTTTTTTGGACGTGCGCGTTCAGGAACCATCGACGTCTTGCGCGCATTGACAGCCGGCGTAGGTATCAGCCTGGATGTCGTCGAGCCGCTGTTGGTCGGGGGAGAATACGTGTCCAGCTCGCGCATTCGCCGCCTGCTTGGTGACGGCAAGGTGGACGAAGCCCGAGCGCTGCTCACCCAGCCCTATCGGATTCGAGGAATGGTCGTGCATGGCGCGGGCCGTGGGGCCAAGCTGGGTTTTGGCACGGCGAATCTGGACGCCGTCGATACGTTGCTGCCCGGCGCGGGCGTTTACGCCGGGCGCGCTTTCGTGAACAATACACGCTGGCCGGCGGCGATCAACATTGGACCACGCCCGACATTTGGCGATCAGTCGCTGAAAGTCGAAGTGCATCTCGTCGGCTGGGACGGTACGCCGCTGTATGGGCAGGCATTGGAAGTCGACTTTTTGGCTCCCTTGCGACCCATTCAAAAATTTTCCGGAATCGACGAATTGAAGCGCCAGCTGACCCGCGACGTCGAAGCCACGCGCCGGGTGTTCCAAGACTACGAGCTGGCCGATAAGTTGGCAGGCGGAGCCGGCCCCAGCGGCGCGTCTGCCTGATCCACCGCCGAACTCCTTACCCAACACCGAGCAATTTCCCAAGCGAAACCCACATGTCGATCCCTTGGCCTCGCTTTACCGAGCTGGTGCGATCTCACGATCGCTTCCTGCTGACCAGCCATATCCGTCCTGACTGCGACGCCCTGGGCAGCGAGCTGGGCATGGCCCTCGTCCTGGAATCGCTCGGCAAAAGCGCGGTGATCGTCAACGCGCAAGCGACGCCGCCCAATTTGCGATTCATCGATCCCGACGAGCGGCTGAACACCCTGGAGATCGACGTCAAGCCGCACGAGCTCGAAGCCTGCGAAGTCTTGATGATCCTCGACACGAGCGCCTGGGCCCAATTGGGCACGATGGCCGAGATCGTCCGTTCCACGCGGGCGCACAAGCTGATTCTGGACCATCACGTCGGCGAAGACGACATGGGCGCGGAACTGTTCAAGAACCCAGATGCCGAAGCGACCGGCCGGCTCGTGCTCGAAGCGGCGCACCATTTGGGCGTTCGCGTCACGCCCCAGATTGCCAGGCCGCTATTTGCCGCCATCGCCACGGACACCGGTTGGTTTCGATTCGGTTCGACGACGGGCGCGACGCTACGTTACGCGGCCGAGTTGATCGAAGCCGGCGCGGTGCCCAGCGAGATTTTCAACTCGCTGTACGAGCAGGATTCGCTGGCCCGGCTGCAACTTCGTGGACGCATCTTGGCGCGCACGGCGACGGACCTCGGCGGGCGCTTGGCGTACACGGCGGCATTGGCGGAAGATTTCGAAGCTACCGGCGCGCTTCCGTCCGATACCGAAGACGTCATCAACATGACGTTGGCCATCGCTGGCACCGAGGTGGCGGTGATCTTTGTCGAACAATCGAACGGTGGATTTAAAATCAGCTTTCGCAGCCGCACTTCAAAAGTAGATTGCAACGCCCTGGCGAGATTGTTCGGCGGCGGCGGCCACAAAGCGGCGGCCGGCGCGTTCATTAGCGCACCGTGGCCGGCGGCGCAAACCAAGGTGCTTGACGCCGTGCGAAACGCCATGCGATAATTGCAGAATAAGCCGAGCCAATCCGACAAGTGACGGATGTGCACCGGCCGTTTCGATCGCTAAGCACCCGCCCACAATCGCCTACCTCGTTGAACTCTGCCCCCAGCGCTTGCGGCGCGCACCCGAAGGGACACGGGCCAGTCAGAAGGCACCGAGAATGGAGGCTAGCTCGATGGCCAAACCCTCGCCAGCGTCACCGCCGTCCGTCGCGGCCAAGGCCGGCGCGCCCGACCGGCGCGGATTCTTGATACGTTGTGGCACCCTCGTTGTCGGTGGAATTGCGGGCCTGGTGCCGGCGTGTGCCGGTCTGGCCGCGTTCTTCGATCCGCTGCGCCGAAGCAGCCAATCGGGGAAGTTCATCCGCGTCGCCACTCTCGACGCGCTGCCGGACGACGGCATTCCTCGTCCGTTCCCGGTCATTGCCGAGCAGGTCGACGCCTGGAATCTCTCGCTGGAACCGGTGGGGGCCGTTTATCTGCGACGCACCAAGGACCAGCCCACGCCGGAATGTTGGACGGCCACGTGTCCACACGCCGGGTGCTTCGTCGCCTACGACGACCAGACCAACACGTTCAAATGCCCCTGCCACAATAGCTCGTTCCAGGCCGATGGCCAGCTTATTCCTCCCAGTCCCAGCCCGCGATCGATGGACACGCTGGAATGCAAAGTCCATGAGCAGAAAATCCTGGTCAAGTTCGAGAACTTCTACACCGGCAAGTCCGAAAAAACGGCCAAGCAATGAAGGCGCTGCTCGATTGGTTTGACGATCGCACGGGTGTGCGCGGCTTCGTGCACGAGGCCCTGTTCGAACGCGTGCCGGGCGGGGCCCGCTGGCGCTATGTGTGGGGCAGCACGTTGACGTTCGCGTTCACGGTGCAACTCATTACTGGCATCTTCCTGTGGATGTGCTACAGCCCTGGCGCGCAAACCGCCTGGGAAAGCGTGTACTACATCCAAAATGACGTGCAGGGAGGCTGGCTGCTGCGTGGCTTGCACCACTTCATGGCGCAGGCCATGGTCGTGCTCATGGTATTGCACTTCATGCAAGTCGTGATCGACGGTGCCTACCGCGCCCCACGCGAGGTGAACTTTTGGCTGGGGTTGATCCTGATGCAAATCGTGCTCGGTCTGTCGTTGACCGGCTATCTGCTGCCCTGGGATCAAAAAGGTTACTGGGCCACGCGTGTGGCCACGAACTTGCTGAGCGTGGTGCCGCTGGTCGGGCCGCAATTGCAACAGATTGTCGTCGGCGGCGCCGACTACGGACACTTGACCCTGACTCGCTTCTTCGCGTTGCACGCCGGCGTTCTGCCAGGCCTGCTCGCGGTATTCCTCGTGCTGCACGTGGCCCTGTTCCGTCGACACGGCCTGTGCCACAAACGGCCGCCCAAGGGCCCCGACGCAATGTTCTGGCCGGACCAGTTGCTCAAAGACGCCGTGGCGTGCCTGGCGGTTCTCGTCGTGGTGTTGGTGTTGGTTGTGCGACCGATCACGCTGTTCTCGCCGGGCCATGGGGACTTGCCGGTTACCGCGCATTTGGGGGCGGAGCTGGGCGCGCCGGCCGACCCATCCAATCAATACTCGGCAGCACGGCCCGAATGGTATTTCTTGTTCCTGTTCCAATTCCTCAAGCTGTTCGAAGGTTGGGGCGAACAGGGCGAATTGCTAGGCGCCGTCGTGATTCCCCTGGCAGTGCTATTGGCACTATTCCTCATGCCAATTCTCGGGCGCTGGAATCTCGGCCATCGCTTCAATATCGGATTGACATCGATACTGCTTGCCGGCATCGCGTATTTGACCGGCGCGGCGATCAACGAAGACTATCGCGCCTACGGGAGGGATGCCGGAGATTTCGCGGACTTGCGTCCGACGATCGAAGCCGTCGGCGCGGACGAAGCCAAGATCGCGGCACATTTCGGCAACGACGCGGTGAAGATGCAAAACTATCGAAGACGCCTGGCAGCTTACGAGAAATATCGCAAATCCGAAGAGTACATGAAGGCCGTCGCCGAGGCCAATGCCGAGGCCGAGCGCGTGGTGACGCTGGCTTCGTCCCCCACGCGGATTCCCGTCTCGGGCGCGATCACGCTGTTGCGCAACGACCCGAAAACGCAAGGTCCTAAATTGTTTGCCGCGCGCTGCGCCGGTTGCCATACGCACGCGCCGCCGGCCAGCGGCGGCACCGACCCGACGCCGTCGGACAACGGGAAATCCTCGGCGCCGAACCTTTACCAGTTCGCGAGTCGGCCGTGGCTGGCCGGGCTGCTCGATCCCAAACAGATCGCGGGCCCGAACTATTTCGGTCACACCGCGCACAGCGAGGGCGAGATGGTGGGTTTCGTCCACGACACGCTGGCCACCTGGCCGCCCGAGGAAATCCAGAACGTCGTGATCGCCCTTTCGGCCGGGGCCCAACTGCCTGGCCAGGCCGCGGCCGACAAGAGAGACGCCGCCCGCATCGAAGCGGGGAGAAAGCTAATCGGCGATGCCGAGCGCTGCGCGTCATGCCACAAGTTCCACGATCAAGGCGAGCTGGGCAGCGCGCCCGATCTGACCGGCTATGGGTCTCGCCAGTGGCTCATGGCGATGATCCGCAATCCGAAGAGCGAGCGATTTTATCGCGATGGCAACGACCGGATGCCGTCGTTCGCCGAGCATCCGGGCGACTCGCCGCAAAACATCCTGACGTCCCAGGCCATCGGACTGATCGTCGATTGGCTGCGCGGCCAGTGGTACGAGCCGCCAGCGGCCAGTGCGGACGAAACGGCCGCCAAGTAAGCTGCCAGCGCGGTTACCGCCCGCGGCCTACGGTACCATCCGCGTCATCGCCAACTGTCGCCGTCAAGGGCTGCCCAACCCTTACTCTTTGAAAAATCAGTATAGTTTCGCGCGCCGGTGGCCGATGGAAGCAATGCGCCTGGCGCGTCGAGATCGTGCTAGCACTGTGTTTGAAGAGTCGACTTGATGTGGTGCAAAAACTGCCGCCAAGACGTGAGGGGCATTCGCTCCGACGACCAGCCGGGGGTACGTTGCGCTCGGTGCGACGCCTTGTTGTCGGCTGACGCCGCGCCAAGCGCCGCGCATGCGGCCAGCCTGGCCGCGACCGCAGAACACGGCGTTGATCTCGGCGGTTTGCAATCGCCACTCAGTCCCTATCCCAGCTTCGAGGATTGGGAAATCGAGCAGAACTTCCGCCAATTGCAAGCCCGGGCAGGACCGTGGGGAAATGCCCAGCGTCCAGCCCCAGCGACCAGGCCAAGCGGAAATCGCCAACCAAACTGGCACGTACATGCAAGGCACCCCACGCTGGCCAGGCCGCATCGCCGGGAGTCCAGACCCGGGCGACGAGCGCGCGCCGCCAAGGCCGTCGTGCTCGTGGGTGTGGTTGCCTGCTCGATCGGCGCGGCGCTAATCACCTGGTCGTTCATCGAACACCGTCCGGATGCATGGGACCGGGGCTTAAGCGTGGTCATCGCCGGGCAAGTCGTGTTGCTCTTGGGTCTGGCACTCCAGTTGGAACGCGTGTGGCAAAACAGCCGCTACGCCGCGCGAAAACTGCAGCGGGTCGATTCGCAGCTCGACCGGTTGGAACGGACCACGACCTTGATGAGCGTGACGCACAGCTCGGCCGCGCAGGCGTTCTACGCCCACATGGCCGATGAAGCCAGTCCCCATCTCCTGTTGGCCGATCTCAAGGGCCAACTCGATCTTTTGGCCAGAAGCGTGGCGAAACGCGCCCGCTAAGCCGATTTCTCTTCCCCGGACGGAGCGATCACGTCAGCTCCAGGGGAAATGGCGTGAGCAGTTCCACGCCGGTTTCCGTAACCACGTAGTTGTTCTCCAGTCGAATGCCGGCCCGCAGGCCGTCGCCGTACAGCCCCGGCTCGACGGCAAACACCTCGCCGGCTTGGAACGTGTCGTCCCAATTCGGGTTCAAATGCGGGGCCTCGTGCGGAAACAGACCGATTCCGTGGCCCAAGTGATGCGCGAACTTCCAGGGTTTTGCCTGGTTCAGCCAATCGTAGGCTTCTTGAAACAGCTCGCGACAACTTCGACCAGGCTTCACGGACAGCTCGATCATGTCG
>JBGQHN010000127.1:0-11548 GCA_041497975.1 Planctomycetia bacterium | reverse complement strand
TCGACAGCTCCACAAGCGATACCGTGCCCAACTGGTCGTGGGTCGTGTAGCCGAATACGTCCTTGCCCTTGACTTTGCGCTGTCCCTTCCATTCGAGGCTGCGCGATCCGACGCCCTTGACGTTGGCCACGTAGAGCGACTGTCGAGCTTCGTCGAGCACCAGAGCGGCCGGATACCAGCCGGTGGGAAACGACCCCCGCACGCGACTCTGGGGCGGCCGCAGATCCACGACGGCCACGGCATTGTTCGTGCCGTTGGCGACGTACAAAGTTTTGCCGTCGCGACTGATTTCCAAGGCGCAAGGCGCGCTGCCGAACAGCATCTGCTCGGCCGGCCGCGTGGAAATCGTTTCGATGACTTCATCCTTGCGCGTGTCGATGATCGAAACCGAATCGCTGTTGGAGTTGGCCACAATCAACCATTTGCCATCGGGCGAGGCGATGATGGCCGACGGATGCAGGCCCACCACGATTTGTTTGACTTCCTTGCCACTGACCCGCTCGACGACCGAGACGGAGCCGTCGTTGGCGATGTGGCGCACCGGATCGACGCGGACCGGCGAACCCTGTCCTGCCGGGCCCGTGATGCTCTTGGCGTCCGGCAATCGCCCGCCCCAATTCGTCACGTACGCCTTGTCCCTCAGAAGCACAACGCCAAAGGGCGCATTGCCGACGGGAATCTCGCGTTTCAGGCGCCCCCGCAAATCGATCTCGGCCAAACTATTGCGCAAGTTAAGCGCGGCCCACAACGACTCGCCCGAACCGTCGATTGCCAGGCCGACGGGCAGAATTTTTTCGGGGTCGGCCTGCGAATCTTCCGTCAACTTGATCGGAGGTTCCGCTTCGAGCTGGCCATCGGACTCGACTTCGAAGACGCCGATCGTGCCGGTAATGCTCGAGGCGAACAGCCGCCTGCCGTCGGGCGTGAAGACGAGCCCGGCATAGCTGCCACCCTTGTGCCGCGCGCGGGAGACAACTTTGGCGCTAACGGGATCGACGATCAATACGGCCGCGCGATCGAGCACCGCCAACCACCGCCCATCAGGACTCAAGGCCAAATCGACCGGCCGGCCGTCATAGGCCACTTGTCGCCCCAGCGGCGACAGAACCTGATTGGTGGGCACGACAATGCGCCCCGGATCGCTATCGCCAACTCGCGATTGATCGTAGCTCTTGGGCTTCGGATCGGCGGGTCGCGAGTTTTTTTGGGCGATGGCAACTTGCGCCGCGGCCAGCCAGATCAACAGCATCCCCACCCAATGCAACGACTTCATAACCGGCCCTTTTGGCAAGAGAAAAGAGAATGCTGGCCCAGGACTCGCTCCTCAGCATACGAGCCGGGCGATGGCTCGTAAACTGCCTGTCGGACCGCCGCAGGCACACCCCGTGCGGTAGAGGCTTCGGCCGTCACGCAAAACGTCGCTAGACGGCCACGACGTCGAACAGCCGCTCGCAGCGACGGCGGTTTTCGGCAGTGTAGCGCCGGCAGTCGGCAAGCAGGGCCTCGGCGCTGGTATAGCCCAGCAGGCCGGCCAACTTGGCCAGTTCGCGCGGCTCGTCCGGCAAGTCGTCGCGAGCCGTGGTGCTCATCAACCGCAGCCGCGCTTGAATGGTGCGCAGAAAGCGGTAACTCGAGACAAAGAACTCGCAATCGTCGCGACTCAGAATGTCGGCCGCGTTCAAAGCCGCCAGCGCGTCGAGCGTGGAGGGCTGCGCGATCGCGGCCTGCTTTCGCGCGTGCTTAAGCTGCAGCATTTGCACGAGAAACTCGATGTCGACCAAGCCGCCAGGTCCGCGCTTCAAGTTGCTTGGCGAGGCGGTTTCTTCCATGCGCTGTCGCATTTGCCAGATTGCCTCGGCGTCTTCAGGTCGCCAAGGGGGTGAAAAGGCCGCCTCGCGCACGACCGCCGTGACACCCGCGGCGGCAGCCGGCGAACCAACAACGACGCGCGCCTTGCACAATGCCTGGCGCTCCCAGAGCTGACCTTGGCCGCTGCCGAAATAGCGGCCAAACTCGGCCAGCGACGTGGCCAGCGCACCGCTCTTGCCGGTCGGGCGCAGACGGGGATCGATTTCATACAGCCGGCCGTAGGGCCCCAACTGGCTGGCCACCTTGATGATTCGCTGGGCCAGCTCGCTGAAGAAATGTTGGTTGGTGGTCGTCGTGTCGCGACGCGTGCGGCGGGCATGAGCCGTCATGCCGTCGGCTTCGTACAAAAAAATCAAGTCCAGGTCGCTGTAATAGTTCAACTCGCGGCCGCCAAATTTGCCCATCGCGACGATCACCGCCTCGCACACGCGGCCGGCACCGTCCCCCTCGCCAATGGTCGGCTCGCCCAGCTTGGCGGTGAGTTTTTGGTATTCGACGCGCGTGATCTGCCGCAAGCACGTCTCGGCGATGTCCGACAGCGCGCCGGTCGTAGCCTCGATCTTCTCCTTGCCGAGAATGTCCCGCACCCCCAGTCGTAGCTGCTGGGCGTTCTTGAAACTGTGCAGCGCGGGCTCGATGTCCTGGGCCCCGCGGCACAGTTCGGTCAGCGTCCGTTCCAGCACGTCTTTCGTGGGCAGCTTGTCCAAGAGCAGACTGTCCAACAGTTCGTCGAGCATTCCCGGATTGCTGATCAAAATGCCGGACAAGTACTGGCTCGACGAGCACAGCTCGACGTACAGCCGCAACGTGGGCGGATTGAAGCTGAAGAGCTCCCACAACACTCCCTTGCCGCCCAACGAATCGCTGACCTTGCTCAAGTTGACGAGAGTAAAATCGGGATCGGGCGTCTTGGCGATCGCCGCCAACAGCCGCGGCGCGATGGCCGCCAGAAAGTGCCGACAACGGCGGGTCGACAGGTAGCGGATCTTTTCGGTCGACAGCTCCATCAGGTTCTTATAGGCCTGTATCACGTCCCGGAACGCATAGCGGCCCAAAACTTCCGCGATCCTTTCCGGCGCCGGCTCGGGATCGAGCACCAGGTCGCTCTCCGGCTCGGTTTTGGCGTCGTCGCTGAAGGCGTCGTGCAGCAGGTGATCGAGTATCTTGCGATTCAGCTCGGTCTTGTTCTTGTAGTCCGTCTCGAAGGCCGCCAGCGCCGTTTGCGACGGCGCGTCCGCATAGCCCAGGCGAATGGCGACTTTTCGTTGCTCGGCTGGGTCGTGCGGCAACAAGTGTGTCTGCAGGTCGAACATGATCTGCAAGCGATGTTCGATTTTGCGCAAGAACGCGTAGTTTTCCTCCAGAATCGTCCGCTCGCGGTCGGTCAGGCAGCCGCAGCGCTCCAATTGCAGGAGGGCTTCCAGGGTGTTACCGGTCCGCAAGGCCGGCAGATCGCCGCCGTTGAGCAGTTGCAGGAACTGGATCACGAACTCGATGTCCCGGATGCCGCCATGGCCCGTTTTGACGTTGTGCGCGTCGGCGCCCTCGCGGTGCGTGCGCTGCTCGATGCGCCGCTTCAAGGCTTTGATGCCGGTAATGTCCGCCCGACTGAGATACTGCCGATAAATCCACGGCTCGAGCTGCTTGAGAAACTCGCGTCCGAAATCCAGATTGCCCGCGATCGGCCGGGCTTTGACCATCGCCTGCCGCTCCCAGGTGCGGCCGGTGACGTCGTAGTACTGGAGGGCCGCCTCGTAGGCCACGGCCATCGGACCAGCGTTGCCGCCCGGCCGCAGCCGCAGATCCACCCGATACGCGACTCCCAGGTCCGTGGCCTCGGCGAGCAGCTTGAGCACTTCGCGCACTAGCCGATCGAAGTATTCGGCCCAGCTTTGCTGGCGGACCAAGTCTTTGCCGCGGCCATAGTCGTAGAGAAAGATCAGATCGATGTCGCTCGAGTAGTTCAATTCCACGCCGCCCAGTTTGCCGAGGGCCAGGACAACGAAGCGGCCCGCGTCGCCCTCGGCCGGCGACGGCGAACCGCGGCGACTGTCGATCCGCGCGCGAGCCGCGAGCACCGCGGCCTCGACGATCGCGTCGGCCACGTACGAGATCTGCCGTGTCACAGTATTGAGCGGCTGGTTGCGGATGATGTCGCCGTAGGCCACGCGCAGCGTCTCGCGGCGCTTGAAACGGCGCAGGGCCGCCGCGACCGTCACCTCGTCGTCGGCCAGCGTCGAGACTTCCGCGCACAACTCGTCCACCAACGACTCGCGGGCGACCGGCTCCCCGCCGGTGATCCGCAGCAAGTCATAGCTCTCGCTGTCGATGATCAGCAGGTCGCTCAGATGCTGACTGGTGGCAAAAATCTGCAACAAGATCGGCAGCGCCTCGCGGTCTCGCTCGAACAGCGAGGCCAGCGAAAGCGGATTGCGGGCCGCCGCCACGAAGCGCTCCAAATTATTGAGCGCCATGTCCGGATCGCTGGAACGCGGCAAGTGCTCGGCCAATTGGTCGCACATGGCCGCCAACAAATCGAGCGTGACGCCGAACGTGGCGATCCGCACCAGGTTGCCGTGGGCGCGAAGCGGATCGGAAATACTCCACGATCGAAGCCAGGCCTCGGCCTCGGCCGGTTGATCGAGGTAGCGATGCAGTTGGTCGATGCGCATGCGAACGGTCCGGGCAGGCACGCTGTTTGCTAGAGACGGTACACTTCCGGACCGATGTGCCGGGTGACTACGCTGCCGAACAGCGTGAAGGCGTTGGCGTCGTAGATCGCGACGTCGAGCAACTGGCCGATCTGGCGACGATTGCCGTCGAAAACGACAATCCGGTCGCAGTGCGTGCGGCCCACCAGCTGCAAGACGTCGCCGCCTTCGTCGTGGCGCATCGCCGCCTTGCTCGGTCCTTCGACCAGCACTTCGACGGTACGACCCACCAACGGCATGTTGTCCTCCTCGCTGATCTCGTTTTGAATCGCCAGCAGATCATTGTTGCGACGCTTTTTCACCTCGTCAGGAACATCATCGCCGTGAAGTTGCGCGCTCTTGGTGCCTGGGCGCTCGGAGTACTTGAAAATGAAGCTGTTCTTGAAGCGGGACTCGCGAACCAAATCGACCGTGGCTTGAAAGTCGTCCTCGGTTTCGCCGCAAAACCCCACGATAAAATCGCTTGTCACGGCCGCCTCGGGAACCGTATCGCGAATGCGCCCGAGCATCTCGCGATATTCTTCCGCCGTATAGCCGCGTTTCATCCGCTGCAAAACGCGGTTCGAGCCGCTTTGTGCCGGCACGTGCAAATAGGGCGACACTTTCGGCAAGTCGCGCACCGCCTGCAGCAGATCATCGGTCATATCCCGCGGATAATTCGTCACGAATTTCAGTCGTGCCAACCCTTCGATCTCGTGCAGCGCGGCGAGCAAATCGGATAGCCGCGTGGTTCGCCCGTCGGCGGTGTGCTGGTAGCTGTTGACCGTCTGGCCCAACAGCGTGATCTCACGGCAGCCTTCGGCGGCCAACTGCCGGGCTTCGGACACGATATGCGCAGGGGGTCGACTTTGCTCCGGCCCGCGAACGGCCGGCACGATGCAATAGGTGCAAAACTTGTCGCAGCCGACCATGATCCGCACGAAGGCCTGGAACGGCGTAGGCCGCATTTCGGGATCGCGCAGCGGATCGTAGCTTTCGAAGCTGCGCTCGATTTCGGCCCGGCTGGCTCCCTTGCGCTCGAGGCTGACTTCCATGCGCGGTCCGCCGCCGGCGGCGATCTTCTCAATGAGATCAGGAATTTGATGGAGCTGGCCCGGTCCCACGACAAGATCGACAAACGGAGCCCGCTCGAAGATCAGCTTCTGGTCCTTCTGCGCCATGCAGCCCAAGATGCCGATGATCTTGTGCGGATTGTGCTTCTTGGCGTGCTTCAAACGGCCCAGCGCGCTGTAGATTTTGTCTTCGGCATGCTGGCGCACGCTGCACGTATTGAACAAGATTGTGTCGGCCTTGGCCGGACTATCGACCAGCGCGTAACCGGCCTTTCGCAGGCTGGCCACCACCAGCTCGCTGTCCAGCATGTTCATCTGGCAGCCGACCGTCTCGATGTAGAGCTGTTTAGCCATGCGCGAAGGTGTGAATTCGGCGGGTTGCGGATGCGAATAATCGATACGGCATCATTCGACCCATCTTAACCCCCAAATGGCCAGCGCGGCCAGCGAGGTTTTGATTCGACGCAGCCAGCCTGGGGCATTAGGGACGCGCCAGCGTCAGGAACCAAACCGGTCCCCAGGTCGGACCGGATAGCCGCGGAGAAACTCGCCCGTCCGAAGCACGCGCTTGCCCGACGGCTGAATCGCATCGATGGCCAAGGCGTTTTCACCCGCGGCGATGAGCAGAAGGTCGTCCTGGGCTTCCAACACGGTGCCCGGCGGAGCCGGCAGGGCGGGCTGGGTATGGACTGCCTCCAGGATCAGTCGCAGCGGCTCGCCGCCGGCGCGCTGCCAGAAAGTAAAGGTCTTCGGCCAGGGATCGAGCGCGCGAACCTGGTTGACGATCGCCGCGGCCGGCCGCGACCAATCGACGAGGCCATGTTCTTTCTTCAACCGTGGGGCCCGCGTCGCTTGCGCCGGATCCTGCTCGATCGGCCGCGCCGTGCCGGCTTCCAACGCGTCGATCGCGGCGGCCACCAAGGGCGCGCCCAACTCGGCCAGGCGGGGTTCGAGCGCGGCGGCGGTCTCTTGCGGGCCGATTGGCGTCCGGGCTTGCGCGATCGCGGGGCCCGCGTCGACGCGCGGCGTCATGTGGATAATCGTCACTCCGGTTGCGGTTTCGCCGTGATAGATCGCCCAATTGATCGGCGCCGCGCCGCGGTATTTCGGCAACAGCGAGGCATGCAGATTGATCCCGCCCAGACGAGCAACTTCCAGCGTCTCGGGAGCCAGAATCTGGCCGTAGTCACACACCACGAACAAATCCGGGCGGTAACTGGCCAATACCGCGCGGGCGTGTGTCGCGTTGATGCTCTCGGGATCGTGAACCCCAATGGCAAACTCCACGGCCACGCCGCGCATCGGATTGGCCTCAGAGGGGCTCTTGCCGTGTAGCGGCCGGTGGGGACGCGTGAATAGCGCGGACACCTCATGGGGCGACTCCACGAGCCGCCGAAACGTCGGCACCGCGAACGGCCCGGTCCCCATCATGATCACGCGCATCGGCAATGACGTCCGTCACCCAAGGGACACGAATGGCTGGCCGGCGGCCGGCTCACGTCCGCAATTTTTCCAGCTCGACCAGCCTGGCGGAAATCGCCGCGTCGTCGGCAATTTCGCCGCGCTCTCGCGCGCCGGAAAATTCAGATTCAAAATCGAGCAAACGATCCTTGATGTCTATTTCGGCAGTCGGGCTGAGACGATCGATGAACAAAATTCCGTCCAAATGATCGATCTCGTGTTGTACCGCCCGGGCAAACAGTCCCTCGAGCTCGAGCGTCACTTCCTGGCCGGCCAGATCGTAGGCATTGAGCACGGCCCGCTCCGACCGCTTTACGTCGGCATACAAGCCGGGCAGGCTCAAGCAGCCTTCCTCGGCCTCGGCATTGCCTTTTCGGCTGGTGAGGACCGGATTGATGAACACGAACTCCTGGTCTTTGGCTTCGGGGTTGGACTGCAGATTGATGACGATCAGCCGGTACGGCAGATCGACCTGGTTGGCCGCCAGCCCGACGCCGTTGGCCACGTACATCAGCTCGAACATCTCGCCCACGATCGCGTACAGCTCCTTGTCGACCCGCTTCAGCGGTTTGGAAACGTGGCGCAGCGTGGGATGGGGGTACTGGATAATCTGCAAGACACTTCGACTCCGGCGCTCGTGGAGCTACGCCCGCGGCTGCTTTCTGCCGCCCGAGCGATCGATCGAGGGCGGGCTTCATCATTCATCGTAACAAAGCCGCGGCATAAGAGGAGGGGCTGCCGAACACCGCCGCTACCTGGCGATTCCGACCTGGCTCATCAGCCAGGCATAGATGAATGCCTGTTCCCGCAGGCGGTCATAGCGGCCGGAGGCTCCGCCGTGGCCGGCGCGCATATTGACCTTCAACAACAGCGGATTGGCGTCGGTCTTGAGCGTGCGCATGCGGGCCACGTACTTCGCCGGCTCCCAATACATGACCTGGCTGTCGTTCAGGCTGGTTGTGACCAGCAGCGATGGATATCCGCCCCGCCGCAGATTGTCGTAGGGGCTATAGCTCTTCATGTAGTCGTAGGCCGGTTTTTCGTGCGGGTTGCCCCACTCCAGATACTCGCCGACCGTCAGCGGAAGGCTGGCGTCCATCATCGTGTTCATCACATCGACGAAAGGCACGCCCGCGTGAACGGCGCGAAACAGATCGGGCCGCATGTTCAGGACGGCCCCCATCAGCAGACCGCCGGCGCTGCGGCCCTCGATCGCCAGGCGGTCGGGCGAGGTCCACTGTTCCCGGATGAGGTACTCGGCCGAATCGATGAAATCGTGGAACGTGTTTTTCTTCTTCATCAGCTTGCCGTCGTCGCGCCAGGCCTCGCCCATTTCATCGCCGCCGCGCACATGCGCGATAGCAAAGACCATGCCGCGGTCCAGCAGGCTCATTCGGTCGCTGGAAAACGACGCCGCGGTGCCGGCGCCGTACGATCCGTAGGCGTACAGCAAAAGCGGCGCGCGGCCGTCGCGGCGAAAGCCTGTTTTGTAAACGATCGACAGCGGCACTTTCGCGCCGTCGCGGGCCGTGGCCCACAAGCGCTCCGACACGTACCGGCGCGGATCGTAGTCGCCCAGCACGTCTTGCCGTTTCACGAGCGTACTCTGTCGCCTGGCGACGTCGTAGTCGAACACGCTGGGGGGCGTCACCAAGCTCTGATAGCTATAGCGATACGCGGAGTTGTCGAATTCGCTGTTGAAGCTCGACGATGCCGCGTACACCGGTTCGCCAAAAGCCAGGCTGTGCCAGGCGCCGTCACGAAAATCGAACACGCGAATGTGACTGAGCGCGTCGGCCTTCTCGGTCACCACGACGAAGTCCTGGTAGGTCTCGCACCTCGCGACGAGCACGTTGTCGCGATGGCTCACGAAATCCTGCCAGTTGTTGACGGCCGGATCGTGCTGGGGCGCCGTCACGATGCGAAAATTCTTCGCATCCTTGTTCGTGCAGATGTAGAAAAAATCTTGGCGATGATCGATTTGGTAGCGGTGCCCATTCTCACGCGGCAGAAAAACTCCAAAGGCGGCCGTGGGTTGGTCGGACGGCAAGTAGCGCGCCTCGCTGGTTTCTTCGCTATTGATCGAAATCAATACGAACTTTCGGTCGCGCGTGCGCTGCACCTGCAGGCGAAACAGCTCATCGGTCTCTTCGTAGACCAGGTCCGAGGTCGCCGCGCCCAGTTGGTGGCGCCACACCTGGTTCGGCCGCTTCGTCACCTCGTCCTCGGTCGAAAAAAACAGCGTCTGGTTATCGGCGGCCCACTGCACCGTGGTCACGCGCTGGGCCGTGTCGGGAAGCGTCTGGCCGCTGCCGAGATCCTTCACGTGCAGCACAAACTGCCGGTAGCCGGTCGTGTCGGTCGTGTAGGCCAACAAGTTCTGGTCGTCGCTTACCGCGAAAGCGCCCAAGGTGAAAAAAGCCTGGCCTTGGGCCAGCTCGTTGGCGTCCAACAGAACCTCTTCCGGAGCGTCCATGCTGCCCTTGCGGCGGCACTGGATCGGATATTGGCGACCCTCGTCGGTGCGCGAGTAATAGTAGTAGCCGCCGCGGCGACTCGGCACCGACAGATCGGTCTGCTTGATGCGGCCGAGCATTTCCTGGTACACGGCTTCCGCGAAAGGCCGCAGGTCCTCGGTCATCGCGTCGGTATAGACGTTTTCGGCCGCCAGGTACTCGCTGACCCGCGGGTTCGATTTTTCGCGCAGCCAGTAGTACGGGTCGACGACGGTTTCGCCGTGCCAGGTTTCCCGATGTTCAATTTGCTGGGCGATAGGGGGCGCCAAGGGCGCTTCGGCCCGGCCGACTGCCACCAGGCCCAAGGCGAAAATCGCGCCGATCGGCCAACGAAGACGCATTGTTCGTTCTCCGATTGTTGCCATGAAAAAACTGCGGCCCTCGGCACGGCCGGGGCTTTCCGAGATTGTTCGGTGAATATAGTAATCGGGCGCGAACGCAGTGGGAAGTGGAGAATGGCTGGGGATTATTTGGGAGGGCTGCTCGTCGGCATACGACAAGAAAGTGTGGCTGCGATGGCCAGTGCCCAGCGCACGGAAATGAAAGAGGCCGCAGCGCAGCATTGCCGCGCCGCGGCCCCTTGTTGCGACTACTGTTTCTCGGGTTTTTTTGCCTCCTGGGAGGCCTTTTCAGCGGCTTCTACCGCTTCCAAATTCTTGGCGGCTGCCTCGGCCTTCGCGGCGGCGGTTGCCGCCTCGGCTTCGCGGGCTTTGACGTGGCGCTCAAGCGCCTCGAGTTGCCGGCGCGCCGCCTCGGCCTCGCGCTTCGCCCGTTCGATCTCCCTGCGGGCTTCTTCCCGAATTTTCTCCGCCTTGGCCCGTTCGAGCAAGAATCCGGAGGCGCTAAGCTTTTTTTCCGCTTGCCGGCGAACCTCATCCTTTTTGCTCTGGTGCCTGGCAGCTTCCGAAGTGAGCCATTCCAAGCCCTTTTGGGTGGGCGATCCGGCCAGGGCCGAAATGCGGGACTGGGCCTGATGATACTCGTTCAGCAAGGCTTGGGCCTGCATCTTGAATTGATAGTATTGTTCGCGGGCCATGGCCTCGGCCTTTTCCTCCGCGCTGCCGGGCGTGGCCGCCTCGTGAATTTTCTTCCAGGTTTCCTTGGCATCCTGGAGCGCGCGGTTCGCGCTCATGAGTTGCGCCTTGGCAACGAACAGCGAGCGCTCGGGTGAGGTCGACAATTCGCCCGCGTTGCGAATATAGGCCGAATAGGCCTCGGCGACGCGCCGCTGCGCTTCGAGCAACTGATCCACGTTGACGGTGTCGGCCTCGAAGGCCTTTTTCACAGCTTGTACCTGGCGGGTGGCCGCCTCGTAGCGCGCGAGGTTGGTCTTGGCCAGCTCGAGATTGATCGCGGCTTGGCGCATCGCATCGACCAGAAACCTTTCGATTTCGATGGTCGCGTCCGGCGCCAGTTCGATTGACAGGGGGATCGATTTGTCGTCATCCGGCGACTTCGTGTCGCCGTGCGACTTGTCCTTGAGCGTCGGCTTGCCCTTGCCTGGTGATTTGTCGCTTGCCGGCGGTGCCGCTTTAACCACAACAGTTTTCGGCTTAGTTTTCTCCGTCGCTCCCGTTTGGCCGCGCTCGGCCAGCGCTTGGATCATTTTCTCCAAGCGGTCGAGCCGCTCTTCGACGCTTGGCGACGGCTCGGCGCTGGCGATCTCTTCCGTGGACTCTTCGACCGCGACCGACCCGGAGAGCGCGGCGCTCGATGTCGCTTCGTCAGAGCCAACCAGTTCGACGGCAACGACGGGGTCGATGGCGGCGGGCGCCTCGGGCTCGGCCGTGGCGGCCGGCTCAGCCTGCGGCCCGACGGGGGGATCCGCCCATAAAGTGCGGATCGAGAGCGGCAAAACCGCCAGGCCGATGGCGACGATCGTCCAGCGCAACGGCCAACCGACGCGGCGCGCTACGGTTCCTTGCAAAATCATTTCCAT
>JBGQHN010000126.1:0-11563 GCA_041497975.1 Planctomycetia bacterium | reverse complement strand
TGGCCGAATTCGTCTTGCGCGTCGAACGTCTGCCCGACCTTTCCTTTGTGCAGGCTGAATTCCGCCGTGTTGTAATCCAGAACCACCGGCAGCACTGGCGTGCCGTCGGCATCGTGGGGCAGTTTCTTGTCGAGCAGCAACCACGGATTTTGCTTCTCTTCGGGCGACTCGGCCGCCGTCGACATCCACGCGAATCCGCCGCGGCGCACCATCGCCGCGGTCACTCCCAAGATCCGGGGCTGCGTGGGCTGGTACAAGTTCAAGCAACTGGCGTCGTCGCCGTCGCGCACGCGCAGGGATACGACTTCACACTTTTGCAGTAATGTTTCGGCGCTCGGCGAAAAGCCCAACTCCGCGCGCCCGCCCGGCGAGCCGGGCGAATTCAAATCCTGATAAATCGGTTGATCGCTCGTGGCGACCAGGTCGAATCCGCCGCTGCCACTCGCTAGTCCGCGGCCTTCGCTGGCCGGGTCGAGACGAAAAGCGCTCAGCGCCACGATCAGAAAGCTGGCCGCCGCGATCAAGCCCACCGTGAGCGTGCTGCGGCTAGGATTGCGCGCGCCGTTGCGAACGGCCAGCCGCGCGATGGGCAGACTGCGCGCGCCGGCCAGCGACAGCGTTGACCCGCTCCGCAGCCAATTCCAAATCAGCACCAGTCCGGCGGCGAGCACCGCCGCGCCCGCGCCGACAAACGAGCCCGCTTGCGCAGCGCCACCCAATCGCGGCGCCAGCACGGCAAGCGCGAAGGCCAGCAGCACCAGGCCGGCCGCGACCAGCCGGCCGCGCCGGGCCGCACGGCGCGTCGTTGCCTGGCCTTCGTCGAGTGTTTGACGCCCAAGCAGTCGGCGGACCGACACCTGGCCCAATCGCCGCAGCGTCCACAGAATCGTCAACAGCGAAACGACGACGCTGCTGGCATAGCCGATGACCAGACTACCCGTCGATACGTACAGCTCGAGGAAGGGCGCGCTGATGGCCGCCAGCCACCAGGTCTTGAGCCCGACGAGCATCAGCCATGCATAGCCCACGCCGGCCGCCAGACCGATCGCCGAGCCGATTGCCGCGACGACCGCGCCTTCGGCAGCCAGCAGGGCCGCGACCTTGCGATTGCGCATGCCCACGGCTCGCAGGATACCGATCTCCTCGGATCGTTGCTCAACGCCCAAGCGGAACAACAGCGCCACGAGCAATAGCGCCGAGATCATGATGAACAGGCTGAAGCCGATGAACAATGCGTCGAAGGGGGTCGTGCCCGCCGAAGCTTCCAGGCCCAAGCGCTTGACGGGCGAGAATACCAAACCCATCGACGAGGGCGTGAGTTGCAGTTGATTGGACTGCGCCTGCAGCGTCGGGTCGGGCGGCGGAGCGAAGCGTATCGCCGTCGTGTCGCCAAAGCGGCTCGACCATAGTCGCCGCCCGGCAGCCAGGGAAATAAACGCCTTGGGCGTCGTGCGATGTTCGTCCCAATATTCTTCGTCCTGCTTGCGCACCCGCCCCGAGTCGAATGGAAACGGCGCGTTCCAATCGCCAATGGACAACTGATCGGTAATGCCCGGCATTTGCGGCGTCAGGTCGGGATCGGCCGCCAGTCCCAAGAGGGCCACGATTGCCTTGAGACGAAACTTCGCGGTCGCTTCGCGGACGCGGCCGTGCGTGGACTCGGGCCGGAAGTACGTGATTTCCACTTCGTCGCCCGGACGCGCCCCCAGGTCCTCTGCCGCCCAAGTGTTCAGCGCGATCTCATCGTCCTTCAAGGGCTCGATCGCGGCGCCGTCCGGCGTGGTGAACGGACCCAGCGGCGGCTGGGATGCAAAGTCGATCGCCGTGATGGTCGAGTAGGGAATCTTACGGCCGCCGCTGGCAATCGTATTGGCCAGGTAGGTGAACAGGGCTTGCGGACGGTCGGCGGCAAACGCCTTCATGGCGCCGTCGACAACCGCCGGGTCCAAGAGCATGCGGTTGCTCGTGCATTGAACGTAGCCCAGCTTATCTGCCTGTTGAAAAATTGGGACAGGCACCTCGCGGACATGGTTTTTCACGCGTTTTGGGCGATCTGGCTCGGAGCCAGTCCCATTTTTCAACGGCCTGTTGTGTGGTTCGATGCTTATGCCGTAATCGGCCAGGGTCGGGCGAAAGCAGCCGGTCAATCGATCGTGGGCAGCCACGCTCAAGGCCTCGGGCGAGCGGCCGGAAATGAAAATCGCGTTGACCTTGCCGGGTTGTTCCAATGCGTCTTGCAGCGTCTCGGCGGCCACGAAGGCGTCGCGCGGGAATTGCTGGCTGGGCCGCAGCGCGAAACGGCCGAAGCCTTCGGCGGGGATGATTTCCGAAACCGTCAAGCGACGATTGCGAATCGTCTCGGTCTTGCGGCCCAAGGCGCTGTCGGCCGGGATAAGGCTCGCGCTGCCGATTCGCAACAGCACTTCGTCGCCGACGTTGGCGCCGATCTGTTCAGCCAGGGGCGCGTTGATCACGATCTGGCCCTTGGCGGGCGATTTCGACGGGCCGCCCTCGCCCAAAGACCAGAACCGCGCATCGCTGCCGATGACCGAGACGCCAGCGGCCCGCAACGCGCCTGCCGGGCGAGGATTTTCGACGGTGCCTTGCACCACCACGGCCGGCACGGCCTCGCTGAAATACTCTTGGAAGCACGATTGGCCGGCAAGGTCGTCGGCCAACTGAGCGCGAAAGAAGCGATCGGTGACGAGCACTTCGTCGATTCGGCCTAGCTGATCCAGCAGCAAATGTCGCAGGCTGCCGCGCATGGAATCGCCCACCACCAGCGCGCCGGTCAACACGGCGCCGGCCGTCATCACGGCCAGTGCCACCGCGAGATTGGTGCGCCAGTGGTAGCGTAGCGCATGCAGAATTAATCGGCCCCAAGACATAACGGCGTTCTATTCCAAGCGGCCCAGGTTGAGTTCCATTCGCCGTTCGAGGCGACCCGCCAGTTCCAGGCTATGAGTGACGACGACCAGCATCGTTCGCTCCTGAGCCTGCAATTCCAACATCAGAGCGGCCACGGCGGCCGAAGTCGTGCGATCCAAATTGCCCGTCGGCTCGTCGGCCAGCAGCAAGGCAGGGCGGTTCACCAGCGCGCGAGCGATCGCCGTCCGCTGCCGCTCGCCGCCCGAAAGCTCGGCCGGCAAGTGGTCGAGCCGATCGGCCAGGCCCACGCGATCCAACAACATGTGGGCTCGCTCGACCGCTTCCCGGGTCGGCCGGCCATTGGCCAGGGTGGCCACGAGCACGTTTTCCAGTACGGAGCACTGCGGCAGCAGGTGATGGTCTTGAAACACGAAACCGATCTGTCGATTACGAAAGGCGGCCAGACGTGGTTCGTCCAACTGAAACGGGTTGGTCGCGGCCAGCGTCACACGGCCGGACGTGGGCGAGTCAAGCGTGCCGACTATATAGAGCAGCGTGCTCTTGCCGCACCCGCTCGGCCCGAGAATCGCCAGGTTCTCGCCCGCGCTAAGTTGGAAACTGGCGCCGCGCAGCACGTGCAGCGGTTCGGCCCGGGTGGGATACGTCTTGGTGACGTCGGCGACGATCAGATCAGCCATGGCTCATGGTGCCTTGTAGGTTGGCGATCGCAGTGCATTAACCGGCAGGAGGGGGCGCCAACTTTTCGGCGATCCACTTCGGAATTGCGATCGAAATGGGCACGCCATCGGTTTGGAACCGGCAGCAGACCGTGGTTGTTTGACCGCTGGCGACCGGACGGTTGTCATGGCTGAAGTTGAATTCATAGGTGATGCTCTTTTTGCCCACCCGGACGACCGCGGCCTCGATGTCGAGCACGTCCTCGAATTTGACGGCGCGTTGATAATCGCAGCGCGCGGCAACCCGCGGAAAAGAAATCGGACCGAGTTCGTCCGACATCATGACGCTCAAGCCCAGGTGCCGCAGCAGTTCATGTTCGGCCTGCTCCATGAACACAAAAAAGACCGAGAAGTGGGCCATGCCGGCCGCATCGGTATCGCGAAACTCGACGCGGCGCGTCGTTTTGTAGTGTGTCGTCATGGAGGCCAAACCATTGCGGCAAGCGCGCATACGTGGCGCATTCAATTCTGGCGTAGGGCCAAGCGCGCCGCAAGTCGATCGCTGCCGCGGTCGCTTCACCAGTCACTCGAACGGTGCTCGCGGCGTGGCGAACTATTTCCAGAGCTCGATCGGAAAGGACGGCCGATCAGTCGCCCACGTAGGGCAACAAGGCCATGTACCGCGCTCGCTTGACGGCCAGCGTGACGGCGTGTTGGCTGGCGGCAGTGCAGCCGCTCTTACGGCGGCCGACGATCTTGCCTTGCCGGTTGGTAAGCTTGGTCAACAGGTCCAGATCCTTGTAATCGACGTACATCGGACGAGGGCGCTCGCCGTCGACGAAGATCGGATCCTTCTTTTTCGCGCGGATCTTATTCTTGTTGGACCGCCGTTTCGGAGGCCCCTTAAACTTCTTCATAGCTCAAACCTGCAAAAGTGAATGCTCGTAGTGATGATCGGCCGGTCGTGTGACTTGGAGCGACCGGACAAAACCTTAGGGATCACGCGAAAATGTGCGGCAAGCGGCCATGAAATGCCGCTTGCATGACTTGCCAACTTGTTTTGTCCGTTTGCCTCTAAAAACAATCCCGCCCCGCGTAGCCACTCGACAACGCGTGACATGCGAAATCAATCGTGAACTCGCCGGCCAACGAGCCCGAAATTTGTGGCGACCGTGCAGCAGTTCTTTGTTTAGTATTCTCGACCGCCGCCGTAACCGCGGCCACCACCACCACCGCCGCGTCCACCGCGTCCGCCGCCGTAACCACCACCGCCGCCACCCTGGCGTGGAGCACGCTCACGCGCCTCGTTCACGGTGATCGCTCGACCGTCTACCTCGGTGCCATTGAGTGCCTGAATGGCCCGTTGGCAGGCATCGTCGGATTCCATCTCCACGAACCCAAACCCACGCGAGCGGCCCGTTTCGCGGTCGGAGATGACCTCGGCCGAACTCACGGTTCCGTGGGCGCTGAACAGAGTCTCCAGGGTTGCCGACGTCGTCGACCACGGGAGATTGCCGACGTAAATCTTCTTCGCCATCACAAAGATCCTTTGCACTTGCACTGGGGAGATCACACGAAAGAGAAAAACATGCCGCGGCGGCTTTCATCCCCGCTAGGTCGCCGCGCCGTTGGACGTCCAGAAGTCAGTCCAATAATTTACCCCCCCTGCGCCGTTTAATGCAACACCTTTGCTGGAAAATGCCCGAATTGGCCTCGTGTTGCCATCGCGCCGTCGGAGTTCCAAGGCCGGTCGTTTCCTGCCCACGTAGGTGCAGGCAAGACCGTCAGCTTCGACGCGGCGCCAGGAGAGTCGCCTCGGCGTCGATCAATTCAAGAAACCGGACTGGACCCGGTGATAGAGGTCGCGAGTTCTTTGGGCCATCTCTTGGGCCGTGTAGTGGCGGCGCACGGCTCGTTGCCCGCGCACTCCAAGTTCCGTCGCCAACTGGGGCTCGACCAGCAAGCTTCGCAGACGCTCGGCGAGCGACGCGGGTTCCAGCGGGTCGTGCAGCAAACCCCCTTCCGTGCGGGCGATCATTTCGGGAAAGGCGCCGTGAGCGGGCAGCACCACGCCGACGGCGTTGGCCCAGGCTTCCAGCACCGGCAGCCCCTTGCTCTCGCGATAAACTGTCGGAAGGCTCATAACGTCGATGCTTTGCAAAAACTCAATCTTCTCGGCCCTGGTCAGCTCGCCCAAATACCTGAACACCTCGGGCTTGTTCCAGTTGCCAACCCGCTTTTCGATCGTTTCCAGGTACGGGCGATCGAAATCGCTCAGATAGCCGGCGGCGCGAACGCGAAACGGGGGCACGCTGGGGTCTTCGAGCAGCAGCTCGGCGGCCGCAACGAGGTTGTGCAGCCCCTTGTCGGGGCAGATGCGCCCCAAGTATCCGACGGTGAAGGGCCGCTCGGCGTCGGCTCGACGCGTGCCATGGCCCGCCAAATTCAATCCGTGCGGAATGACGTGAATCCGCTCCCGCGGCAGTTCCAAATAATCGGCCATGAAGTCGGCATAGTAGTGATTCAAGGCCACAAACGCGTCAATCTCCCGCGCACGCTCCCGCAGGGCCGCGCGGGCCTGCATATAGAAGGGTTCAGAGAGTTTTTCCAGAAAGATGTCTTCGCCCGACAGCGTGCAGACGACCGGAATTCCCAGCTTGCGAATCTCGCGGGCCATGCCCGAAAGCATCGCGTTCGAAAGATGCACGATGTCGGGCTTGGATTCGTTTTTGAGCCAGTAGACCAGTTTGCGGATTTCCTTTTTCTGGCGGCCATGTTCGCCTTCCAGCATCGAGACGGTCAAATCGCCCAAGCGCTCGGCTTCGAGGCTGGGTCCGCCCTTCGTGGCCCAGTTGATGACGCTGGGATTGTCCAGAAGCGCGTCGACAAACCAGGGCGTGTGGCGAAAGATCGAGGATTTTTGCTGTAAGTAGACGTTGATGCCGCCAAAGAAGAGGTGGGCGTCGCTGACGTTATCTTCATCGGTTCGCAGGGGCGTGTAGGTGGGGACCAGGAGCACTTCCTCGCCCAGGCCAAGCAGTGCGGCGGCCAGCGTATTGTCGTGCAGGCAACTGCCGCAATACATGCCGGCGGCGCCGGCGGCCAGGTAGGTGATCTTCATGGATTGGCCGGGCAAAGGAATGGGGATGTGGTAAGCTACAAGGAACTCTAACAAAACCGTCCGGGGCTGTCCCCTCTGACGAGCCGGGCGCCTCAAGTTTCAACTGCCTGGGGACGTCGATTTGGCCGCCGCGGCATGACGAGCGTTTTTGAATTATTCGAATCGGCTGCCCGACATCAACGCTCCGGCCGGTTGCAAGAGGCCCAGAACCTCTATTTGCAAGTGGTGCGGGCCGATAGCGGCCATGCGCTGGCCTGGCATCAACTCGGCTGCATCGCGTTGTACACGGGAAATTACGAAGCCGCCTTCGAACATTTCCGGCAGGCGATCCGGCTCGACGGCCGACGGGCCGATTTCCACCATAACATGGGCGCGTGTTGCAGGATGCTGGGCCGACTGGCCGACGCCCAAGTCAGCTACTTGCAGGCGTTGCGCATCAATCCGGATGATCTGACCACGCGGGTCCATTTGTGCCTGACGCTCTACGCGGGCGATGACCGCCAAGCCGCCGATCGATGCGCCGAAGACGCATTGCGGCGCGAAAGAATCACGGCCGAGGAGCACGCAATATGCGCCTTTCTGTTGTTGTTGCGAGGTGAATTCGTTGAGGGATGGGTGGAACACGAATGGAGGCTCGAAGTGCCGCCCCAAGAGCGCCGCGCGCCCTCTGAGACGCGCTGGGACGGCGGCCCGCTGGCGGGCCGAACGATTCTCGTCTATGCCGAACAAGGAATCGGCGACACGCTGCAGTGCCTTCGCTATCTACCCTTGATCAAGCAACAGGGGGGACATCCGATCCTGGCCTTGCCGAAAACACTGATGCGACTCGTGAGCGAAGCGAATCTGTGCCCGGTGACCCCGTTGGACGAGCCTTGGCCGGCGTTCGACGTGCACGCGGCCATTTTCAGCTTGCCCCGCTGCTTACGGACAACCCTCGATTCGGTGCCGGCCAACGTTCCCTACTTGCAGGCCAACGAGTCGCTTGTCGCCGATTGGCGGCGGAAGCTGTCACGTTGGGAGGGCCTGCGCGTTGGCATCCACTGGCAGGGCAGCCCGGCCTACAAGTTCGATCGCACGCGATCGATCCCCTTGACGGCGTTCGAGCCCTTGACGCGCGTGAGCCAGGTGCGGCTCTTTAGTCTGCAAAAAGGCCTGGGCAGCGAGCAATTGGGCGGACTGGCCGGCCGGTTTGAAGTCGTCGATCTGGCATCTGAGTTGGACGCGGCCAACGGGCCCTTTATGGACACCGCGGCCGTGATCAAAAACTTGGATCTGGTGGTCGCCTGCGACTCGGCCACCGCGCACCTGGCCGGCGCCCTGGGCGCCAAAGTGTGGCTGCCGCTCTCGACGATGAACGACTTTCGCTGGATGCTCGACCGCGCGGACAGTCCTTGGTATCCCACGATGCGCTTGTTTCGACAATCACAAATTGGCGACTGGTCGGGCGTTTTCGAACGCATGGCAACGCAGTTAGAACGAATCCGCCCTCGAACGAGCTAGGCATCGCGGCTAAAATCACGTGGGCCGCGCTGGCAGCCGATGGTTCCTCGACTTGCCGGCGTGCAAACGACTTGCGGTTTCGAGCGTACGCGATGTTGCCTCCCCTGCGAATCGGATCCCTTGAACTCGATTTTCCCGTCGTGCAGGCGGCGCTGTCGGGCTATAGCGACTGGGCGATGCGCGTGATCGCGCGCCGATTGGGCGCGCCCTACACGTTGTGCGAAGTGATGCTCGACCGGTTCATCAGCGAAGTCAGCAAGGGCCGCAAGGCCCGCCGTTACATGCAGGTGAGCGACGAAGAGCACCCAGTGGGCGCTCAACTGATGGGCGCCGATCCGCTGGACTTCGGTCCCGCCGCCCGGCAACTCGTCTCGGCGGGTTTTGACGTGATCGATATCAATTTTGGTTGTCCGGTGAAGAAAGTACTGGGCCGGCAGCGCGGTGGCTACCTGTTGGGCCAACCGCAAACCGCGTTGGAAATCGTCGAGCGCGTCCGCGAGGCCCTGCCGCCGCGCGTGGCCGTTACCGTCAAGATGCGCCGTGGCCTCGACGACACGCCGGCCAGCCGGGACAAGTTCTACGACATTTTCGACGGCGCGTTCGCCCGCGGCGCGGCGGCCATCACGGTCCACGGCCGAACCGTCGAACAGAAATATGTCGGGGCGAGCCGCTGGGAATTTTTGCGCGAAGTGAAGAATCACGCGGGCTCGCGCGTCGTGCTGGGAAGCGGCGACTTATTCAGCCCGCAGGCGTGTCTCGAGATGCTGCGTCGCACGGGCGTCGACGGCGTGACGGCGGCCCGCGGCGCGATCGGCAATCCGTGGATTTTCAGCCAGGCCCGCGCGTTGGCGGCCGGTTTGCCGTTGCCCGAGCCGCCGAGCGTGCACCAACAGCGCGCGGTGATCGCCGAGCATTACCGGCTGTCCGAGGAGCTGTACGGACCCGAGCATTGCGGTCGGCAGATGCGCAAGTTCGGCATCAAATACTCGCAACTGCACCCGCAGGCCAAGGCCGTGCGCGACGCTTTCGTCGCCGTCACGCGTCCCGGCCAGTGGAAGGACGTGCTCGAAGCGTGGTACGCCGAAGACCTTCCCGGCCGTCATCCCCCGGCCGATGGCGACGATCTTCAGGATTGCCAGGAGCCGGCTTCGCTGGGCGCGAGTTCGCGCTAAAAAAGGTCCACGCGACGAATGGAGCGCTGCTCGTTCCCAAAGGAGGCAGGTCGCGAAGCACTTGCCGGAAAATCGCTCCGATCCGTTGGTGCTTTTATTTAGAACTGCCCTAGACGGTTTTGTCCCAGCAAGTAGGTCTGTTGCTTGATCTGTGACAATTCGTCGCCCAACATTTCGAGCTGCCATTGCAGCTTTGCTTGCGGGTCCGCGTTCGCCAACGACCGTCCCTGCTCAAGTTGCAACCGGGCGACCTCGGCGGCTAATTGCCAACGCTCGAGGTCCACCGGCTGAAGCACGCCCGGTGAGCGTTCGTCGGCTTCGCGAACCTTGCGGTACTTGTTTTCGGCGGAGCGCACGGCCATCTCGGCACGATCGAGGGCGGACTGAAACGGATCGGCGCCGCCCTCGCGCTTGGCGTTCTTCAGTTGCTGCCTGGCAAGCTCGACGTCGTCAGTAAACTGTGAGATCGTGCTGCCCGCCAAGGTGCCGGGAACTCTGCGATTCATCGCCTGTGCCTTTTCCAACGCCAATTCGGCCAGACGCAATTTGGCCTCAGCCCGACGCGCGGCGAAGGACTCCTTTGGGACCGTGTCAGCGGCCGGCGCGGCCGTTCCCGCTTGATAACACGCGACGCCGACAACGGCCAGAAGAGTCGACGTGGCGGCAAGTCTACGAACATTCATCGGATTACCTCCGCAAAGGATGATGGCACTGGATTGTCGACACCGTTGGCGCGCACGTGGCTCGGTGATGCAAGGCGGTATTATAGCCGCGCACAGGCCCCGACCCAGTGCCCTCGATTGGTTCAAGCAACTCAGGGGGCTGCAGCCAGCGCCGTTTGGATTTCGGCCCGGACTTCCTCGTCCGACTCGTGGGCCAGGCGATCGTTCAGGGCGCTGCGGGCTGCCGCGCTCTGATACTGTCCCAAGGCCCAGGCCGACGCGCCGCGCACCAGCGGTTCTTCATCGGCCAGGCCACGGACAAGCGCGTGCAGCGCATGGGGAGCCGCTTGATTGCCCAATACGATCGCCGCATTGCGCAACAGGCCGCGCCGCTTGGAACGCCACAGCGGAGTGTGGCGAAAGCGGGCTCGAAATGCGGTCGCGTCGAGCTCGAACAGTTCCACGAGATCCAAGCTTGTCTGTTCCATTGGCGGCTGCAAGCCGGGCTCGTCCGTCGTTGGCGCTTTGTGATTCCAGGGACAGACTTCCTGGCAAATGTCGCAGCCGAATAGCCAGTCGCCGACTGAAGACCGCAGTTCATGCGGGAACGGCCGTCGCGATTCAATCGTCAAATAGCTGATGCACTTGCGGGCATCCAAGACATACTCATCAACAAACGCGCCGGTTGGACAAGCGTCGAGGCACCTGCGACACGTGCCGCAATGGTCCGTCGCGTCTGGGCGGTCGTATTCCAGCTCCAAATCAGTCAGCAGAGCAGCCAGAAAAAACCAACTCCCCGAGTGTTTATTCAATAGCAGCGTGTTTTTGCCAATCCAACCCAAGCCGGCCATTTGGGCAAACTCGCGCTCCAGCAGCGGCGCCGTGTCGACCACAGCGCGCACGCGGGCCGTGGCCGATTGCCGTCGCAAGAATTCCGCCAGCTCGTCCAAGCGGCGATGAATCAATTCGTGGTAGTCCGCGCCCCAGGCATATCGCGACACGCGACCGTGGCACGGTTGAGCCGCGGCTGGCTCGACGGTACGATAGTTGAGGGCCAGCATCAGAATGCTGCGCGCGCCGTCGAGCACGTACCGCGGATGCGCGTACGCCTGACCGCGGGCCGGCAAGTAATGCATTTCGCCGGCATACCCGGCGGCCAGCCATTCATGAAAACGGCTCAAACCGTCCGGGCTCACGGCCGGGCAGACTCCAAGCAACTCGAAGCCCAACCGGCTGGCGGCCGATTTCAATGCGTCGGTAAGTGAGATGCGGTCCATTTCGAAGCGGGAACGTCGGCCTCACGAGCTCGTCAGATGACTACGCCATTCCGCAACCGCCAACTCGCCATCGCCGCCGGATTCCTTCTCGTGCTTCCGCTTGTGGGCTGCCAACCCAGTCTCGATCCCGACCAATATGGCGAAATCATTTATGAGGTGCCCCGAGTTCCTGGGGCCGACAAACCCTATCCTTTGCCTCAACTGGAAGACTCAACAGGCCCCGAGGCCGAAAAATAGCGCCCATTTTTCCTATTTTACGGATTGCACAGTGCTTGCGTCCCAAATA
>JBGQHN010000125.1:0-11594 GCA_041497975.1 Planctomycetia bacterium | reverse complement strand
CGGCAATACTTCGCCCTTGCCGCAAGCGTCGAGATAGCTGGGGATGCGCATCACCCCATGCGAATCGTGGCCACGCAGATTCGCCCCGACCAGGCTGTGAGCAATGAGCGCTGCCTCGTCGTTGCCCAGCCCGCCGGCGGCAAGCAATCGCGTGGCGAACTCGGTCAAAGTTTCTGCGGAATAGGTCGGCATGGGGGCACCCGAGAATGGTTCGATCGAAGCGGCCTGCTGGGCGACCATGGTAATGAATCGCCAGTTGTGATGGCCAGCAGCCCGTCGAAATTTATCCGTGCCCGCGGCCGGACCGCGACGGTCGAAAAGCGTGGCCCGCCCACCACGGAAGCTTGCTTGACAATACGGCTCCCGGCGATATACTAAACCATATGGTTAAGTGTTCAGGCGATCTCAATCGGACCTTTGCGGCGCTGGCCGATCCCACGCGTCGACAGATTCTTGGGCGTCTGGCGCGCGGATCGGCGTCGGTGACGGATTTGGCCGCCGGCCATCGCGTCAGTCTTCCGGCCGTGCTGAAGCACGTGCGAGCGCTCGAGCGCGCGGGCTTGATTTCCACGGAAAAGACCGGTCGCGTGCGGCGATGTCGGCTCACGGCCCGTCCGATGCGCGACGCGGCCAATTGGCTTGACGAATATCGCAACCTGTGGGAATCCCGGCTTGACCGGCTGGCCGATCATCTTCGTCGTCAGCAGAAAGGCAAACCATGAACCAAAAGTCGCACTCCCTACGCATTGAACGGCTGTTCGATGCCCCACGCGAAGTCGTATTCGCCGCGTGGAGCGATTCTGAGCAACTTCGGCAGTGGTATCACTTCAACGACGAATGGCAAATTGCCCAGGTGGAAGTGGACTTTCGCGTCGGCGGTCAGTATCGAATCGGTTGGAAGGCGCCCGACGGCGGCATGTGGTATGAGCTGGGAGAATTTCGCGAAATTCGTCCGCCCGAGAGACTTGTGCACACCTGCCGCTTTGATTTTCCCGACTTCGACGAGGATGAAACCCTAGTGACGGTCGACTTCCAGGACCAAAACGGGCGCACGCTCTTGACGCTCGTGCAGGAGGGATATCGCCAGGCCGAGCATCGCGACAACCACCAGCAGGGTTGGTCGGGATTTCTCGATCAGCTCGTTAAGCATCTGCAGCGTTAATACGGAATATGCGACGAGCGATGCGGGCGCTCCGACGCTTTGAGGGCACATGCCGTTGAGTCTTACCGCGGTGATTGAAGCCCGCCAAAAGCGCACGGCGCTCGAAGAGAACGTCGAACTGGGCTTTTGGCAGCTACCCGCTTGCCGTGCATTTTGGATACAATCGGGCGTTTCTTCGCGTAAAGTGCCTGAATGGCGGTCCGCGGTTGCCATTGTCGCGGATCGCGGCAGGAGCTATACTTACCCTGTAAAGATGTAGCGAGGGCGGCCGGCACTTGGATGCCGTAACAGGCACGAGCCGGCCGTTTTAATTGCTTTTGAGCCGATTGCCTGGCAAATACGCGACATACCGCGTGCTGCCAGGCGTCTAGAAGCGGCCCGCGATTGGTCTCGTCACACTTTAGTGGTAGACGAGATTTTCTTTTCCACCATGCCGCGCCGGCTTCACCGTGACGGTAGAGCTTCACACCGCGGCCACGCAGATTGCTTTACGAGCAAACGGGCAAAACACGTTGGCGGGTCATGCAAGCGGCATTTCATGGCCGCTTGCCGCACGGTTTCGCGTGATCCGCAAGGTTTTGTCCGGCCGCTTATAGTTTCGCGATCCGGTTGAGCCATGTTTGGCGCACGTGTTGTGCACCGCGCTGGTGGGTTGCGAATGGGAAATATTGGTTCGCGTCATCTGGATGAAAGATAGTTTCGCCGGCGCGGAAGAGATTCTTTTAAGAGAGTTGGGAGATTTCATGACGTTTGAAGAATTGGGATTGAGTGCGTCGTTGCTGCAAGCCGTCAAAAGTGAAGGGTATTGCACGCCGACGCCAATTCAGCAGCAGGCGATCGGCCATGTGCTCGATGGCCGCGACTTGTGTGGCGTGGCGCAAACCGGAACCGGCAAGACGGCCGCCTTCGCGCTGCCTATCTTGCAGCGGCTCGGCAAGAACACCGACCCGCAGCACCGCGCTCGCGGCCGCAAAGCCCGGGTGCTCGTGTTGTCGCCGACGCGCGAATTGGCGACGCAGATCGCCGAGAGTTTCGCGACGTATGGCCGCCACACCGCGCTGCGACATGCGGTGATTTATGGCGGCGTGAGCCAGGTTCCGCAGGCCAAGGCGGTCCGCGACGGCGTCGACATCCTTGTCGCCACGCCGGGGCGGCTGATGGACTTGATGGATCAGAAGCTGGTCACGCTGTCGGGGATCGAGATCCTGGTCGTGGACGAGGCCGACCGCATGCTCGACATGGGCTTCATTCGCGACATTCGCAAGATCGTCGCCAAACTGTCCACCAGGCGACAGACGCTTATGTTCTCGGCCACCATGCCCGCCGATATCCGGCAATTGGCCGACAGCATTCTGTCGAATCCGGTGCGCGTGCAAATCGCGGCCGCTAGCGCCGCTGCCGACACGGTCGAACAGTCCGTGTACTTCGTCGAGAAGCGGAACAAGCCGGCGCTGTTGAAACATTTCATCGAACAAGCCGGCGTCACCCGAGCGCTGGTCTTTACGCGCACCAAGCACGGGGCCGACAAGGTGGCGCGGCATTTGGCGCGGGTGGGCATTCGGGCCGAGGCGATTCACGGTAACAAATCGCAAAACGCCCGGCAGCGGGCGCTCGTGAACTTCAAGTCGAGCAAGCCGCCCGTATTGGTAGCCACCGACGTGGCCGCCCGCGGCCTGGACATCGACGACGTCTCGCACGTCGTCAACTACGACATGCCAAACGTGCCGGAGACCTACGTGCATCGCATCGGCCGCACGGGCCGCGCGGGCGCGACGGGCATTGCCGTCTCGTTTTGCGACCACGACGAACGCGAGCACCTGCGGGATATCGAAAAACTGCTGCGCACGAAAACGCCGGTATGCGATGACCAGCCTGCGTATGTCGCGGCGGAGGCCAAGGATCCGGCTTCGTCGGGCCGCGGTTCTCGCAAGCCGCGAGCGGCCGAAAGCGTGCCCACGCGCAAGCCGCACGCGGCCGGACCGGCCGACGGCCGGCAGCGTTCGCGTCGCCGAAAATTCGGCGCTGCGCCGAAGCCGGCGCCCCAGGGTTACACCACGATGTGGTAATGGTGATGCGGCAAGGTCGCGCAGCGACGGCGGATTTTCCGGCAAGCGCGATCCGGCCGCGTCTTTGCGTCACGTCAGCAGCGCGCCCTTAGGGTTCCAGTGCGCTGACGGATCGAGTGTGCCGAACAACTGCAAGTCCAGCCAGAAGTCTCGGCCGGCGTCGCCCGCCACTCGATCGAGGTCCAATTCGTCCGCCCAACCAGCGGCCAGCAGTGCCTGGTTTCGGGCTTCGCGCATAGGCTCCGGCGCCGGCGCCGACGCGAAGGTGGGCCCGCGCTCGGCGTCTGGCTGTGGCGACGTGGACTGCTGGGCCATGTTTGCAACGGCGAAAGCGTCATCCTGCATCGCGATGGACCTGATGGCAAACCGGCGCACCGCAACCAACTGTGCGGTGGGCTGGCTCCGCGGCGCCGCGCTGGGCACCGCGCTGGTTGACACCTGGCCCGCGGCGGCCAACGCGACCGTCAGGGCGGCGTTCACCCCGCCGCGTGCATCGGAGCCGCTGATCGCGCGGTTGGCGCCCTGCACGATCAGCGAGCGCAATTGGGTCGCGGAAAGATTGGCGTTGGCCGAAAGAGCCAGCGCCGCCAGGCCGGCCACGTACGGCGTGGCCATGCTGGTGCCGCTTAGATTTGCGTAGCGGCCGTCGATGTACGTGCTGTAGACATTGACCCCGGGCGCGTCAACCTGCACCGCGCCGCTTGTGCCCACGTGGTTGCTGAAGCTGGCAATCGCGCCCGACGATGAGTGAGCTCCGACGGAGAGCACGTTGGCCATTGAGGCACTAAACCGCGCGGGATAACTCGGGGCGGAGGCCGATTCGTTGCCGGCCGCAACCACCACCAGCACATTGAGTTGTTGAGCGTACTGAATGGCCGATTGGATGACCGAGCTCAACGCTCCGCCGAGACTGAGGTTGATGATGTCGGCGCCGTTTTGCGCCGCATATCGGATGCCGGCGGCGACCGCGGCGGCCGATCCCGATCCATCGTTGCCCAGCACGCGCACGGGCATGATCGTGGCGTCCGGCGCTACGCCCGTCGATCCAAAGCCGTTGTCGTCGGCCGCGATGATTCCGGCCACGTGCGTTCCATGACCGTTGCCATCGTCCGGGTTGTTGTCGCCGCTGGCGAAGTCCCAGCCGAAGCGGTCATCGACGTAGCCGTTGTGGTCGTCGTCGATGCCGTTGCCGGCGATCTCGTCGGCATTGACCCAAAGCTGGCTCATAAGGTCGGGATGGTTCAAGTCGACGCCCGTATCGACGACGGCCACGACGGCCCCCTGCCCTTTGTATCCTCGTGCCCAGGCTTCAGGCGCATTGATCGCGTTTAGCCCCCATTCGTTGCTGCCGCCGAAGTAGGCGACGTCGGGAAACGCGGTGCCCGGTGTGCTGGGTGTCGTTGGATTCGTCGGAGTGGGATTGGTCGGAGTCGGAGTAGTCGTCGGCGGATTGGTTGGCGCGGGATTCGTCGGAGTGGTCGGCTGCGTGAATGTAGCGCCGAGGGAGAGCACGTAAGCGCTTGCCGCGCGTAGCCAAGGAGTAACCGCGACGTAGTAGACGCCGGCTTGCAACGTCTGCGAGATGGACTCCGCGGCCGCACCCGACCGGTTGGACAAGCCGATGCGTTGGCCGCTGCTGTTGTAGAGAGCCAAATCGATATCGCTGGCCAGGCCGCTCAAACCGACGTCGACGCGCGCGGTGCCTGTCAGCGTAAAGCGCACCAGGTCGCTCGGATCGGAGCCGCCCACCGAACCGCTAAGCACCAGGCGGCCTTTGAGCTGGCCCAAGTCGAAGGCGGTTGCAAATGTGGAGCCCGCGTCGGACGCGCGGATGGCGCTGGTCGCGAGCAGCTCGTGCTCGGCGGCGGATTGGATCGCAAGGTTCGACGAGTGGTCGAAATAGTTGGTATCGCCCGTTAGCAGAAACCTGGGCTCGAGTCGTTCGCAAAGCGTGTGGCGATGACGCGTGGCCCCGGTGGTGCGCCACGAACGGGCCCGACGGGCCCTTGGTTGCCTCTGCATGGCTGTGCCTCCGTGTTCCGCCCCTGCTCCTTTGTAGCAAGTTGAAAAAAACGCCGCAACGTCGAGCTTGGATACATTAAAGTTTTGTAATCATGGGTCCCCTGGGGCGACGGCCCGGTCGACGGGAGGATCGTCGGCGAGCTCTATTGTGGCGCCGTGGCTACCAGATCCAAAAGCTCCACGGCCAGCCCTTGCAGTGGGGTGTTTTGCAAATTGCACATCACGGCCACGGCCGTCTTGCGCGCGGGCGAAAGCACAAGAAACGTCGAGACTTTGGGCTGTCCGCCGGAGTGGAAAACAAGTTTGTCGCCTTTGGCATCCGCGATGAAACAGCCGAGTCCGCATTGTGTTGAGGTGCCGCCGGACGTCTTTTGCACGGTCCACATCCGCTCGAGCGTTTGTGAAGTCACCAGCTTGCCGTCGACGAGCGCCGTGGCAAAGCGGGCCAGGTCTCCGGCGGTGGAGCACCAGCCGCCGCCGGGAATCTTGTTCGTGACGTCGACCATGAAATCGTTGAGCAATTCGCTGTCGATGCCCGGACCCTTGAGCCGGTAGCCGGCGGCGCGGTGCGGGACGATTTTGTAGGGATTGTCGGGCTGAATGGTCGTCATGCCGGCCGGGCGGCAGACGTGCTCCCGTACGTAGCTGACGTAATCCTGGCCCGAGGCGGCTTCGATAGCGACGCCCAGCAGGTTAAAGCCGTAGGTGGTGTAGGAAAATTTTTCGCCGGGGGTGAACAGCAAGGGCTCGTCTTTGAAGATCACGAGCGCGTCGGCCACGCGACTATAGAACACCACGCTGCGCACCTCGTCGCCCTTGTAGTGACGAATGCCGCTTTGGTGCTTGAGCAAGAGCTCGGCGGTAATCGGCGCCTGCTTTTCCGGAAAGGCGGGAACGTACTTTTGGATCGGCGCCGCCAGGTCCAGTTTCGATTGCTCGACCAGTTGCATGGCCGCCACGGCGGTGAGCATTTTAGAGACCGACGCCAGCCGGTACATGGTCTGGTCCGTGGCCGGCACCTGGTTTTCGACGTCGGCCAGGCCGTAGCCGCGCTCGAAGCACACGCTGCCCCCACGGGCAATCGCCACGGACAGCCCCGGCACGTGCTTTGCGCTCATCAGCGCGGTGATCTTGGCGTCGACAGTGTTGATTTTCTCGGGTGCGAATCCGTCGGCGGCAGACCAATGAGCGCCGGTCGAAAGCGCGCAGAAGAACAGTGTCGCGACGCACGCGAGCTTGCGGTTGCTCGATCGGAAGGGATGAGTCGCATGCATGGCTGAGATCTCCAGGCCAAAAGGCGAATTACACGATCGGGCCCTTGCCCGAGTGGCGGCGACAGGCCGAAAGCTGCGCGAGATGAAACGCGACGTGCGTGCACATCAAGTGCGCGAGCACGTCGCCGTTGGTTTTGAGAACCGTGGGCTTGAGCAGCTCGACTTCATGGGACTTGTTGAGGACCTCGCTCGATGCGCCCGGGGCCGCTTCGGCCACGCGGCGATGGCCGTTTTCGATGGCCGCCAGCAGGTCGTTTTTGGCCGGCAAGGGAGCCTGCAGCGCCGAGGGTTTGCTACCGGGGGCGAATTTTACGTGCCAGTCGCGCGGGCAGGCGCGCTCCAGGCCCAACAGCCTGCCGGCAAAATCCGTGGCCACCGCCAGGTGACCCAAAATCCACACCGGCGGGTTGGCGCCGGCGAACGGTGCAACCGTCATGTCGCTTTCGGCGATGTCGGCCGCGATCAACCGCAGGTAATTAAGGTTGAATTTGTAGAGCGTCAATTCGCGTTCCAACACGGGAAGGCTCCTTGGCATTGCTGGTCGTGAGATATCCTGCCCGAGCCCTGGGGGGTTGTCAGGCATTTTAGCGTGGCGCGGGGTGATATCTACCTTGCGATCGCGGTTTCACATTAAATACGCGGGCTTAAAGAGGATGCCTGCGGACGCTATCTGTGTGGCGGTGATTCGCCGCTCGATTTTACAAATCAGTACCGACTGTCACAGTCCGCCTTTTTGCGTGTCTTAAATAGAGAACGGGGCCGCTCGGTCCCGACTGTTTCCAGTGACCACCAGACGGGAGAAACCAAGATGAACACGCGCACCTACTCCGTGACGATCCCAGCCCCCACGGCCCGAGTCTTCGCCTACTTTGCCGACATCGAGAACTTGCCCGAGTGGGCAACCAGCTTTTGCCAGCGGTTGGAAGTCATCGATGGCCGGCACTGGGTGACAACGCCCCAAGGCAAGGTGTTGTGCGACATTCGCGCTCACCAGGCCACCGGCACGATCGACTACCTGGCCGGCCCCAGCGCCGAGCAAATGGCCCGTTGGCCGGCACGGGTCCTGGACCTTCCGGGCGGAGAGAGCCTGTTCCAGTTCACGACGGTTCAGATGCCGGGGATGAGCGACGAGGAATTCGAGGCCCAGGGCGCGGACCTGCAGACCGAGTTCGAAAATATCCTGCGGGCACTGGCGCCGGTGGCGGTTTAAAAAACAGGAACGAAAAGTCGTACTCGGGGTGGCCGTGCCAACGTGTCTCGGCCACCCCCGGCGCGGATGGAAAATTGAACAGGCACGTGTCACACTGGCAGAGAGTGTGTGTCTCAGGGCCTGCGGACAAAACCGTCGGGGACGGTCCCAATTCTGCGCAGTCCGCGAAGCAAACTGGGACTGTCCCCCTCTCCGAGACGGCTTTGTCCGCTCGTTCTAAGGCAATCGAAGGGGTTTCAGACTGCTCGGCGGACAGATTCAGCCTATTCGGATTCGGGAGCAAACTTCATGTTCAATCCATTTGACGAGTCGACTTCTTCCGATCCCACCGATACGTCGCTGGTCGAGCGCGCCAATGGGGGCGACAAAGCCGCGCTGGACGAATTGATTCGGCGGCACCAGGCTTGGATCTACAACATCGCCGTGCGGATGGTGTGGGAGCCGCGCGACGCTGAAGATGCCACTCAGGAGGTGCTGATCAAAGTCATCACCAAGTTGAGTTCCTTCCAGGGTCAGAGCAAGTTTCGCACCTGGCTGTATCGGATCGTCGTGAATCACATCATCAACATGAAACGCCGCGGCCACGAATTGCACGAATACAATTTTGCCGCCATGGGCGACGAATTGGACCGCACGCCCGATGCCGAACTTCCGGATCCCAAAACGGTGCCGGTCGACCTGCGCCTGCTGGTGGAGGAGGCCAAAATCGGGTGCACGACCGCCATGCTGCTGTGCCTGGACCGGCGGCAGCGGCTGGTGTTCGTGCTGGCCGAGATGTTCGGCGTCAGCGACCAGATTGGCGGCGAGCTGTTGGAGATTAGCCCCGACAATTTCCGCCAATGCTTGTCGCGGGCTCGACGGGATTTGTACAGCTTCATGGACAACAAGTGCGGGCTTATCAACGAGGGCAACCCATGCCGCTGCGCCAAGAAGACGCGGGCGTTCATGGAGGCGGGCTTTGTCGACCCGCAGCGGCTGCGATTCGTGCCGGAACACGTGACGCGGATTCGCGACACGGCCCAGCGCCGGCATCGCGAGATTTCAGACTTGCACGACGACGGGTACGCGGGCATTTTCCGCGACCAGCCGTTCTTGCCTGCGCCCCAGTTGACGGCACTGCTGCGGCGCACGATCGCCGACGAGCATTTTCGGCGGACGCTGGATCTGGACTTGTGAGCGGCCGCTCGTTCTGCGCGGAGAGGCAAATCGCCCGCCAACTACGGCATCAGCGTGGGAATCACGATGCGCCCGTTCTTGCGATAGACTTGGAAGTGGCGGTCGAGCGTCAGGACCGCGCTCGTGTCGAATTGCTCAGCCATGCGCACCAGGCAGGCGTCAGCCAGCGACATGGGCACACTGCGATAGCGGGTCAACAACCGAGTGACGCTGGAAAGCTCGTCCATCAGACAAAACGGCATTGCCACCACGCCGCGGGCCACAAGTTCAAGCAGCGCATCGACGCCTCCGTGAAGTCCACGCAGCAGGAAGCACGCCTCGGAAATAACTGCTTCGCAGGTCATTACGGGCGGTCGGATAAGTCCAAATTGCTCCCGAGACCAATCGTGAAATCGCTCCCGCCCGTTGAGCAGTGCTACCAACGGTCCCGTGTCCGTGATGACTGGCCCTTTCACCGGCCGTAGCCCCGCAGGTGCTTAGGGTTGGTGGACAGATCGGCCGGTCCGCGCAGGGAGCCCACCAGGTCGCCGGCAAGGTCGGCGCAGGACGGCTCGGCCCCATTGGCGCCGGCGAAGTAGGCCTCGAGGGCGGCGCGCACGACCTCGGACTTGGCAACCTTGCGAGATTTCGATAATTGCGCGAGCCGCGCGTGCAGTTCGGCGGACAATTTGAGAGAAATGGTTTTCATGGCCGGCCTCGTATTACCTATACGTCACAATTGTAATACGTCGCGGGGTGGTGTCAAGGTGGAGCAAGGTCGGCCGCTAGGGCGGACTGGAGCTAAGTCGGACGGGAACATTGACAACCGCCTGCGGGGCTTTTCCAGTGTCGAGCGTTGGTTCGCATGGTGCGGGCTAGCGTCGGGCGCAAGTGTGCCCAACGGCGCCAGCCCTCCGAGGTCTCCTGCCATTTCTTGCTAGATGTGGTTTCAAAACTGCTCCGAGAGGGGGACAGTCCCATATTGCTCCGAAGACTCCGCAAAATCGGGACAGTCCCCGCAGTTTTGAAACCAGTTCTATCCACCGCTTTTGGCCGCGCTGCGGGAAAGGACTACGAACATGTTCCGCGTTCGAATGATGACAATCGCAATCCTCAGCTTGTGGCTCTCTGGGCCCGCAACCGCCGCAGAACGGCCGCCGAATATCGTGATTCTCTTGGCTGATGACCTGGGCTACGCCGACGTCGGCTTTCAAGGTTGCCAGGACATTCCCACGCCCGCCATCGACGCCCTGGCCAAGGGAGGCGTCCGCTGCACCAGCGGCTACGTGTCGTGCCCCTACTGCAGCCCAACCCGCGCCGGGATGTTGACCGGACGTTACCAACAGCGTTTCGGGCACGAATTCAACCCGGGCCCACGCGGCGAGCCAGGCGGCGAAAAAATAGAGTCCATCGGCCTGCCGCTGTCCGAAGTGACGATCGCGGACCGTTTGAGAGCAGCCGGCTATGCCACCGGCATGGTGGGCAAATGGCACTTAGGAGCCGCGGCGAAATTCCATCCGCAAAAGCGAGGCTTTGACGAATATTTTGGATTCCTCGGCGGGGCTCACGTCTACCTGCCCGGCTTGCCGAACGTCGTCTTTCCTGGTCTGCAGGATGCACCTGCAGCGCGGCCGCCCGCGCCCATCTATCGCGGCAGCGAGGTGGTGGACGAAGGGGAATACCTGACCGACGCCTTTGCGCGGGAAGCCGTATCGTTTATCGAGAAACATCAGAAGCGACCGTTCTTCCTCTACTTGCCGTTCAACGCGGTGCACACGCCCATGCACGCCACGGACAAACGGCTGGAAGAATTCGCTTCGATTTCGGATCCCATGCGGCGCACTTATTGCGCGATGACCCTGGCCCTCGACGAAGCCATTGGCACGGTGCTCGATAAGCTGCGGAGCACGAACTTGGAACAAGATACGCTGATCTTTTTCTGCAGCGACAATGGCGGGCCGACCGTCCGGCGCGCGGCGCTCAACGGATCGCGCAACACGCCGCTGCGCGGGTCGAAGGTATCGACGCTCGAAGGCGGCATTCGCGTGCCATTTGTCGTCTCCTGGAAAGGCAAGCTCTCGCCCGGCAAGGTTTACAACCAGCCGGTCATCCAACTCGACATTCTGCCCACGGCGCTAGCCGCGGCGGGAGTCGAAGCCAAAGCCGAGTGGAAGCTCGACGGCATCAATCTGCTGCCCTATTTCAAGGGCGAAACAACCAGCGCCCCTCACGACGTGCTTTACTGGCGCTTGGGCCAGCAAATGGCCATTCGCCAAGGCGATTGGAAGCTGGTCAAGTATTCACTCGAGTTCGCGGGCGAAGAGCAAAGCTCGGCAATTTCGCCACTGCGGCTCTACGATCTTAGTCGAGACATCGGAGAAACCAAGGATCTGGCCAGCGCTCAAGGGGACAAGGCCAAAGAGCTCCAGGGCCTTTGGGACCAGTGGAACCGGTCCTTGATCGAGCCTCTGTGGCCACAACAGTCCAGCGCGCCCGATCGCACTTCCAAAACGCAATAGACGCACCTCAGCCGCGCAAGGCACTTGGATAACGTCCTGAATAGTGCGCACAAATTGAAAGGGCAGTCCTGGAACTGGTAGAAGTTTGTTTGTCAGAACGAACTCTATCAGCACGAAAGGACTGCCCGATGGACAGTGTAGCAGGATCGGCAAATGGCGGGAACTTTGAGGGCGTGATTCGGATCG
>JBGQHN010000124.1:0-11638 GCA_041497975.1 Planctomycetia bacterium | reverse complement strand
CCGCCCGGGCTGCCGGTCACCAAGAGCGTCCGGCCTTCGCGCCGCACGACGATGGGACACATCGAGCTGAGCATCCGCTTGCCCGGCGCGATTTCGTTAGGCGTCGTGCCGATCCGGCCAGAGCGATTGGTGGTGCCCGGCAGCCAGTTGAAATCGTTCATCTCATCGTTGAGCAAAAATCCCCCGTCCGCAACAACGACGCGGCTGCCGAAGGCACTCTCGAGCGTGTATGTCAAACTGACCGCGGTTCGTTGCCGGTCGACGATCGAAAGGTGCGTCGTCTGCTCGCTCTCGGCGGCAATGCGAATTTCGCCGGCGAGATTTTCGCTGGGCGTGGCTCGGCGCGGATCGATCGTGGCGGCCAGTTCGCGGGCGTACTGCTTCTCTAAAAGCTTGTCAGGGATCGAAGTCGTCGCCGGATCGCCCAAGTAGCAAGCCCGATCGCGGTACGCGCGCTTCATGCTCTCGATCATCAGGTGCAGGGTGTCGCTCGACCACCGTCCCCGCGAGCGAAGGTCGAACGTTTCCAGGATGTTGAGCGCTTCGACAAGCGTTGTTCCGCCCGATGACGTCGGGGGAACGGCCAGAATCTCGCAGCCTCGATAGTTACCGCGCAGCGGCTCGCGCGGAATTGCCCGATAGGCGGCCAGATCGGCCGCGGTGACAAGCCCGCCTCCGTGGCGCATTTCGGCCACGATTAGTTCAGCGACCCTGCCGGTATAAAACCCGTCGGGGCCCCGCTCGGCAATGTCCGACAGCACCGCCGCAAGATCCGCCAGCACCAGGCGGTCGCCGGCGCGCCACGCCTGGCCATCAGCGCGGCCGAACGTGCGATGCAGAGCCGCGAACTGCGATCTATCGCTTCGCGCCAGGACTTTGTTCAATTCCGAAGCGACCGCCGCGTCGACCTCAAACCCGTCTCGCGCCAGCTCGACGGCGGGGGTCACGACGTCGCGCCACGCAAGACGGCCGAAGCGCTGGTGCGCTAGCGCAAGCCCGCGCACTGTCCCCGGTACGCCCACGCGGCGGTGAGGAGTGCGAGCGGACGCGTCGACGAACATATCGCGCGTGGCGGCCGCGGGGGCGACTTCGCGAAAGTCGAACACGACGCTGGGCGCATCGTCGCCGGGCACGACGACCATATAGCCACCGCCGCCAATATTGCCGGCCGCCGGATAGGTAACCGCCAGCGCGAAGGTCGTGGCCACGGCGGCATCGACGGCGCTGCCGCCACGCTTCAGGATTTGCAAGCCGACGCGCGAGGCAGCCTGGCTGACGCTGACCACGGCGCCGTTTTGGCAGCGAACCAAATCGTCGTTTGTGTCGGCGGCATGACCAAGGGGATCGGCCAAAGCGGCCCGCGGCACACACCACAGTGCCAGGCAGGCAACCGCTGCCTGCAGGATCATCCGCCGACAGAAAGGCATACGCGGGTGTTCAACCAGGGGAATGGCAATGCAAAGCATGGTTTGGCGGCTCGAAGGTCGACGAAACGGTGAGTCTAGTGTACCGTCGAAAAAACCCTAGTGCTTGTCGTCCGCCCGCTCGCTCGATTGACGCGGGATTTCAGCTATTCGACAATGCACTCCGCCCGCGGCAGCCGAACATCGAAACCGCGCCCGGCCGTGGCCCGCGATATTCCAGTGAAACCCCTTTCGAGCTTACTACGATGACGTTGACCGACGGCACCGACTCCCCAGATATTCGACTCTATCGTTGGCAGTTCCATGTCGCGATGGCTTACGCGGGTATTTTTTTGACGATGGTGTGCTGTCGCGCCATTGCGGCGTCATCGGTCGAGCGGCCGAATATCGTCATCATTTATTGTGATGATCTGGGCTACGGAGACGTCGGCGTATTTGGCGCCAAGGGCTTTACGACGCCAAATATCGACCGGATGGCGGCCGAAGGCATTCGCTTCACGCGATTCTACTCGGCACAAGCGGTGTGCTCTGCTTCGCGCGCGGCGCTGTTGACCGGCTGCTATCCGAACCGCATAGGCATCAAGGGCGCGCTGGGGCCGGGAGCGAAAGTTGGCATCAGCCGCGACGAGATGACCCTGGCGGAATTGGTCAAACAGCGCGACTATGCCACCGCAATATTCGGAAAATGGCACCTCGGCGATGCTCCGCAATTCCTGCCGACTCGGCACGGCTTCGACGAGTACTTTGGCCTGCCCTACTCGAACGACATGTGGCCCTTCCATCCCGGTTATTTGCTGTTGCCGCCAGCGGAGCGGAAGCGGCGCGGGTATCCGAACCTGCCGCTCGTCGAAGGCGACAAGATCGCCATCCCCGAGGTCACGTCGAAAGAGCAGTCCCAGCTCACGACCTGGTATGCCGAGCGAGCCGTGCGATTTATCGAGCGGAACAAGGACCGGCCGTTCTTTCTCTACGTCGCCAACAGCATGCCGCACGTGCCGTTGCACGTCAGCGACAAGTTCCGCGGCAAGTCCGAGCAAGGCTTGTATGGGGACGTTATCCAGGAAATCGACTGGTCGGTCGGCGAAATACTCGGAGCACTCGCCCGCAACGGTTTAGACGAGCGGACGCTCGTCATCTTTACCTCCGACAACGGGCCGTGGCTCAACTATGGCAACCATGCCGGATCGGCCGGGCCGCTGCGCGAAGGCAAGGGCACGAGCTGGGAGGGCGGTGTGCGCGAGCCGTTCATCGCCCGCTGGACGGGCAAAATCCCCGCCGGGCGAATCTGCAAAGAGCCCGCCATGACGATCGACCTGTTTCCAACGATTGCCGGGCTCATCGGCGCCAAGTTGCCCCAGCACAAGATCGATGGACTCGATATCTGGCCGCTGGTGGCTGGCAACGCCGGCGCAAAGAATCCGCACGAAGCCTACTACTTCTACTATGCCGACAACGAGTTGCAGGCCGTTTCGAGTGGTTCGATGAAGCTGTACCTGCCGCATACCTTTCGGACGCTGGCCGGCGCGGCGGGCGGCCGCGACGGCAACCCCGTCGCTTATCAGCAGCGCAAGTTAACGACGAGCCAGCTGTACGACGTCGACGCGGACACGAGCGAAACGACTGATCTCGCCATGGCCAGGCCAGAGGTTGTCGCACGGCTTCAGGCTCTGGCCGAGCAAGCCCGAGGCGATTTGGGTGACTCGCTTACCAGTCGCGTCGGCAGCGGGGTGCGCGAGCCGGGTCGACTGGCCGAAAGCGGGCAGTAATCCGAAATCGCTCGCTGCCGTGGGCCCATACGCGGATGATGAAAGACACGTCGATCAAAACGAAAGGTGACACTCCATGAGAGTAACTCTCGTCGCTTTGTTTCTGTATCTATCGCTGTGCTTTTGTACGTTCGCGGCAGGTGTGGAATCGCAACCTCTTTTTACCGGCGAAAAGAAACTCAACAATCTCGTCTCGATGCTGCTCGAAGCTTCTTCTGTTTCGAAATCCGGCAGCTCGTTTGTTTTTACGCGTCCGGGCGCGGGCTGGATTTTCATTTCGGCCACGTACAAGGGACAAGGAACCGCCAAAGTCGTTCTCGACAAGGCGTCCAGCGGTGACGCCGTCATCGTCCACGACGTCGCTGGTGGCAAACTCGATGAAGCGCTGCGGTATGTGGCCCAGGGGGAGCACCAGATCGAGGTCGAATACGAGGGCCAGATCAGCATCGACAAACTTGTGGTTAAGGCCGTGCCCGAATTGATCCACTGCGGACTAGGATTCAACTCCTCGATCAAGTCGTACGGCCTCTACGATATGAACTTTCTCCAAAAGGATATTCTGCCGAACGTCACCACGTTGATCGTTCCGCATAATATCGACCTTGCGCCGTCGGTTATCGATGCCTGGCACCGCCAGGGGAAACGGTTCGTTGCGGAGGTCGGGATCAACGGCCAGGGCAAAACCGCGGACGATCACTTCAAATACTGGACGAGCTTCCTCGACAAGGCTCCTTTCGCGGATGGCATCCTCATCAACGAATTTATCGTCAATAACCCATCGACAAGGCCGGGCACGACCGTCAGCCCGGAGCGCCAAAAGCGGATGGAACAAGAACAAGAGCGGCACCACGTCTTTGAACAGGCCATCAAGAGAATTCGTGCCGACGAGCGTTATAAGGACAAGACCTTGTATGCCTATGTTGGCGGCAGCGGAAAAAAACTAAACCAGGAGATGATCGGCACGACCTTCGTGCGCACGATCATCGACTGCGGCTACCGCATTGCGCTGGAGCGCTACATTTTTGAGGTATCCAGCGAGCAGGCTTCCAAAAATGCCTTGCAAACGTTCGTCGATGGCATCGCGGATTGGGAAGCCAAGGAGCCTGGAGTCAAAAAACAGATGGTAATTGCGTTTGGCCTCTTCTCCATGCCTCCCGGCGGCATCAACAAGCAACCGAACGTCGATTACCACGTGTGGATGGACCAACAGATGAATATCGTGGCAAATCATCCGGTGATGTCAGGCATGGGGGGCCTGGAGTGGTGGACATCGATTCTGGCCGACGAGGAAACGGTGCGATTTGTCGGCAAGCTGTACCGTCACTATGCCCTGGAGGGCAAAACGGAAATGCTGACCAAGGACCCTCTCTTTCTCCCACACGTACAGAACGCCGATTTCGAACACGGGATTAAAGATTGGACTTTGCAGGCGGCCGAACCCGGCACGATTGAAGCCAAGAGCTTCCCCAGATATGGCAGGATCGAAGGGCGATACATGGGTCTGGGCCGCCCGGCTGATCCCGAACATATCGGCGACACGTTTTTGTGGATGAAGCGCAGCGAGAAAGGACCCAACACGTTCTCGCAAACCATCAAGAATCTGGAGCCGGGAAGGCTGTATTCGATGAAGATGTTTACCTGCGACTACCAGGATCTGGTGAAGCCAAAAACCAACACGATGGCAGAGGCCAACAAATTCATGGGAAGCGTGGACCTGGCGGGCGTCGACATCGATACGGAGCGGTCATTTACGGAAATGTATGCTTCGAACCCTGAACCTCCCATCCCTGTCTGGATCACTTATCATTGGACCGTGTTCCGAGCAAAAGGAACAACCGCGCAACTGTGCGTTTCGGACTGGCCGAAAGACAAGGACGCCGCGAGCCCGTTCGGTCAGGAGCAGACCTTCAATTTTCTGGAAATCCAGCCGTACCACGAGTGACCGCGAGCCTGGACCGCGGGGGCGGACGTGACGCCATCCTGTGAAAGTTGACGGCGTGTGACCGGCTTGGCGGCGCGACGATGCTCGCCAATGGCACTACATGCCTGCGTGCTTGACAATCGCGATAATCACCCCGAGCACGAGGCCCACGATCAGGAGCGCGAAGCCCGCTCCGAAAACCAAGCCGATCGACCCCAGCAGGCTCGTGCCGCCGCGCTGCGCCAGCGCGTATAGCCGATGCTGGCCTTCCAGCCCCTGGGCCCGCACCGCGGCGATCTTCCGCTTGGCATGCTCAAGGTACCAGACATTTCCGAACGCTCCGCACACCAGGGCGACCATCAGATTCAACAGCAGGCTCACGATGCCTGGCGTCGTCTTCGCCCGGACGACGTACACGAACAGCAGTTCCACCGGCACCCAAATGGCGAACGTCGCGACAAAATAGAGGGCCACGTTGCGATACATCTTTCGATAGCCCATCCAGAACGCCGTCAGGAAGAAGGCCGCCCAGTTCATGCCCACTTCGCCGTCGGGACTCTCTAGCCGCGGCGCCCACTTGCGCAGATAATATTTGGCCTTGGGGCCCACAAAAGCTTGCAATTCGGCCACCTCTGGGTCGTCATACGCGTCCGGCATTGCCTCGACGGTCGAATAGCGGCTCGAACGGTACGGATTGTCTAGTTGGTCAAAATCTGCGATCGAGGGCATGGCTGGGTTTCCGATAAATCGATGCGTGGGCGATTGCACTTCGTGCCAGGGCTAACAGGGAAGAATCGTTTTTGGCGCGGGTCACAGCCGCGCGACGATAAGCAAACATAGAATGCGCCGGCAAACCGAGGCGCCGCCGGTAGCTTGGCGCCGATGTGGGACGCGCCAGGCCTGTCGGTAGGAACGCTACAACCGGCCCAAACGGTCAGCCATCCGCGCGCGTGAAAGAGGCCCGACTCGTTGTCAAGTTCAGGGCGTCGAACGTGCTGAGGGTAGAAGAGCGACCCCGAAGAACGTTTGCCGCGAGCACAGTGAGTTTCTTGGCCAGCGACATCCGGCGACACCGTGCCGTGACGTGCGAAAGTAGCGGCGCAGGGATTCGAACCCCGGACACGCGGATTATGATTCCGCTGCTCTAACCAACTGAGCTACGCCGCCAAAAAGGCTTGCTGAGCAAGGCGTTGTGAGACGCCTGAAGCCGCCCGATGGTGGCGATTCGGACACCGAGCCCAGCCGAGCATCTCTGGTCTAAGGTTAACACGAAACCGGGCTCCGGCAAGTCCAATGGTGCCGATTGGCTTGTGATCAAATTAAACGGGGACCAGGACCGCGGCCCTGTACATCCAACTGGATGAATGGCAGGTACACAATGGGTTTCGGGATTCGGATGTTGCTTGGTGGTGCCAGAGGATGAAGCCATGGACGACCACAACGACGCCGACGTGAGCTATAACCGAAAGTTGTGGATGAGGTCAGTTGAAAAGGCCTTTCCTTTCTGCGCCAAGGCTGGCGGCCTCGTTTGCCATTCGACGGCACAAAATAGCTGGCGTTCGTCAAACGCCTTGCGCTCGAAAATCGAATTGCCGAGGTTTGTTAGTTACCGGATCCCAGTACGTTCCGCCACGATCGCACTTAAACCCTGTTCCTGAGAGAAACTCAAGGCAATCCATCTCGAACGAAAACGAGGACACCTCGGCCAGGTAACCCACTAAGTCGGTATCGGTGACTCGATCCTGCTTGAGCTTCGCCATCTGTAGTTGCCCCGCTTGGCATCTCAGCGGGTGTCACGGGCACCCAATAGCGCTCACTTACAGTGTTTCGCCGTTCTACATTCCCTCAAGCTTGCGCGCATGAGCACGGCGAACGGCCCGGTCGCGGTCATGGCGGATAGTTTCGCTCGGCTTCACGTAGTATTCTCGTCGTCGCATTTCTTTCTTTACGCCGCTCCGCTCAACCAACTTGCGGAATCGTCGGACCGCTTCTTGAATGGATTCGCGGTCCCTGATCTTCATGTAAACCACAGGCTCCCCCTGGTTAGGCGTGACTCTCAAACTAGCCGACGTGTCGCGTCGAGCTTTTTTCAATGTGCCCGGCACGGGTGTCAGCGACACCCGATACCCCACATCTACATTCTCTTGTACACCAAAGTTAGAAACCGGCCGAATTGCAGAAAACCCCGTAAATCGTGAGGTTTTCTGCAGAATCGCGGAGAATTACGAGGCGGCCAAATTCTTTTATGTTTCCGCTGCTCTAACTAACTGAGCGATGCCGCCAAAAGGCTTGCTGAGCAAGGCTTTATGAGACGCCAGCAGCCGCCCGATGGTCGCGATTCGGACACCGAGCCCGGCCGAGCATCTCTGGCTCTAAGGGTAACACGAAACCGGGCTCCGGCAAGTCCAATGGTGCCGACTGGCCAGTGGTTATATTAAAGGAGACGAGTCGCCACCAGGATCGGTTCGGTCGTGTTCAAAGACCATTTTTCCAAACAGGCCCGGGGTTACACGCAGTTTCGTCCTCGGTATCCTCACGAACTGTTCCAGTACCTTGCGTCACTCGTGGACCGCCGCGAGAGGGCTTGGGACTGTGGCACGGGAAACGGCCAGGCAGCGATCGCTTTAGCCGAGTTTTTCGACGAAGTGATCGCCACTGACCCCAGCGCCAGTCAGATCGCCCAGGCCGAGCAGCACTCGAACGTCAGATACCTGGTTTCGACGGCTGAAGAGTCTCCGCTGGCCTCAAACTCGGTTGACTTGATCACCGTCGCGCAAGCGCTTCATTGGTTCGACCTGGCGCGGTTTTGCAACGAAGCGCGTCGCGTGGCTCACCCTCGCGGCGTGCTGGCGGCGTGGAGTTATGGGCTGGCTACGATTTCCCCCGATGTCGACCGGATCGTTTGGCGTCTCTACCAAGACATTTTGGGTTCCTATTGGCCGGCCGAGCGAAAACTTATCGAGCAGGGGTACAAGACCATCGAGTTGCCGTTCGACGAACTCGTGGCGCCGGCCTTTGCGATGACGGCCGAGTGGAACCTGACCGACTTGATCGGCTATCTTGGAACCTGGTCGTCCGTGCAAAAGTATGTCGAACGGCATGGCCGCGACCCGCTCGAACAAGTACAAGCCGACTTGGAAGCGGCTTGGGAAACCGCGCTGACTCGTCGGATTCAGTGGCCGCTCTTCATGCGAATATGCCGTATCGACTGAGGCCGACGCGCCCTTTCATCCAAAAAAACCATCGAGAGCACGTGGCCGCCGTGCAGCCATGATCACACTTTCAGAGACGCTTGACCTGGCCGTCGCTCATCATCAACAGGGGCGGCTGCGCGAAGCCGAGACTCTCTATCGGCAAATCATCGACGCGGATCCGCGGCACGCCGAAACACTGTACCTGTGGGGGCGTCTCGAGCATCAGCAGGGTCACTATCAGCAAGCCGCCGATCGGCTCGCCCGGGCGGTCGAAATTGACTCCTCACAGGCGACCTTTCATCACCACCTGGGCGAGACGCTACGGGCACAAGGCAAGCTGGAACGGGCCATTGCTGCTTATCGCAAAGCGACGTCACTCAACGCCGACTATGCGATAGCGCACAGCAGCCTGGCCGCCACGCTCGAGGCCACCGGCGCGCTTGCCGAAGCCGAAGCGGCATTTCGTGAAGCTTTAAGGGTGAAGCCCGATTTGGCCGCAGCGCACAATAATCTGGGCGCAATTCTGAATCAGCAACAGCGGTGGACGGAAGCCCAGAGTTGCTTCGAGGCGGCGCTGCGGATCAGGCCGGACATGGCCGAAGCACACAACAACCTGGGCAACGCCCTGCGTGGCCAGGCACGGCTCGCCGAAGCCGTCGACGCCTACCGGCAGGCCATCCGGCTGAACGCGGATTATGCGCCGGCCCACTTTAATCTGGGCGCAGTGCTCGTGAAGTGCGGCAAGCTGAGCGAAGCCCTCGTCGCCTTTCAAGAAGCCGTGCGACTTCGTAGTGACGATTTCGAAGCGATTGCCAACCTGGGCGCGGTTTGGAATGATCTGGGCCACGTTTCCGAGGCGATCGAAGCATGTCGCCGTGCCATCGCCATCAACCCGAACTCTTACGCGGCGCACGGCAACCTGGCGGTTTGTTTGCAGTCGCAAGGCCGCCTCGACGAGGCGATCGAGTCCTATCGCACGGCGACCGGCTTATCTCCCGATAATGCGGCCCAGCACAGTAATCTCTTGTACGTTCTCAATTACCACCCCGACTACGACGCGCCGTCGATCTTTGGCGAGCATCTCGCCTGGGCCAGGCGGCATGCTGATCCGCACTCGGACAGGTGTCTTCCGCATACCAACGACCGCTCGCCGGCGCGACGGCTGCGCGTGGGATATGTCTCTTCTCATTTTCGCGTGCACGCCGTTAATTCGTTCAGCGAAGGCATTTTGGCGAGCTACGATCACAATGCGTTCGAAGTCTTCTGCTACTCGGACGTCGCGCCAGGCCTGCACGACGCCACAACCGCGCGACTGATGGGAAACGTCGATCACTGGCGAGACATCGCCGGCCGCGACGACGAACAAGTCAGTGCCATGATCCGCGGTGACCGGATCGACATTCTCGTCGACTTGACGGGGCACATCGGCGGCAACCGGCTACTCGTATTTGCCCGCAAGCCGGCGCCCGTGCAAGTCACGTATATCGGCTATCAGAACACCACCGGCATGAAGGCAATGGACTATCGGCTGACCGACGCCTGGGCTGATCCACCCGGCATGACCGACTCGTTTTACAGCGAACGACTGGTCCGATTGCCGCGAGCTTTCTTCTGTTATCTTCCCTCTCCAGACGCCCCCCCGGTAAGCCGCCTGCCCTCGATCGCCAATGACTATACTACGTTTGGATCGTTCAACAGCTTTGCCAAGATCACGCCTCAAGTGTTGGCTGCATGGGCCGACGTGATGACTCAGGTGCCGAATTCGCGCTTGATACTGCTGGCGCCGGTGACGGACTGGCTACGGCAATACGTGGCGCAAAGTTTCGAACAACATGGGGTCGATTCCCAGCGCGTCGAACTATGCAACCGTCGGCCACTCGCCGAATATCTCGATCTCGTTGGCCATGTCGACCTGGCGCTGGACCCGTTTCCATTCAATGGACACACGACGACCTGCGACGCACTTTGGCAGGGCGTGGGCGTGGTGACGTTGGCAGGCAAAACCTATGCTTCTCGCTTCGGTTCGACGGCCCTCGTGGCCCTGGGCCTGAACGATTTGATCGCCAACACGCAACAAGAGTACATCGACAGCGCGGTGCGCCTGGCCAAAGACCGCCAGCGACTGCAATACTTGCGCATGAACCTGCGCGACATGATGCGCAACTCGGCGATTCTCGATGGTCCAGGGTTCACGCGAAACTTGGAAAACGTGTATCGCGAGATGTGGGCCCGATGGTGTGCCGGCCGATAGCTACTCGTGGGTGCCAAGAGAAAGACGCTCCGCTGATGATTTCGCTTTCCGAAGCCCTCGACCTGGCCATTAGCCACCACCAGGCCGGACGCCTGGCGGAAGCGGCGAACATTTACGCTCAAATCTTGCAGGTCGATCCACACAATGCCGAAGCCCTGCATCTGACAGGCCGAATCGAGCACCAAAAAGGTTGCTTCGAACGAGCAACCGACCTGTTTCAGCAGGCGATTGCCGCGTCGGGGACTGAGGCGTCATATTACAACAGTCTCGGGGAAGCGCTGCGCGCGCAAGGCAATCTGGAACCGGCCGTGGCCGCCTATCGCGCGGCGCTGCGGCTGAGGCCCGACTATGCTTTGGCCTATGGCAATCTGGGCACCGCTTTGCTGGCTCAACAGGAATTTGCCGCGGCTGAAACGGCTTTCCGCGACGCATTGCGGCTCAATCCCAACTTGATCGCGATCCAAAACAATCTGGGCGTGCTCATGCGCGAGCAACGCCGCTGGAGCGAAGCACGCAATTGTTTTCTGGAAGCATTGCGGCGCAAGCCCGATTTTGTCGAGGCCCAGAATAACCTGGGCAACGTGCTCCGCGACGAAGATCAGTTGACTGCGGCGATTGAAGCCTATCGGACCGCCTTGCAGATAAATCCCGATTTCGGTCCGGCCCACTTCAATTTGGGCAATGCTCTCAAACGATCGGACCGCGCTAGCGAAGCTCTTGCCGAATTTCAGCAAGCCGTGCGGATCGATCCGGCTGATGCCGAAGCGCGAACGAATCTGGGCGTGGTGTACAATGAGTTGTACCAGGTGGATCTGGCGGTTGAGGAATGCCGCAAGGCCGTGGAACTGCGGCCCGACTTTGCGTTGGCGCACAACAACCTGGCCAGTTGCCTGCATGCGCGGGGACAGATCGAAGAGGCCGTCGCTTTTTACCGCCAGGCCGCTGCGCTGGCCCCGTCGGATGCGTTGTTGCACGCCAATTTGGCGCATGCGCTGAACTACATGCCCCACGTCGATGCCCAGAGTGTTTTTGAAGAGCATCTGCGCTGGGCCGCCCGGCACGCCGACCCGCTCACGCCTGTT
>JBGQHN010000123.1:0-11979 GCA_041497975.1 Planctomycetia bacterium | reverse complement strand
GATCCGCGTGCTACGCCGACGGGCGCATTTACGTGCACGGAGAGAAGGGCGACGTGGCCTTGGTCGAAGCCACCGCGGATGCCTATCGCGAAAAGGGGCACTTCAAGCTTCCAGATCAGCCGGACCGCGGCCGGTCGCAAGCCTGGGCCTATCCGGTGGTAGCCAACGGGCGGCTTTACTTCCGCGATCTCGGCGAACTCTGGTCCTACGATGTACAGGGCACAAAGGCCGGCAAGTAGTCGACGACCTGCTCAAGTGATCGCACGGCGCGGGGGGGTGCAATTGCGCCCCTGCGTTGCGCGCTGGAACTTCACTGCGACGGAAGAATTCCCAAAGCCTCGGTTTCCTCCGGCGACGGATAACCGTCAATCGTCCATCCGCGCGCCGCGTTGTATGCCGCAACGAGCGCGCCCAGGCGCTCGGGCGTCAGCTTGGCGGTCGGGTCGTTGGGCAGCGGATGGCTTAAGAAACGCTGCGGCAGCGTGTCTTCGCTGGGCTGCCAGCCGCAAAGGATGTTGAAGTGTTTCTTGGCGGTGACGATCCGGCGGGCAGTGACGCGAAGTTCGTCGGCGGTCGTGTCCCATCCGGTCACCAGGTTGAGCATCTCGGCGGCTTCGGCGTGAAAATCCTCGAACACGCCGCGCAGGAACTTGCAGAGAATCAACGAGTCCATGAGCGCGGCCTTGTCTTCGGTCTCGACCGCCAGCGCGGCGGCTTCGAGTCCCGGATCGCGGCGATCGACGCGTTCGGAGAAATCGATTTCGTAGGCGCCCGATCGATTGTGGTCGGCGCCGCGCGTGCCGACGGCAAATCCCAGCGCCATGGTTTGCAAGGCCCGCGGTTCGTACCCGGGGATTTCCAGGCCCTTGACTTGCGGCGCGAACGACAGCGCATCGCCGCCGATAGCGAGCGCTACGCGCCGGCTGCCTTCGGCCAGGATAGCTCCCAAACCTTCGCGCTTGCCGATTTCGTCCAGTGCTCGCAATAGCGCCTGGCCGTCGCCGAACTTCAGCCACGGCGCGTCGAGCAAACCCCGTTCGACGCATTCCATCGCAAAGGCGATCGTCCCGCCGGCGCTGATCGTGTCCACCCCCAGCTCATCGCACAAGCGTGACGCGGCCAGCACCACGTCCGGATCGCTGATGTTGCACAGAGGGCCCAACGCGAACAGGTTCTCATACTCCATGCGCACGCCGTGTTCCGCTGTGCCTTTTCCCTTCAGACCGTAGATATGCTCGCAGCCGATGGTGCACGCGGCGCAACTGGCGCGAGTCTTTTGGTGCGTCTCGGCCATTTGTTCCGGCGAGAGGGCCGCGACCGCGGCGAAAGTTCCCTGCTGGAAATTTCGCGTCGGCAACGCGCCCAGCCGATTGAAGACCAACAGATTCGCGGCGGTCCCCAGTTCGCGGTATTTGGCGGTCGCCGGCCCGAACGACTTGTCGGAAAGCCGCTTGGCAAGAGCGACCAGGTCTTCGGGACGGGCCCAGGAGGCGCGCCGCGTGCCGCGCACGGCGATGGCCTTGATATTCTTCGAGCCCAATACGGCGCCGCTACCTCCGCGGCCCGCATGGCGCCCCGCGTGCGAAATCGTGGCATAGCGCACCAACCGCTCGCCCGCCGGTCCGATGGTGGCGATTTGAAATTCGCCGCCCAGGCGGTCCCGCAGCCGCGATTCGGTTTCGGAACAACTCAAGCCCCACAGGTCTCGGGCCGGTTCCAGCCGCGCCTGAGCGTCGTCGATGATCAAGATCGAGGGTTCGACAGCTTGCCCCACGAGCACGATCGCGTCGCAACCGGCCCGTTTGCCGGCGATCGCGAAGCGGCTGCTGGCCAACGAATCATTGATGCGCCCGGTCAGCGGGCTGCGGCTGACGACGGCGAACTTGGCGGAAGTCGTGAGCGGACTGCCAACCAGCGGACTGAAAACGAACGCCAACGCCGCTTCTGGCGTGAGTGGATCGACCGCCGCCGCACCTTCGGCGAGCAGCAGAAACGTGCCCAATCCGCTGCCGCCCAGATAGCGGCGCAAGTCGGCCTCGTCGATGGGGACGCGGCGTGTGGTCGGCCCTTGCACGTCAACGCGTAAGTAGCAGCCGTGGTATCCCGGGGGCACGCTGCGGGAATTGGTCATCGAGGACACACGCTATCCCCCTGCGTCGGCCGAGAGGATCAACAGTGAATCGCCCGGTTTGAGCACGGTGGCCGGATCGGCAACGAAGCGCTGGCCGTTGAGGTTGGCCATCGTGCCGCTTTGCAGCCGGCCGTCGGCAATGCACTCGTCGGCCAGGCGGGGAAAACGACGGGCCAGGTCGAGGAGCACTTCGTCCAACCTCGAGCCCTCGGCCTCGGTCATGGCCACGCCGGCACGCTGGCGCGGAATGCCAAAAAGTTCCACGGTAACGCTCATCGGTCAGGGCACCATCGAACGCACGAGCGAGTCGACCACGCACTTTATTCTAGATGTCCCGCCAACCAGGCGACAGTTGCTATCGAGATTACGGTCTTTCAACCAGCCAGATGTTGCGATAGCGGACCGGGTTTCCGTGATCCTGCAGATAGATAGGAGCCGGCTCGGGACCTTCGGGCAGTGGCGCGGCCGTGGTGACCTTGGGCAGTTCGACGTCCTTGTGGATCACGACGCCATTATGCTTGACGGTCATCGTGGCATTCTTCACTTTCTTGTCGCCTTCATAACTGGCCGCCGTGTAATCGATGTCGTACGTCTGCCAGGCCAAGGGCGGAAAGCACATGTTCACGTCCGGAGCCTTGATGCTGTAAATTCCGCCGCATTCGTTATTTTCGCCCGCGAGGCCGAACGAGTCGAGCATTTGCACCTCGTAGCGGCCCTGCAAGTAGCAGCCGCTGTTGCCGCGCGCCTGGCCGCGAGCGGTGGGCATGAAGGGCAACAAGAACTCGACGTGCAACTGGCAACTGCCGAACTTGCGTTTGCTGGCGGCGCCGGCGGCGAGCAGGGCGTCGTCGGTCTTCTTGCCGGGACGGAACGCGTCGGCGCTCGTGCCATCAAACAGCACGATAGCGCCCGCGGGAGGTTTGGCGCCTAACGTCGGGCTCTTGCGATCGGCCTTCTGCAGCTCGGCCAACACTTCGTTGACCGGCGAAAGGACGCGCAGCACGCCGTCCTTGATTTCACCGCGCGCCTGGTCGCCTTGGAAAATGGCCACGCCGTCTTTCAGCTCTCCGTCGGCTTCCAGCTTGCCGGTGCCGTCCCAGCCGTCGCCGGGCAGGCCTCCGGGATATGCCACGGCGTGGAATCGTCCGTCGCCCAGCGCCACGATCTGCACGCCGATTTTTTGTTCTCGTCCCTCGTCGGGCGACTTGAGGTTGCCGGAGTATTCGCCCTGAATCTTGAAGTCGGGATCCTGCGGTCCGGAGACCTTGGCGTCGGCTGCCGTGGCCGTCGCGCCGCAAGAAAGTATCAAGCAAGTCAGGGCCGCTACGTTGGACAACAGGCGCCGCATCGAAGTCTCCGCCAAAGTGGTTCGAGATCCGCGCAATCCGAAATTCACTGCCATTGTCAGCCGCTAGCGATCAACTTGCAAGCGGCGCGAGGGAGGCCGTCAAGAATCCGCTTTTCGCGGCACCGGGCGTGCAGTCGGGCCATCGGCAGTGTACCATTGGACGCTGGATGGCCCAGGCGACCCTTCGCGGCGCGTACGATCGCCCCAAGCGCCTGGAATTTCGAGAAATTCAGGACCGATTATCGAGGAGAATTCTGATGAAACCGCTAGCAACCGTTCGGCTCACGATTAGCCTCGCGCTGGGATTGTTCGCGGTCGTGTCGGCCGAGGCTGCGATCGTGCCGGGCGCGCTGTTCTCCGACAACGCGGTGCTCGAGCAAAAGACCAAAGTGCCCGTGTGGGGCACGACGGACGGCACGGACAAGGTCACCGTCAGCATTGCCGGTCAGGAAGTTTCGGCCGCGCCCAAGGACGGTCGCTGGAAGGTGGAGTTGGAGCCCCTGTCGGCGGGCGGCCCGCACGTGATGACGATCGCGCAAGGCAACGACAAGATCGAAGTCAAGAACGTGTTGATCGGCGAAGTCTGGATTTGCGGTGGTCAGTCGAACATGCAATGGGCCCTGAAACAGAGCGACGGCGGCAGCGACGCGATTGCGACGTCGGCGAACGACAAGATCCGGCTGCTGACCGTGCCGCGCAAGGGTTCCGAAAAGCCCCAAGCCAACATCGAAGCTCAGTGGGCGGCGGCCGGGCCGAGCGTGGTCGGCGATTTTTCGGCCATCGGCTATTTCTTCGGACGCGAGCTGCAAAAGCAATTGAGCGTGCCCGTCGGTCTGATTGCCTCGAACTTTGGCGGAACCGCGGCGGAGCAATGGATGAGCAAGGAAGCGATCGAAGGAAACGAAGGCCTCAAGGAGATGTCGAAGCCGCAAGGGGCCAGCATGTTGTACAACGCCATGATCGCGCCCTTGGCGCCCTACGCGATTCAAGGCGTCATCTGGTACCAGGGCGAATCAAACGCCCCGCGCGCGTTTCAATATCGCACGCTGCTGCCGGCGATGGTCAAGAACTGGCGCGAGACGTTCGGCCAAGGCGATTTTCCCTTCTTGATGGTGCAGATTGCGCCGTACGAGGCCATCGTGCGCGAACCGTCGGACAGCATTTGGGCCGAGATTCGCGACGCGCAATTCCACGTCAGTCAGCACGTCCCCAGAACCTCGCTCGTGGTCACGACCGACGTGGGGGACGAGCGCGATATCCATCCACGGCGCAAGGAACCGGTCGGCATCCGCCTGGCACTGGCCGCCAGGGCCATCGCTTATGGCCACAAGGTCGAGTATTCGGGGCCCGTCTACGACAGCATGTCGATCGAAGGCGAAAAAGTCAGGCTCCGCTTCAAGCACGCCGATTCCGGGCTGGTCGCCAAGGACGGGCCGTTGACCGGCTTTACGATCGCCGGCGACGATCGAAAGTTCCACACGGCCAACGCCACGATCGTCGGCGATACGGTCGTGGTATCGAGCGACAAAGTGTCGAATCCCGTCGCCGTGCGCTATGGTTGGGCGGCCTATCCGGTGGTGAACCTGTGGAACAAAGAGGATTTGCCGGCTTCTCCGTTCCGCACCGATTCGTTCCCGATTACGACGCAAGACAAGAAGTAATCTCCCCGAAAGGCCATCATGATTTGCTGTCCCACGCGGCGCTGGCTGTGCGCGATCATTCTCCTGGCGGTCGCAGTGCCCTGCGCCTACGCGGCTCGTGCGGCCGAATTGCAAGCCGGCGTGCACGGACTGGCGACGCGGGCCCCGCGAGACATGAAAATCGACGGCGACCCGCGGGAATTTAACGAAGCTTTCGCAACGCCTGTCGGCTATTTCGACCCGGACCTGGAAAACCGGGCGGCACAGTTTTTCTACATGTGGGACGACACGGCGTTTTATGCCGCGCTGCGAACGCTCGACAAGAAGCAAGCCGACCCGGCGCCCGACGATCGGCTGTGGGAAGGGGACGCGGTGGAATGGTATTTCGACACGCGGCGCAATCAAGATTTCCGCGCCGCGCAATGGGGAAGCGGCGCCGTGCACATGTATTGGACCGCTTACAAGGGGAATGAAGTCCAGCCGCGCTGGTGCCTGCGTCCCGATATGTTGCAAGCCATCCCGGGCACGGGCGTCGAAGTGGCCGCGCGCCGAACCAGTGACGGGGCCGAGGTCGAATTCAAGTTGCCGTGGGCTAACTTTCCCGAATTCAAGGTTGAGCCGAATGCGGTGATCGCGCTGGACGCCGAATTGTGCTACAGCGACGGTCAAGCGCGTGTCAACCGCACGTTCGTCTATGGCAGCCCGTTGTCGGTGCAACAGCCGGCTTCGCAAGCCAGGGTGCAATTGGTGGAGAAGCTGGAAAAAGAGCATTGGAAGGCCTGCGGTCCGGTACTGATGCCGGTGCGTTGCGATACGGCCTGGACGCAAAACACGCGAGCACTCGTGACCGGGCTGATGGCATTGCCGCCGAATTATGCGGCGACGATTGGCAAGATCGTATTTCGTGTGTTGGATACCGGCGGCGCAACCATCGGCGAATTTGAGGGCCGGGTAGAAACCTTTGGCGGGCACGGCACGTTCCAGCGCGCCAAGGCACAGTGGCCAAACGATCTGGCCGCCCCGGGCGCTCACTTTCTGCTGGGCGTGGTGTATGACCGCGAAGGTCATGAGTTGACGCGTGTCGCCCCGCGCATGGTGAGCGTGCAAAACTCGCAGGGATACTAGCCGAGGAAAGCCAAGGCGTCGCCCATTTGCCGACGGACGACCGCGACTAGCGAAAATGGGACCACAGATCGTCCAGGTCCTTGCGCAGATTGGCCAGCTCGGCGCGGACCTCTTCCAGCTCGCCGCGCAGCACGTCGACGGATTGCCTGCTGGCCAGCGCGTCCGCGGTAGCAGCGTCCGCGGCGTGACTGGCCGGCGACGTTGCGGCCGAGTTCGGTGCGCGAAAGGGCGACACCGAAGTGGGTTGCCGTGGCGCGGTCTCGGCGGTCGCCGCGATGGACGGCCGCTGCGGGTCTGCGTTCGCGCGAACTTCCCTGGTTGACGCGCCGGCCGAAAACTCGGCGCGCACTTTTTCCAGTTCTTGCGACTCGTACAGGGCGTGAGTCACGACGTGTCCGCGTCCTTCGGGCGTGAGCGCCACCACGAGCCCCTTGGCCTTGAGCGATGCCAGCACCGGCCGCAAAGCATCCAGGTCTGGTATCGGGTCCATGCGCGCAGCCCTGCCGCGAAGTTCACCTTCGGTCTGCGCGCCGCGCAAAAGCAGCTCGGTCATGACGGCCAATTCGAGCTTTTCGACGCCGAGCCACTCGTACATGTAGTGGCGGTATCGAGAAACCCGTCCGCCGCCTTGCACTTCGGCCACGGCTCCGGCCGAGCGCAAGCGGGCCAGCGACTCTTCGACGTCCTCCCGCTCCAGCTCCATGAGCGGATAGCGGTTGTTCTTCTGGTTGCAACCGCTGCGCAGCGCGCCTGCCGACATGGGATAGCCGTCGGGCGTGGTTTTCGCCTTTTCGACCAGAACTCCGACGACGCGCCGGTCGACCGCCGGAAGCGGATGCCAGCGCTGTTGTTGGCTCTGCGCCGGGCGCGGCATGAGATCGCTCATAGACCGAGTCTCCGCAACATGATGGAGTCAATCCAGGGTTGCTGGCGTCGCTCGAAGGCAATCTATTCGCCGGGCCCACTTCGCACAAGCTCTGACGATCTAGCGCGATGCAATCTGATTGCGAGAAAAGCATTGTGTCGGCCGGGCGCGTTCTTAGCCCGTAGCCGATCGTCGCGGCTCCTGGTACAAAAGCTTAGGTCTGAGGGGCCCAATCCGCGCCAATCGCAAAAAAATCCGAGAGACTTGCTCTTCGATGGACAGCACCTTGAAATCCCGGCGGATTCTCGTGTTTGTTGACGACATGTACGAGGATCTGGAGTTGTGGTATCCCAAACTGCGGCTGCAGGAGGCAGGGGCCAAAGTCGTGGTTGCGGGGCCCGAGGTTGGCCGATCCTATGCGGGCAAGCACGGTTATCCGTGCCGCGCGGACGCGGCCATCAACCAGATGCGGGCCAGCGACTTTGAGGGGCTGGTCATTCCCGGCGGCTTCATGCCGGAAAAGCTGCGACGCGATCCGCAGGTTTTACGGTTGGTGCGCGAGTTCGCGGCAGCCTCGAAACTGGTGGCCGCGATTTGTCACGGCGGCTGGATTCCTATTTCGGCGGGGGTCTATCGCGACGTGCGGGTCACGGGCTCGCTGGGGATCAAGGACGACCTGATCAATGCCGGTGCGCATTGGGAAGACGCGGCCGTGGTCGTGGATCGGCACTTCGTTTCCAGTCGCAGGCCGGACGATTTGCCCGATTTCTGCCGGGGTATTTTGCAGGTATTGGCCCGCTGATGGGCCGGCTGCCAGGGGGTGTTGAGGGATGTGCCAACCATGAGTTGGGAATTGGCTGCCAGTGTGCTCGGCGCCTTGGTGGTGCCGCTATTGGTTCTGATGAACGCATTCTTCGTGGCGGCGGAGTTTGCACTGGTGGCGGTTCGTCGCACGCGCGTCGAAGAACTGGTCAACAATCGCCGTGGCGGAGCCAGCGCGGTCATGCACGCCATCGATCACCTGGACGACGCCATTGCCGCGACGCAACTGGGAATTACGCTCGCGAGCCTCGCGCTGGGTTGGGTTGGAGAGCCGGCTATCGCGAGTTTGATCGAGCCGCTGTTCGGATTCTTGCCCGCCACCGGCGCCTGGGCCGCGGCACACACGTTGGCCACGATTATCGCCTTTGCGCTGATCACGTTCCTGCACGTGGTATTGGGCGAATTGGCTCCCAAGGCCGTCGCGCTGCAGCAGCCCGACGCGGTCAGCCTGTGGGTGGCGCAACCCCTTTTGTGGTTCTCCACGGTGATGCGGCCGTTTATTGTCGTCATGAACACCCTGGGCAACGGAGTCGTGCGACTCCTCGGCTTCCAACCGATCAGCGGGAGCGACATGGTTCACTCCGTGGAAGAGCTGGCCTTGATCATCGAGGAGACGCGACGGGCGGGTCTGTTGCCCCGCGATCAGGCCGAGTACGTGCGCAACGTATTTCGCTTGCCGGCCAAACTGGTGCGCGATTGCATGATCCCCAACGAGCGGATGGCCGCTTTGGATCTGTATACTCCCGAGGAGCGCATTTTGGAAAAAGTGCGCGACGGCGCGCACACGCGGATGCCAGTCTATGAGGGTAGCCTCGACAACATCGTCGGGATCGTCAACACGAAGGATCTGTTTCACCTGTTCAGCTTGCGGGGCATGGTCGTGCTGGACGACGCCTTGTATCCGCCGATTTTCGTCGATCCGGATCGGCCAATCTCGGAAGTTCTGCGGCAATTCCGCCGCCAGCGCCGGCCCATGGCGGTGGTTCGCGACCGGCAAGGGCGAACTCTGGGCCTGATTACGCTGGAAGACATCGTCGAAGAAATCGTCGGCGAGATCGAAGACGAACACGATCCTTTGCCGCGCTCCACACAGGCATAGGCGGGCCCTTTGCATCGCCGCAATTTGGCGATCCGTCGCTTGCGCAGTCGTTACTCACACCTTGCTCGCAATCTAGGCAAGTTGCGTGCCGAGCGAATTGGGTGCTGCGAGCCAGGGCAATTGGCCCGATTTCGTTAAAGTCATTGTGGCCCACATTCTGAAGCGCAATCGACCGCTGGGCGCTCGACCCTCGGTCGCGCTTGGCATAGTGATTGCTTTCTCGTTTGCCACTCGCGGTACGCCACGTTCAGGAAAAAATCGAAGCGACTCCGACGACACCGGTCGTGCTGGAACCGAAGCGGGAAGCCGCGGGTATCTCGAACTGAAAATTCGCGGTCATGCACGGGATGGATGATGGTCGGTTGGCTACTCCTGGTTGGCCTCGGTTCGACCGTTTTGGCGGTCGAACCGAGGTACCAGGGGTCGACGGCGCCTGTGCGACGCGCATTTCTCTTCGCTCAAGCGAAACGTGGCCCTGAGCGAACCCTGCAGGAGCTCTGGCTTCCGCCTAGCCAGAGGGACGCCCCAACGGCTTGGGCGGGTCGCTTGTCGGCCCGCCCAAGTGGGGTTCGACCCTTGGATGTTGGACATGTATGGGAACGTGCCAGCAGGCACTTTGACGAACGTCCACGGATCGCGGCGCTAGCGTGAAGGGACCGTCAGCGGCGAGCCGTTGTCCTTAGCGCCAATTTTCAAAATAAAGGGCACCGCGCGGCGGGCCCAACTGTCGGCCGTCGGATACGAGCCGGCCGAGTCGCCCCAACATTGCCGCAACATTTCGGTGTCGATGATTCCGGGATTCAGGGCGATGCTGGCCATTCCCGCGGGCAACTCCTGGGCCAGGGCTTGCGACAGGCCCTCGATGGCCCATTTCGTGGCGCAGTAGGGAGCCACCTCGGCCGACGTCGAGCGCCCCCAGCCCGAGCTGAAATTGACGATGACACCCGAGCCCTGCGCCACCATGCGGGGCACAAAATGGCGAATCACGTTGGCGACGCCTTTGATGTTGACGGCGACGATGGCCGAAAATTCGGCGCTGGAAATCTCCCACAACGGCGCCGGCCGATTCATGAGTGCCGCGTTGTTGATCAGCAGGTCCACGCCCCCCAGCGCCTCGAAGCTGCTTTCGACCCATCCGCGCACCTGACTGTCGTCCGCTACGTCGACCCGCGCAAAGCGATTCGGCTCGGGCCATCGTTTGCGCAACTGGGCCAGAGAGTGTTCGTCGCGGGCGCAGCCAAAAACCGTGTGACCTGCGTCGATGAACCCCGCGGCCATCGCCAACCCCAGTCCGCGACTGACGCCGGTCAACACGATACGCTTCGCTGTCGACGCACCCACCGCGGGCCTCTTTGGGGTTTGTTCCACCTGAAAGCGGGCATTTTATCCCATGCTTGGACGGCCCGGTAGCGATAAAATCGGTGCGCTCCGGCGGAAGCCAATCCCTTGGGAGGCGAGACGTGGCATGAGCATTCTGGCTGCGGTGCTGTTGACGGCCGTCGTGATCCTGTGCTGGCTGGCGCAGCTCGTGGGGCTGCCGGGCAATTGGCTGATCGTGCTCGTGACGGCCGTCTATGCCTGGTGGATTGCGCCCGATGCGCCGACGGCCATCGGTTGGAACGTTGTCATCGCGCTAGCGGTGTTGGCCGTGCTCGGAGAGGTCGTCGAAGCGGCGGCCGGCGCCGTGGGCGTCTCGAAAGTCGGTGGCAGCCGGCGCAGCGCCCTGCTGGCGATTCTGGGCTCGCTCGTCGGCAGCATCGTGGGCGTATTCGTCGGCTTGCCGATTCCGCTGGTTGGTTCGCTGGTGGCCGCGGTGATCTTTGGCGCAGTGGGAGCCACGGTTGGCGCGCTGGTGGGCGAGAGCTGGAAGGGCCGCGATCTGGATGCCAGCCTGGAGGTCGGCAAAGCCGCATTCATCGGCCGGCTGTTGGGCACCGTCGGCAAAATGTTTGTCTGTTCGATCATGGTCGTCGTGACGTTGGCGGCGCTGGTTTTCTAGGGCGGCCCCTTCGAGGCCGAGCGCGCCGCGGGGAGCGTCGCGAAAAATCGGTCCAAGGCCTGGAAGAACGCGGCCGATGGCGGGTCGTTGTGATCTCCTCCGCGAATCTTGACGAATTCCTTGGGCGCGTTGGCCGCCGCGAATACCCGCTCGGCCAGGGCGAGTGGTATGATCGTGTCCGCGTCGCCATGAATTTGCAGTAGCGGTCCGTGGAAGCTGCCTATCTTGGACACAGAATCGAGTCGCGTTCGCATCAGCAGCTTGACAGGCAGCCATGGATAATGAAACGCGGCCACGTCGGCCAGAGAGCTGAAGGTGTTTAGCAATACCAACGCAGCGGCGCCATCGTTGGCGGCCAGGTCGACCATCACTGCGCCCCCCAGCGATTCGCCCAACAGGACGATTTGCCCTTCGTCCACTCCGGCCCGCCGGCCAAGCCAGCGCCTCGCGGCGCGGGCGTCGGCCAGAATGCCTTCTTCCGTGGGCGAACCCGCGCTACGCCCGTATCCGCGGTAGTCAAAGATCAGCACCGAAACTCCCAGGGCATGCAGCCCCTCGAGAATCTCGGCCCGATGACTCAGGTTGCCGGCGTTGCCATGAGCGAACAAGATCACGGCTCGTGGGCTGGCATGAGGAACATACCAGCCGTGCAACTTGGTGCCGTCGGAAGCTTCGAACCACGCATCCTCGAAATCAAATTCCCGTGGGTTCCAGAATCCGTCCGGATATACGGACGGAAAATAGATCAGCGAGTCTTCGAAGGCCATCATGACAACCAAAAGCAGCAAGGTACCGACGACAATTAACGTGGCCAGGCGAATCCAGTACCGCGCCCGCGTCGGCTTCGGTCGAGCATCGTCCAGCGGCATTGATGCCCCGGGGTCTTGGGCTGGCGATTGGTTCAATTCCGCTTCTCTTACGTTCTGTCCGCGTAAGCCAACTCGGCTCTG
>JBGQHN010000122.1:0-11985 GCA_041497975.1 Planctomycetia bacterium | reverse complement strand
CCGAGTCCGCTTATCGGGATCACGGTCGGCAACGAAGCTTCGTACTTCCGCGGCGTCGGGCAATTGCCCGACGGTCGTCAGCGAGAGCCGACGCAAAAATGCGGCATCGTCAGCCAACCGCGAGGGGACCATGCTGAGCTCGCGGAGCCTGGCGAAGATCCGCTCATCGATGAAATTCGCGGCCTTAAGATCCGGCCACTCGGTCGTTGCCGCGGCGGCGCCCGGCTGCGCGCTTTCATCGGCCGCCGCCAGCGGCGCGATCAGGCAGTAGCCAAGGATCAGAAGAAATCGGCACACGCGATATCCTGCGAGTGAATCCATTTTCGAACTATTTGCACCAAGTTGGTGCGAACATCCGACGGCGCCAGCCAGGCGCAGTCCTACTTGGTTTCCGCCGCTTCGGCCGCGAGATCCTTTTTCATCACGAACACAATCTCTCGCTCATCCCCTTCCTTCAGAGACAGCTCTTGCGGCGTAGTGCTGTAACCGTTCTTCTTGATTTCGACCGTTATCGGTTCATCCGGCAACAGTTGTTCGGTGCGCCAGCGGCCGTCCCGTTGCTCTTCGAAGCTCACGTGGCTGCCGGTCGTGTAGACCGTCAATTGTTCGTCGCCGGCATCGTTTCGCTGGTACCTCAAGACGGGCTGGCAGCCCTCGACTACGGCCCCTTGCTCGTCGACTGGCTTGACCAGCAGGATCGGCGCGGTGTAACGCACCACTTCCAATCCGCTGATGTCGTCCTCGATCGTGCCCAGCTTGATGCGACGCCCGCGCTTGAGCGGTTCGTCCGGCTTGAGCCGCCAACGCAACGCGCTGTGTTCGTTGGTGATCAAGTCGAGCTCCACTTTTTGCACGCCATGCGGAGCTCGGATTTCAAACTTGCCGTCCTCGTGTGGAGAGGTGCTGCGCGTGTAGAAAAAGCTGCTGTCGACGTAGCCAAACATGCTGATCTCGTGACCGCTGCGCGGCTTGCCAGCGCTATTGAGGTAGGTCCCCTTGATCAAAACATGCGGCACAGCGTGAATGTCGACCGACTCTGGCGCGGCGCCGTCGGCAATCGAAACCGTCTCGGGTACGAACACCTGCGGCAAGGGGGGCCGATCGTAGCTGTCGCTATTGGCTTCAATCGAAACCGAGTATTTGCCATCGGGAAGCGAAGCAAGCGTGAACTCGCCCTCTGGCCCGGTGACAGTTCGGCGCCCGATCTGGTTGGCGACCGCGTTGCTGTTGAGATACTCATCGGCCTTCTCGCCGTCTCCGCGGCGGCGGGCCTCGATCCTTACGCCCGGCACCGCGGCACCTTGCACGTCGACCACGCGGCCGACAACCGCCGGTCCCTTTTCGACAGTGATCGTGCCCCAATCGCCGCGGCGCGCGCCCAGGCGGTTAGCCTGCGGTGAATACTCGTCTGGCTTGATCCACAGCACTCCGTCGCCGGGCGTCGGCGGCAGGAGGCGAAAGGCCCCCTTGGCATCCGTTTTGGTTTTATCGAAGGCGCCACGAAACCTCTTTTTCGATTTGTCGGACGCCGAGTACATGGACACCTCGACTCCTTCGAGCGGCTGTCCCTCGGGATTGACGATGGTTCCCGTCACCGCTTCGCCAGGCCAGAGCTTGATCTGCGAATAGAAAGGGGGCTCGCCCATTTCCAGGTTTTTGCGAATCATCGAGTGCGAGTAGCCCGAGCGCCCTTTGGCGGCGTAATTCGGATGACGGGCTTCGACCTCGATGTACAGGCTGTCCTCGATTGCTTGCTCGGGCGGAATGACGAAACGGTAGTGCCCTTCAGCATCCGTTTCGTGCTCGGTCGTCTCGATCAACGACCAATCCTTGGTTTTGGGGTCTCGACTCAGCTTTCGCAGCACGCTGACATTGACCCCCTGGATCGGCTTGCCTGAATCAGCGTCGATCACCGTGCCGTCGTAGGCGATACTCCCGGCCGCTGCCTTGGGCTCGGCCTCGTTTGGTTGATGCTGTTGTCCTTCGGATTTGGGGGCTGCTTCCTGCGAGGCATTTTTCTCCTCGGTGCCCGCGCTGGCGGCCGACTGGGCGTCGAGCCGGACCAGCGAAACAACCGCGGCGATCAACAGGGCCGCGGCGCCAATCACGAGGCTCCGCGCCCTGGGGCACGTCGGTCTCGGTCGTGAAACCGCATTGAGCAGAAACACGACTCGCTGCTGCAGGCTCGACCGCTTGTCGCCAATGCCCAAGGTCAGTTGAGGGCTCGGCGCCAGCCGAAGCCGGGCGAGCTGAACGAGAAAATCCGCATAGTCGGCGGCCGAAACTCCTTGGTCCGATGCATCCGCGTCCGCGAGCTGGTCCATGCAAATTGCAAGTCGACGGCGCAACCACCAAAAGAGCGGTTGGTAATACAACAAGACTTGCAGCAGTGTGGCAAACTGCCACGTGGCAAAGTCGCGCCGGACCACGTGCGCCCACTCGTGCGCCAGATAATAGCGCAATCGAACCGTGTCGTGCTCGCGAAGATCAGAGTCGGGAATCACGATCACCGGCTGCAAGACTCCCCAGGTGACCGGACCGACGACCTCGGCGCTCGCGAACAAGCCAACCCGCGTCAGGTCCGTCCCTGCAATGCGCGACAACTCTGCGCGAACGGCGGGCGGAACCTCGTGGGCACTGCGCAACAGTTGCGCGAGACGCACTCGGGCCCGTGCCCAGCGAATCAGAAATATCATCATTCCCAGCGCGTACGCGACGCAAGCTCCGCGAATCGCCAGCGCGATGAAGTCAATACGAGTGAGGTTCGCTTCAGTGGGCGAAACTGCGGGCCGGATCGTGTCGTTAGCAGGCGGCGACAACGAATGCTCTTGGGCGTTTGCCATTTCCTCGGGCATCGTCCGCAGTGAATGTGCTGGCGATCGATCGGACCAGCTCGCTTCAGGCTCGGAAACGTCCGCCGCCACGGGCGCGGACAAAGGTGGCAACCGGGCATCGCGGGAACCCAGAACCCCCAGCGAGAGGGTGGAGAACGATGGGATGAAGAACAACGCGAGAGAGAAAAGCGTCGCCATAAACGAGCTTTGGATCAACCGCAAGCGGTCGGCAGGCTGACGACAAAGCGAGACTGCCAAAGCGCCCAGCGCAAGGAGTATTGTGCTTGCCAAGGCGCTATGCACCAGCCACGTGAACGCGGAAAGCGATGTCATCGCAGGTTCTCCTTCCGAAGCTATTTTTCACGCATTCCCAAAACGCGTCTTGCCACGACCCTTCTTGCGCGCTTCCTTGATCAGGTCTTCCAGCTCGTCGAGTGTTTCGGGTTTCACCCGTTCCGCGGTGAGCATGCTCAACACGAGCTGGTCCAGCGAGCCATTGAATACTTGATTCAAAAACCGCGACGACTCGTTTTCGCGGGTATATATGGGCCGGTAGATGAGCGTGCGGCGCTCGCGGCGATGGCTGACCAGACCCTTGCGGTCCATGATGCGAAGCTGCGTTTGAACCGTATTGAAGTGCGGTTCTCCCGCTGAAGACATCTGCTCATGCACCGCGCGAACGCTTCCCTCGCCGATGTCCCACAGGACTTTGAGGATCTCGATTTCTCGGTCAGTAGGATTCATTAAATACCTCGTTTTGGGCTTGAGCACCTAAATTAATAGGTTAGGTTAAACATGTCAAGCAATTCGAGGAATTTTTCCGTCAAGTTGTCATTGCGGGACCACGACCGTCGGCCAGCGGGCCCGCCCCGATTGGGCTGGCGGCCGCGGCTGCCGACCGACTGAGCCGGCATTTCCAGCTGGACACGCTGTCCCCGTCGAAGCAGAGCGAGGCACGGGTGGATCTCTTTCGGTCTTTCACCCGCTATTCCGCGGTCATGGTGAACACGGCCGCGATCAATATCGACGCGGCGGACGAGTTCGACCTGGATAAGAAGAACCCCAAGATTGCTCTGACGACCGGCAAGGGCTTCTTCGAAGAGGGCCAGACCGATGAAGTCACTAAAAGGAGACTGGACCCGGATTCACCTGGGGCTCGGCTTCTTTGCCCAAAACATCACCCCCGAGTTCGGCGCGTTCATCATCCTTCACGAGTTGTCCCACTTCGTCGGCCACTCGGACGGTCGGTTCATCGTCGACAATGGCCGAGGTTGGTTCGACGACCTATTCATCAAGCCACTGTCGGCCGACCGGCGGCTTACGAACGCCGACAGCTACGCGTCGTTTGCCCACGAGTGCCGGGTCGAAAGCCCGGCCAAGCCCTCGTTCGTCAAGACCGCTCCCGGCGGCCTGGGCGGGGCCCGGTGAGGTCTCGCATGCGACCGGTGAACAAGATCAGGCCGTAGCCTGAAGATTTGGATCGGTGGCGAGCAAGGCCGGGACGCAGGCCCCAAACAAAAGTCCCTGGAACGACGCGCGGGCCAAGAACCGCCCCGCGCCGCCCTGTGCTCGCAGTAACTAGTGCACCGCTAACTGGCTGGCGCAGTGCGCCCGCGCTTCTCTCATCCAGGCGGGGCCGCAGGGCTCTTGGTAGCCCTTGATCCCCCTGCGGAACAATCCCGCCCGGTGATTTTTCAATCCTGCATTCGCCTATAATGGCCCCATGAGCGAAGGCTCCGCCAAACCGAGACGATTTCAGTTCACGATACTCGGCATCATCGTGGCCACACTTTGGTCGGCAGTATTCAGTTGCGGCTTCGTGTTGCTCAATCGCCTCTGGTATCACCAACTCGTGCCAGTCCAATCCGAGGGCTCCGCCTATCTCGTGGTCGGGTTTCTCCTGTTCGTCTCAATGCCGGCCGCGATCGACGGCTTGTTCGGACGGGCATCGCGAGGAATGATCGTCGGGATCATTCTTTTCGTGTTGTTCCTATTTGCGATCAACACCTGGGGATCTCCTTGAGTTTTTCGGAGAATCCCGGATTAGACTGACGCACTACCCAGTCGCACAAATACTTGCCTTTCGATGCTCGCCGTGATCAAATATATTGAGTTGCGTAACCTTGTGCACGTGCCCTTCATGGAGGACTTTGACAATGTCCGGCAGGAAGCGCAAACCGACCGGGGACAAGCCACGCAAACGTTCTTCGGCACCTGGCGGGTTGATGCTGAGCTTGAGTCCCGGCGAGCGGACCGCACTGTTGGGTTCCTATCGACTGTGGCCGCGAACCAGGCAGAAGGTTGAGACTGCCGCCGACCATTCGCTCCGGTTCACGAAGAAGGAACTGAAGCTCATCCTTGACGAGCTCGCGGTAATTCAGGAGATGGATCCCGACGCACGGCCGAGCGTGCTCGCGCCCTTACGCGAGAGGATCGTTGAAATCCTGGAAGAAGATAATCCCGAGGCGTTTGGCGGCGAAACCATGCGCCGGCTCGACGGTAGTCCACACACGAGCAAGCTGTTCTTTCAATTTCGCATCGAATTGCTCAATACCCAACCGGCCATCTGGCGGCGCATTCAGATCGCGGACGGTCCGTTGTCGTCCTTGCACTATGCCATCCAGGGCGCCTTCAATTGGGAAGAATGCCACCTCCACCAATTCGAAATTGGGGGCCTGCGGTTCGGTCCTCCGCCGCCCGAGGAGTTTGGCGACTTCGGTCTGCCCGTGGAAGACGAAACGCGCGCGAGGATCAGCCAACTCCTGCCCTCGACGGGCAAGCAGACCGTCTGGCTGTACACTTACGACTTCGGCGATGATTGGGTGCACGAAGTGTTGTTCGAAGGCTGCGGGCCGGTGACTCCGCGGACGAAGTATCCGTTGTGCATCGAGGGCCGGCGCGCGGCGCCGCCCGAGGATTGCGGCGGACCCTGGGGCTTCGCCGAAATTCTGCACATGCTAGCGCATCCCGACAAGGACCGCGACGACGACCGGTTGGAGTGGCTTGGTCCATTCGATCCCGAAGAATTCGAAGCGCGGCAGGCCACCGTGAATATGCGAGCGTGGGCACGCCAAGCGCGTCGGCGATAAATCGCAACGCGTGCAATCAGCGTCTGCCTCAAAGGGGACATTCCGGCAAACGCAACATGTCATTTAAGCGTAGTCGCACCCCTACCGGGCTTTCCTAAATCGTAAACCGTAGTGCCAAGGCGGAAGATCGAGCGTTTCGCCTGGTGCCGCCAGGCCGGTTTCTTTGGCCCATCCTAGTACCTGATTGGGCCTTGGTCGAATGTCGAGGCTTGGGCCGCGCGGCGTGCGCGAATCAAATCGCCAGTGAATCACAAACAGCCAACCGCCCGGCCGGACGGCTTCGGCCGCATGATGCAAGAGTCCGTGCGGATTCTCGCAATGAAGGATGTTGAACAGTAGGACCGCATCCATCCCTTGTAGTCCGAAGCCTTGTTCCATTACGTCGCGCTGGCGGCAAATCACGTTGTTGATTCCGGCCAGCCGCAAGCGTTCTTCCGTTCGGGCAATCATCGTCGGGTCAATGTCGAAGGTGTAGACCGTGCCCGACACCGCGTTCGCAACGGGCAGAGTAAACGTGCCATAGCCGCAGCCAAATTCGGCAACGTCTTTCAGACTCGAATTGATGCCCAGAGCCGGGACAATCAATCCCACGTCGAACAGCGATTCCCAATACTGTTCGTCCGGCATTCCGCTATCACGAAGTCGCATGTTCGACGTGACCCTCAAGCAATTCGGGTCAATCCGTGTCAATTTCCATCCATATTGGACACCGGCCCGAAACTCAAAAACAGAGCGCCAGCCTCGTATTCCCCTGCCCACGTCATGCCGCGACCGATCGCTTGCTACCGCTTCAATTCACGAACGCCGTCCAGGGCGCCGGCGACGACGGTGTCGCCGAGGGTTTGGCCGTAGAAGCTCACGCTGGTTTCGTAGCCGCCTTTAAAATACTCGTCGGCTGGAAGGATGTAGCTCAGCCAGGCATCGGCCAGGCCGCCGATCACCGGATGCTTGGCGCCGGTAATCTGCCCGGCCTGCGACTTGATCTTCATGCCCAGCGTGGCGGCCATCTCGCCGGGGATGCCGACGATCAACAAATCGCCCAACCGCAGCGAGATGCTTTCAGCCTGCGTCGGGAACAAGCGCGGCAGCATCTCTTTGAGCAGGGTTTCGCTCAGTCCGTACTCGGCGCCGCCCGTCTTGAGGAAGTCGGGATGCCAGGTGCGCTCGGGCAGGGCGAACGTGTGCGCGTGATACGCAAGCGCGACGTCCGGGAGCGGCTTGGTTTCGCTCCATTGCTTCCAGGCGACGATTCCCAGGTCGCGGCCGTAGCGTTCGGCCCGTTCCCAACGGCTGTTGCCGGCGTCGGGGCGGCCGCTCGGCGCCTGGTCACCCTCGGCGCCGTTGTAGTACATGGCCGTCACTCCCTGGCCGACGAGCGACTCCAACGTGCGCTGCAAATGGCCGGGCCAATCGCCGGAAAACTGCATGTCCTCGCCCGACATAAACGTCGGATGGGCGGTGAAGTTCACAAGCACGGCCAGCGGCTTGCCTCCAGCGGTGTCGACGCGCGTGACGGTCAGCTCCTTGTCGGTGACGGGGCCGCCGCGTCGATTGCGGTTCCAGCCCTCGATCGCGATGCTGGAGGTTCCGACCGAGACGGGAGTCGGGTTCTGCTGGGCGTCGCGGATGACCTGCACCATTCGCTCCATGACGAAATCGAGCAGCCGCGGGCTGTAGATGCCGAGCTGCGGAACCTGAAAGGTGTTGGCCGGGTTGATGGCGTTCATCTCGATGCTGGTGTGCGAGTGGCTTGGCAAGAGCATGATTTGCTCCTTCGTCCAGCCGCCGTCGGCCAGCCGCTGGACCAGCGCGGGCTTTAGCGTCGGCGGAAAGCCAACGATGTCGACGGTCACCAGCGCGAATTTTTTCGTGCCGTCGGTGAGCACAAGAGCCTTGGCAAAGATGCGGTCGTGGACTCCTTCGGCCGGGCGATTCATGCGTTCGCCATATCCGCCCAGCGGAGCCTTCAGCTCCAAGGGGGGCGTCAGATCGACCCGCGCGACACCGGCTTTGAGCTCGGCCGCATGGGCTGGACGGGCGTCGGCCCACAACGGGCCGATCGCGCAGATGGTTAGACAGGCAATTGAGAACGCGCGCCAGTGGTTTTTCATTGCGGCCCCCTTTTTTCTAGCGGCATCACAGACTCATGGTCTTTCTTATGATCCCACTTTGCCGCCCGAAAACCAACTGAACATGCATGAATTGATCGCAAATTGGGGTTTTCGTGGATTTTCCCGGCTGGAAAGCGGGCGACCCGAATCGACGAACTCTGAGCGGCGACAAGAAATGCCTGGCTTTGTTAAGATGGTCGCTCGGCGCTTCCAGCGCCGGCGAACTCGCACATGGATTCGAATCCCGACTTTGATGGAGACGATTATGATTTCCCGCAGATCGCTCATTATGTTTGCCTTGTTCGGCATGGCTGTCGGCACGTCGAGTGTGTGGGCAGCGGATGGGAAGCTCCCCAGGTGCTTTATGGACGTCACCGCGGACGGAAAAAAGCTGGGCCGGATCGTGATCGAATTGCGGTCGGACGTTGTGCCCAAGACGGCGGAGAATTTTCGCGCGCTGTGCACCGGCGAGAAGGGCTTTGGCTACAAGGGCAGCCCATTCCATCGCGTGATTCCGACTTTCATGTGCCAAGGTGGCGACTTTACCCGCGGCAACGGCACGGGGGGCAAATCCATCTACGGCGAAAAGTTTCCCGACGAAAATTTTACGCTCAAGCACACCGGGCCGGGCGTGCTGAGCATGGCCAACGCCGGACCCAACACCAACGGCTCGCAGTTCTTTCTTTGCACGGCACAGACGCCTTGGCTCGACGGCAAGCACGTCGTGTTCGGAAAAGTCGTCGAGGGCATGGACGTCGTGAAGAAGATCGAAAGCCTGGGCTCCGAGGAGGGCCGGACCAAGGCCAAGATCGTGATTGCCGACTGTGGGCAACTGTAGGCGTTAGCCGGCGGCTTGACGGCTGTTTTAGGGACCTGCACACGCGAATTGGCAATTTGTCGCATGGCGCCAGAACCCTTGGTATACTCACCGCAGCCGGTATGCCCCCGCCGCGAGCTCGAACGACAAATCGGCAAGCCATCGAGGGGCGCAGGATCCAAAGAATTCGCAGAAGGTGATCGCAATGAAAAATGTATCGGGTGCGCGTTTGCAAAGGGCCGCCGCGATGTTGTGCGTGGCCTTGGTGGCGGTCGTCGCTTCGACTGCCGGGGCTCAGACCGTGGAAGAAGTCATCGCCAAGAACGTCAAGGCGCAGGGCGGGCGCGAGGCGCTCTTGGGACTGAAGGCGCTCGAGCGCAAAGGCAACGTCAGCGTCGACGGGTCCTTTGGCCAGATGGAAGGGACCGTCGAGGAAATTTCGATTCCGTGGAAGAAGGCCCGTCGGGCGTTGGATCTGGGCGTCTTCATGCAAAAGGACGGCTGGAACGGCAAGGTCGCCTGGCGCGACGGCCAGATGGGCGTGCAGGAGCTCGACGGCGAGGAAGCCAACCTGATCAAACAGTCGGTCGACTTGAATCCGTTCTTGATGATCGGCGAGCGCGACACGAAGGCGGAAAAGCTTGACGATGAAACGCTTGAGGACGTCGCTTATTGCGTCATCCAGCTGACGCCGAAAGATCGGCCGGCCGTCAAATTCTTCATCGACAAGACGTCCGACCTGGTCAAGCGCACGATGGTGACCCAGAACAACCCGCAGTTCGGCAAGATCGACGTCGTCGTCGAAACGGCCGGTTATGAGCAATTCGGCCCGGTCAAGCTGGCGACCAAGACCAACGTGCAATTGGGCGACGTCTTGAAGATCGAGACGACCTACACCGAGACCAAGGTCAACGGCGAGGTGGACGAGGCGATTTTCGAGTCGCCCAAGGACGCGGCGAAGTAGCCGGCCATTGCGGTTCTTCGTTGTGATTGGTATCGCGACACGCTGGCACTGAGGGTCGTGGGATGCTGCGGATTCTCGGTTCGCGCAAGCGGCTGTGCGATGGTTTGACGCGGCGGGACTTTTTGCAGGCGGGCGGGCTGGGATTGTTGGGCCTGGGCGCGCCCGCTGCGCGCGGCGAATTGCCGGCCGCGGCCACAGGGACAAGCCCGCGCGGGTTCGGCCAGGCCAAGCGGTGCATTTTCTTGTATCTGTACGGCGCCGCCAGCCAATTGGAGACGTTCGATCCCAAGCCCGACGCTCCCGTGCAAGTGCGCGGCGAGCTGGGAACGATCTCCACCAGCGTGCCGGGCGTGCAGATTGGCGAATTGCTGCCTTACACGGCGCGCATCATCGACCGCGCGACGATCGTCCGCTCGATGACGCATCCGTATCCGCTGCACGCTTCGGCTTTCACTCTGACGTCGATTCCGACGATCGACGTGCCGCTGCAGATGAGCCCGCGCGACCCGCGGCATTGGCCGTTCGTCGGTTCGGTGGTCGATTATCTGGCCGACCAGCGCGGCGAAGCCGCGCCGCCGGTGGCGCGCAACATCGGCCTGCCCTGGCGGCTCAGTTCGCGCCGACCGTATGCGGCCGGCGACAACGCGGGTCCTTACGGGGCCTGGCTGGGCCGGGCCTACGACCCGTTGTGGACCGATTTTCAGGGCAAGGGCACGCGGGTCTCGACGTACACGTTCGGCAACCAGACCATCCGCTGCAACGATCCGTATGGACCGCTCGCGCCCGATGGCCGCTTCGGTCTTTCGGCCGATGCCCGGTTGCCCGACGGCGTCACGCTCGACCGGCTCAACCGACGGCGGACGCTGCTTGAGCAATTCCACGAATCGCGGCGGAAGCTCGACGCCAGCGCGGCCACGCAATCGTTCGACGATTTTCGCCAACAGGCCTTCTCGTACCTGACGACCAGCGCGCTCGGCGACGCGCTGGACGTGGCGCGCGAGCCGGCCGCCCTGCGCGAGCGCTATGGCATGACGCTGTTTGGCCAGGCAACATTGGTCGCGCGGCGGCTGCTGGAAGCGGGCACTCAGTTCGTCACCGTGCTGTGGGACGAGTTCGAGCTGGTCAACAGCGCCTGGGACACCCACTACTATCACTATGAGCTGATGCGCGAGCAGCTTTGTCCGGGCCTCGATCGGGCGCTCGGCACGCTGGTGCTCGATCTCGAGGCCCGCGGCATGCTGGACGACACGCTGATTGTGTGCACGACCGAGCACGGACGCACGCCCAAGCTCGAAAATGTGCAGGGCGGAGGCCGCGGCCACTGGGCCCAGGCTTATTCCACGCTGTTGGCCGGCGGCGGGACGGCGCGCGGCAAGGTGGTGGGCCGCACCGATCGGATCGCCGGGACGGTGCTCGACACGCCCGTCTCGCCGAAGGACATTCTGGCGACGGTGTACTACCTGCTGGGCATCGATCCGCAAACGACCATTCGCGATCGGCTGGGCCGGCCCATCGCGGTCGGCGGCGAGGGCAAAGTCCGGCACGAGCTGTTGGCTTGAAGCTTGACGGGCGCAGGATGGTCTAAGCGACGGCGGCCGGCGGAATTGCCCAAGCGCTTCGAAAAGGCCGCGGCGACCGTTGCCATCACCTGGCGTCTACGCCAGAATCATGGGTCGCTGGGCTTCCCTCGATGCTCCTAAGTGCTCCGCGCGCTTCTCGCGCATGCCACCTCCGCAAGAGTCGACTCCCACGCCGGATCTGCAATCGCGGGCTCGTCAAAAGTTAATTCGTCCAGCAATTGGTCGATGCACGAGGTTGTCGCGCGCGCCGGCTCGGAGCCGATGTCACGATTGGACATTGCCTCGGCAAGCGTCGTCGCCGAAGGTGCGCGTCGGGCCCCCGCGGTCCGCAACGCAACCGTCGGGCCGTCGACGAGCGAGGATGCTACGGGAACGGCAGCTTGCGTCGCCGCGGAATCGCCCGCGATGCGCGATACATCCCCACTCACGATGATCGCGAAGGCGATTGGAAGCGATGCGGATAGCGGGGCTGCGACTGGGGACGAGCTGGTCGGTGTAGGTCCTTGCTCGGCAGGCTTAGACGATGCAACCAGCGCGCCGGCAAGCGGATCGCCGAGTGCGGCGGTCTGCGCGGCGCCTTGCGAACCGTT
>JBGQHN010000121.1:0-12013 GCA_041497975.1 Planctomycetia bacterium | reverse complement strand
CTGGATGCGAGGGTGGCTCGCCCATGGCGCCGAAATCGTTCGGCGTGCCCACGATCCCGCGCCCGAAGTGATGGTGCCAGATGCGGTTAACCATCACGCGCGACACAAGCGGGTGATCGGGCCGCGAAAGCCACAGTGCCAGCGAAGCTCGGCGGCCGGACGATTGCTGGGCACTTGACGGAGCGTGGATCGTCGGTTCGCTACGACCCAAAAATGCCGGAAAGCCCGGACGGACCTCTTCCAAGGGCTTGCGGTAATTGCCCACAGCCAGGCGAAACGTGGCCGGGGGTTCGGCCGCCGCGTCGGTCACGGCCATGGCGGTGGCTAGCGCGGAAGGTTTCAAGTAATCGAACTCGGCCAGCCGTTTGACAAGCTCGTCGTAACGAGCCTTGTCGTCACCCTTGAGTCCTTTTTCCGTGACCTCGCGCATCTTCGGCATGACATACTTCATCGCCTGCGTGCATAGCTGCTGTTCCATCGCCGTGCGCCGCTGGGGCGGAGTTTCGACCGCATGGCGAATGTCGGGCTCGAACTTCAACAAGGCGTCTTTGAGCGCCGCCTCGCGCTTGGGGGCGACGAGGTCCTCGATTTCGTCTCGAACCGACCGGGTCGCAGCTTCCCATTCGGCCAGCCTCGCCGCGTATGCGCCTTTTTCTTGCGCCGAGGCCAGCGCAAGATCGTCACGCGAAAGCATGGGAGCGAAGAATGCCTGCAGGCGGTAGTAGTCGACCTGCGAAATCGGATCGAACTTGTGATCGTGACACGCCGCGCAACCCATCGTCAGGCCCAGGAAGGCCAGGCTCGTCGTTTCGGTCAAATCGTCGTGAATCTCTTGCCGCCGCTGCCGCACGTTGGCGGCGTTGTATTCGTCGGGATAAAGCCGGTTCAAACCGGTGGCGACGAGCGCCTCGAGGTTGTCCGGCTCCAGCTCATCGCCGGCCAATTGCTGGCGAATGAAGCGGTCGAATGGCAAATCGGCGTTGAAAGCCCGAATGACATAGTCGCGATACTTGTGCGCGTTGGGCCGGAAGGCGTCCTCCTTGAACCCGTCGGTTTCCGCGTAGCGGACCACGTCCAGCCAGTGCTGGGCCCAACGCTCGCCGTAGCGGGGCGAGTCGAGAAGCCGGTCGACCAGGCGGGCGTACGCGTCATCGCTCTGGTCGTCGAGAAACGCGCGCTGTTCCTCGCCGCTCGGCGCCAGTCCGGTCAGGTCGAACGTCGCTCGACGCAACAGCGTCAGCCGGTCGGCCGGCGGATTTGGCCGCAGACCTTTGGCTTCCAACACGCTCAAAATGAACCCGTCGATCGGGTTGTCGACCCAGCCGCTCTCCTGCACCACCGGCACCGCTGGGCGCCGCGGCGGATGAAACGGCCATTTGCCGTCGTTGAAGACGGGAGGCTCTTCCGCTGCCGCGGCCAATCCACAGGCGACGACGGCGCCCAGCACACAGCACCATGTCAGGCTCAAGCGGCGCAGGTGACGCATCGCGATGGAACTCCGCAAGCCGTGTGCCGATTTCGACCCTCGCAGGGCACACAGCAAGCCATCATATCCGCCGTGGGGAAGGGCAAGCAAGTTGGGAAGGCGCGCTGCCGCCGTTCTTAGTCGCTGCCTTCGCGGACTTGCATGCCTTGCCCACCCTGTCGAACCAGATCGAGCAGTTCTTTCGCCCGCGCAAGGTCGGATTGCCGAACGACAACCTGAATTTCCTTCCGCGCTTCCGGCCATCCGGTTGGGCCGCCTGCCCCCGAGGCAAGAGCCTGAATTCCTTGAGCGGCCAGATGGTTGACGACCATGGCAGCTTCCGCTTCGGTCGGTAAAGTCGCCAATACCTTGGGGCTGTTGGGGTCGAAAACCATCGACTCTCCTTTGCGTACTGTCGGGTTCAAATCGAGAGAACCACCGGTCGAGATGTGAACAACCGCCCTCAGCCCCGGTCGAGCGCGGCATCAGAAGGCGACACCGCCGCAATCGACCCATTGCCAAGGGTCTGGATCTCTACCATTTGACGATACATGCCGCTGTGGGCGAGCAACTCTTCGTGCGTGCCCGTTTCGACGATGCGGCCGCCTTCGAGGACAACGATGCGGTCGGCATGCGTGATTGTGCTCAGCCGGTGGGCGATAACGAACGAAGTGCGTCCCCGCATCAATTTCTGCAGGCTCTGTTGGATCAGCCGTTCGCTCTCGCTGTCGAGGTTGCTCGTGGCTTCGTCCAAAATCAAGATTCGCGGATCGGCCAAGAGCGCCCGGGCAATCGCGATCCGCTGGCGCTGGCCGCCGCTCAAACGAACGCCGCGCTCGCCGATAATCGTGTCATAGCCGTGGTCGAGGGCCAAAATAAACTCGTGGGCGTTGGCTGCTTCGGCGGCCCGCTGGATCTCGGAAACGGTGGCGCCGCGCGCGGCGTAAGCGATATTGTCGGCCACAGTGCCGTCGAACAGAAACACGTCCTGTTCTACGATGCCCAGCAACCGGCGGTAGCTTTCCACGTTGACGCGGCGCAAGTCGATGCCGTCGAGCTCCACGGACCCCTGGGTCGGATCGTAAAATCGAGCCACGAGGTTCGTAAGCGTGGTCTTGCCCGCGCCGCTGCGTCCCACCAGGGCCACGGTCTCGCCGGCCTGCACGTCGAGATTGACGTCCGCGAGCACGAATTCGCTCGATCCGGGATAGCGGAAGTTGACGTGCCGCAAGGTGACGTTGCCTTCGACCTGGTCCTTGCGCAGCGAAACCGCGTCGGGACTGTCGGCCATCTCCAGCGGCTCGCTCAACAGGTCGAGCACGCGATCCAAGCCCGCCAAGCTGCTCTGGAAGGCCGCGGCGCTGGTGGCCAGCACGGCCAACGGACTCAACAGCATGGCCAGGTAGACCAGAAACATCATCAGTTCGCCGAGCGAAAGCTGTCCCTCCAAGACTCGCGAGCCGCCGTAGAGCAACAGGGCCGCCGAAGCCAGGGGAATAATGATTTCCCACACGACTTCGACAATCCGAGCCCACCACCAGACGTGCAGTTGCTGGCGGGCCATGAAGTGATTGCTGCGCGTGAAGCGGCCCGTTTCGCTGCGCTGCCGGCCAAACGCTCGCACCACGCGCATGCCGGCAAACGCCTCGGTGGCACTCGAATCGATATTCTGCCGCTCGACGCGAATGTCGCGATACAGTGGGCGGATCCGCGAGATCCAGGTGCGGTGCGTCAAGAAAATGACGGGAAACAAGATGAGCGAGCCCAGCAACAGCCGCCAATCGACCACCGCCAGAACGACGAGGCTGCCGACCAATTGGACAATGGCTCGCCAGGGATTGTAGAGCATGCTGAAAACGAGCTCTGAGATGCTGCCGGCGTCGTCGCGCAAAATGCTGGCTACGCCGCCGCTCTTGAGCTGCTGAACGCGGTGCAATGGCAGTCGCACGGCGTGCTCGAACGCTCGCTTGCGCGTGGCGACCTGCACGCGCGTCACGGTGCGCGTGGCGTACCAACGGCCCCACAAGCGGACGGCCGTTTCAACGACCGAGATCGTCATCACTCCGGCCGCCAGCCACCACAACAACTGCAAGCTGTTTTCGGGCTGGGGAATGAACGTCGACCACGGCGGCTCAAGCGGCTTGCCGCCCAGCACGTTGTCGATCATCAATTTCGTGGCTGCCGGCGACAATAGGCTCAGCAGCGTGGCCACGGTCAACGTGACGAGCGAAAAGCACACAGCCAGGCGGTGTCCCTCGAGCATCCGCCAAAACTCGACCCACAGACGCCAGAACGACCGGGGACGCCCGCGCGACGTACGAAGGGACTCGTTCGAGGGTTGTTTGCCATTGCGGCGATTCTCGCGCAACTGGCGGCGGTAGTTGGCGAATCGGAATCGACTTCGGCGTTCGCTCATGAGAAGTGGAAGTAAACGGAGAGCTTTCTCGAACCTGGAGCAACAACGGACCTAGTTTATTCTAGGCGCCCTGACGCGTCCTGCCCACGCGCGGAAATTGAAAACGCCCGCAAGCGATATGGCCGCTGTGCTCGACGAGTGGTAATATCTTGATACGCGGCAGTCATTTTGGTTCCAGGAGTCCATTCCCATGGTTGAGAGCGCCGGCTGGTACTACGCCCAGGACGGCCAGTCGTTTGGCCCGATGACGCTCGATGCGTTGCACAAGAAGCTGCCGGCGGTCCGAGGTGCCGAGACGCTGGTGTTTGGCCCGGGCATGTCCGATTGGATTGAAGCGCGTCACGTGCCGGCGTTGTCGAGTGCCCGCGCGGCCGCGCCGCCCGTGTTGCCCACGGGGCGCCGCTCGGACGAGATCGACTACGAAATTTTCGGTTCCGAGATGCAGTATGTCGAAATAGCGCTTGACCCGGGCGAGGTGGTGCTGGCCGAGCCGGGCGCCATGATGTACATGACGTCCGGCATCCAAATGGACACCGTTTTCGGCGACCCCTCGGCGCCCACGGGCGGTTTTTGGAGCAAGGTGGCGGCCGCCGGCAAGCGCGCGTTGACGGGCGAATCGCTGTTCATGACCACGTTTACGAACGTGGCCGCGACGGGCCGTGAAGTCGCGGCGTTCGCGTCGCCGTTTCCCGGCAAGGTCATTCCCTTGCATTTAGATCAACTCGGCGGCGAATTGATCTGCCAGCGCGATTCGTTTTTGTGCGCGGCGCGCGGCACGCAAATCGGCATCGCCTTTCGCAAGCGGCTCGGCGTCGGCCTGTTCGGCGGGGAAGGCTTTATCATGCAGCGGTTGACCGGCGATGGAATCGTGCTCGCGCATGCCGGCGGGATGTTGATGCGGCGCACGCTCGCGGCCGGGGAAACGCTGCGGCTCGATACCGGCTGCCTGGTGGCACTGCTGCCCAGCGTCGATTACGACATTCAATTCGTGGGCGGAATCAAGAACACGCTGTTTGGCGGCGAAGGTTTGTTTCTGGCCACGCTCACCGGGCCCGGCGACGTGTGGTGCCAGTCGTTGCCCTTCAGTCGCCTGGCCGGACGCATCGTGGCCGCGGCCCCGCAAACAGGTCGTGGCGGCAAGGAAGAAGGCTCGATCCTGGGCGGATTGGGCCGCCTGCTCGACGGCGATAACCGATAAAAGATTCCATGATCACACATTCGACCGCTGCCCCGACGACCGCGCCGGAAAGCCGCGCGACCGCTACGCCCGCGAACAAGTTTCCGCCCGGCATTCCCTACATCGTCGGCAACGAAGGGGCGGAGCGGTTCAGCTTCTACGGCATGAAGGCGATCTTGAAGATCTACATGATCGCCCTGTTCGTGCGTTTCGTGGACGAGGCCACGATGTCCCCGGAAGTGATGGCCGATGCTCGCGCTCGCAGCACCGAGGTCGTGCACCTCTTCGTCGCCGGAGTCTATGCCTTTCCCTTGCTCGGCGCGGTCATTTCCGATCGGCTGCTCGGCAAGTATCGAACCATCCTGTGGGTTTCGTTGATCTATTGCGCGGGTCACGCCGTTCTCGCGTTGGCGGGTCGCTTCGGTGCCTTGAGCCAGTTCGACGCGGCGGAAATGTCGATGTATCTCGGTCTGGGCCTGATTGCCGTCGGCTCGGGTGGAATCAAGCCGTGCGTGTCGGCGAACGTCGGAGATCAGTTCACGGCCGCCAACTCGCACATGGTGACGCAAGTCTTTCAGATCTTTTATTTCATTATCAATTACGGCTCGTTCTTTTCGACGATTCTCACGCCGCTGTTGCTGCGATACTTCGGCGCGGAGATGGCCTTCGGCGTGCCCGGCGTGCTGATGGCGATCGCCACCTTCGTGTTCTGGCGAGGTCGCGACAAGTTCGTACACGTGCCGCCCAAGCCGGGAGGCAAGCTCGGGCTGTTCGACACCGTGGTGACCACGCTGCTGTTTACACCGTTGTTTGCGCTGATCATCGGATATTTTGTGCTGTGGGAACATTTCCTCGCCGCCGCGCAAGCCGAGGCGCAGGGGGCGGGAAGCGAATTTGCGGGAGTTACCCTCGCCTTGGTCGGCGAGTACTTTGCCCAGTTCTGGTGGCTGCCATTGGCCACGATCACTTGCGTGGCCCTCGGCATCGTCTTGTTCAGATTGCGGCAGCGCATCGAACCCGACAACGGCTTTTTGGCCGTCCTGCTGTACAACGTGACGCATCAAAGCGAGCGTCAGCATGGGAAGGGCTTTTTCGACGTGGGCCGTGCGCGCTTCGGCGACGAAACGGGCGACGGACCGGCCGCCGTGCTGAGGATCATGGTGGTGTTCTCCATGGTGAGCGTGTTTTGGGCGCTCTTCGACCAGCACGCCTCGACGTGGGTCGACCAGGCACGCCAGATGGCACTTGGCTTGACCGTGCCCGCTTACTTCGGTTACTGGGGCGTGGGCGCGACGCTCGCTCTTTCGCTCTTCGCCGGCATCTGGCTCTTCCGCTGGATCGGCAATGCGCCGCTGCCGCGCGGTTTGACTGTGAAGGTGGTTGGCGGCGTTCTGGCGCTGGGACTGGCGGCCATTGCCTGCGACCTGCTGGCGCCTCCGCTGGGCAACCTGGTGAGCGCCGCTGGAGCCGACGCCGCTCGCGAGCGGATGCTGACGGTCCAGATGGATGCCGCTCAACTTTCCGCGCTCAACCCCCTGTTTGTGATGATCGTGATTCCCGCGCTCAACCTGTTGGTCTATGCGCCGCTCCGCACCCGCGGGATCGAGATCAAGCCGCTGCAGAAGATGACCGTGGGCATGTTCCTGGCTGGGGCGGCATTTGCCGCCTCGGCGGTGTTGCAGGAGGCGATCCAGGCGGCCGGAGACGGCGCCGTGCACGGACTGTGGCAGATGATCCCCTACTTCATCATGACCGTCGCCGAGGTGCTGGTTTCGATCACGGGCCTCGAGTTTGCCTATACCCAGGCGCCGCGCGCGATGAAATCGACGATTATGAGCTTCTGGTTGCTGTGCGTGACGATGGGCAACCTGCTGGTTGCCTTCCTCGCACCGTTGCAAAAGACAATCAGCCTATCGCACTTCTTTTGGCTGTTCGCGGCACTAATGGCGTGCGCGGCGACCATCTTTCTGTTTCTGGCGCTATTCTACAAGGGTCGGACATATCTCCAACACGCGCAGCAGCGATGAGCCGGCTCGACTGGCTGTCAGCAAGGCTATAACGCGGCGCTGGCCGCGACCTGCGTCGCGGTGCCTTGGGCCGCGGCGCCTTGCAGTTCCATGGCCGTGTGCTCGATGACGCGCATCGACATCCAGCGCCCCTGTTGAAAACGAGCCAAAAAGCCCAGGCCCAGCACGACGATGAACGACGTGACGGCGTACCACGCCACGGAGAAACCCTCGCTGCCATACAGGGACGAGGCGATATAGGTCGGCAGCACGAGCATCACAAGACCCAGGGAGAATTGGAACACCAACGCGAACCGCGTGTCGCCGGCGCCGCGGATGGCCGCGTTGAAGACGACAAACATCGCGTCGAAAAACGAGTACACGGCTACGAAGCGCAGCAAGACCACGACGGTCCGCCGCAGCGACTCGTGGTCCGCCAGGCCATATGGCTTCAGGATCAGGTCCGGCAGAAACAAATACACGGCACAAAAAAACAGCGTGTAGAGGCTTGCCAAGGCGAACGCCAACCAGGTCGTTCGCACGGCCAGTTGCGGGCGTCCCTCGCCGATTCGATGCCCGACCAGCGCCGTCACGGCCGTCCCCAAGCCCAACAGCGGAACAAACACGGCGCCGTTCAGGTTGAACACCAGGCCCGTGGCCGACAGTTCTTCGGTGCCCAGTCGGCCGACCAGTTGAATAAACATGTTCCAACAACACATATCCAAAAACTGTTGCATCCCGCTGGGAAGCCCGAAGCGCAACAATCGGCCGAACAACTCGCGGTCGAACCGGCGTCCGGTCCACAAATGGTAGGGCCCGCGGCGGTACATGAAAAACATCGTGCCGACATACATCAGCGTGATCGCGCTGAACGCCGTCACGGTCGCCAGGGCGGCGCCCTCGATGCCCATCCTGGGGAAACCGAACTTGCCGAAGATCAACACGTAATCGAGCACAATATTGATCAACATGCCCAGCGTGTTGACCACCATCACGACCAGGGTCTGGCCCCGACCGCTGAAAAAACAGGAGAGCGCCGTATCGAGCAGCAGCGGCAGCGTGCCCAGGCACAGGATGCGATAAAAGCGCAGCTCCAGCGACTGGATTGTCGGATCGTGGCCGAACCAGCTAAAAATCGACGGAGCCAACGGCAAGATTGCCAGCATGGCCAAGGCGGCCGCGATGGACAGGTAGACGCCCTGCCAGATGACCGGCCCGACGCGATGATGCTGCCCGGCCCCTTCGTACTGGCCGATAAAAGCATTGCCGTAAGCGACCGTTCCCATGGCCAGGATGGCCAGGTTGTAATGCAATACCCCGGCCGGCAGGGCCGCCGCCATCGACTCGACCGAATCCCAGCTCAAAAAGATCCGGTCGAACACATACATCATTGCCGTCGAGCCATAACTGATGATCAGCGGAAGCGAAACTCGCAAGAGCTCGCCCAGCGTGCCGGCTCGATCCGACGTGATGGCGGTGGTTCTCATGGTTGTCTACGGATGACCCTGCCTCGGTGCGGCAGGTTCGCTGTCGGGCACACATTATTCATCCCGCGCCGGGCGGTGGAACGACGCGTTTGGCTTCCATGTCATATCGCGGCCGCGGTTTACGGGCAAGCTGGTCAAGCTGCGCGAATCGGTGCGTCGCAACCCCTAGGTTCATGGTGGATTTTGCTGCGACCTATGCCGCATACGGCCCCTTTGCCGCGCTGGACTGCTAGCGGCGACGGGAAGCGACATTGCTCTGGCGCGACGAGTTGACTACAACACCGCCCGAAATTCTCCGTCCCTCGGACGATCTCATCACTTGGGCTATGCCATGATCCGTCACGTCGTTCTGACCGCCGCCTTGGCGATGGCAATATTTTGCCATGACTCGCTGGCGGTCGAACCTCCCGCGGTTGCCGCCGGCGGCGTGACCGGTCTGGATCTGAAGACGCAACTTGAAAAGGGGCTTCGCGCTCGACGACCCGTCGAATTCGAATACATCAGTGAAATCGTCGGCTTAGTCGAAACGGGCGAGCTGCCGCGTAACCTGGTAACCACCACCTTCGTCTGGGCTCGCAAACAGCCGACGCGCCAACTGCAATATTTCCAGTTCGCCCTGCAAACCCGTGCCAAGGGCTTGCCGGTCAAGCTGCCCGATCTGCGCAAGCAGGCGGTCGGCATCAGCAGCAATGGCGGCGAGCACGGCGTGACGACGCCCTAAGGGCGCCTGTCGCGTGTCCGGTGCGTCACGGTTTGTGCGGGGGGTGCCTGCTTACTTGGCCGCCGTCGGCATCTTGAACGGCAGGATGTCCGGTACGACGCTGACTTCGGTGGTGAACTTGAACGGATACTTCTTGCCGGTGGGATAGATCAGTTCGACAAAGAAGGCCGTAAAGCCGTTGGCCGGTTTGCTGACGTTGGCCACATACGTGCCGTCGGCCTGCGCCGCGAGCGAAGTGCTGGTATACGCTTTACCAATCGTATCCACGCGGAAATCTCGGGCATTGGGATTCGTCGCTTGCCAGAGATTAACTTCGGCTGGCTTGTCTTTGACCGTCACGCGCAGCGAGCCGTCGGATTCCTTCTTCCAGGAAAACTTGGGACGCGGCGTGCCATCGAGCACCGATTGATAGAACGCCGCCAGGCTCTCCCGCGCGTCACTGCCTTCCAAATTGTGCTTGGCGTTGGGCACGTAGCGCAAATACTTCTCCTCCGGCAATTCGTTGTAATAGAACTGCGAATTGTCGGGCAGGAAAAACTGATCGCCCGAGGCGTTGATGATGAACTTGGGGATTTTCAGCCGCGGCCGGTCGCGATAGTTGTAAGGATCTTCGATCTGCAGGATCTCGCGATATTCGGGCGTGCCGACCTTGTTGGGAAACAACCCGTGGCGGACATAGTCGTTGAGCGCCGGCGAGAAGAAGCCGTAGGCTTCGAAGTGGTGCCGCGTAATGACTTCCGAGTTCAAGGCGTCGATGACGAGGGGCACAATGGCCACCACGCGCGGGTCGACGACGCCCACGAGCCAGGTGGTCCAGCCGCGTTTCGAGCCGCCGGCCACGGCGAACTTGTCGATCTTCAGCTTGCCGCCGGCCTCCGAGGCCAAAAACTCTTGCATCGCGTCCATTGCCCGCACGCCGCTTTTGACCATCGCCAGCCGCACGAGCCAGTTGGGGTCGCGCGTGGCAATGTATTTCACGCGAGTGTAAGCGATCAGGTTATCCTCGGAACGGGCCTCGTCTTTCGAATCGGTAAAATACAGCGGCTGATTGGGAACCATTCCCAGTTCGGCCACCACCGTGCCGGTATAAGTCGCCAGGTCGACCGTCCGCTGGCCGGCTTTCTCAGGCAACTTGTCGCGGTTGCTGCCGCCGCCGATGAACAAAAACGCCGTGTTGCCCCGCGCTTGGTCCGGTTTGATGATCGTGAGCGAGTGCTTCCACACCGGTCGATCGACGTCCTTGTCGGTGCGCCAGGTTTGCGAGGTCATCTCCAGCACATAGGTCGTATAGCCGTCGCCCTTTGATGTGCTGGCCAGCTTCCAAGCATACACGGCGTCGGGCGCGGCGATATAACGGTCGAGCGCCGTCTCAGCGGCCGTCGTGGCTTTTCCGGCGACAACAAGCAGCAAGGCAACGAGTGGCAGCAGCAAGGCACGTCGCATGGTGAAGCTCCCTCAGTACAGAATTTCGCGGTTGGCCTGGACCGTCGGAGATTCTAGTCCCACTCCCAGCGCCTCGCAACAAAATGCCCTAACTGGGCCCGTTCAAATACCGCTTCGCGACCTTGGCCGCCACGGTGCCGATCGCATAATAGCCGACCGAGAGTCGCGCGACGTGCGTCAAAAGATCGTACGCCCGCCAGCGGTTCCAGCCAAAGTCGGCTTCCATCCACAGCACCAACTGGGCAAAAGCCGCTGCCGTGGAGCGCTCCATCGGCGAGCCGCTGACCACCGTCATGATCTCATGGGGGGACTCGATGCGCGGACCGCTGATAGCCTTGCCTTTGACAAGGTCGATGGTGAGCACGCATTCGGCGGGCATCTCCAAGCCGCTGGCCGAAAGCTCGCCGTGCCCCATTGCGGCGTGGGCGTCGCCGACATACAGGTATCCGCCCGACACGAATACCGGCAGATAGATCGTGTTTCCCGGACACACCTCGACGATGTCCATGTTTCCGCCATGCGGACCCGCTGGCAGCGTGGTGGGAACGCCCCAGGCCGGCGCCGTGCCGATGCAGCCCAGCATGGGCGCGTAGGGGATCACGAGCTTGTCGCTCCAGTGAATCTGTCCGTCGCGGATCGGGCAGGCGTGCGTGCCGTGCGGGCAGTCGACCCCCAACCATTGAGCCAGCTGGTTGGGATCGCTGGTGCGCGTCACGCACTGGCCGGCCGTCGGCTTGATCGACTCGATTGTTACCGTCAGCGCATCGCCCGGCTCCGCGTCTGAAATCCAAATAGGCCCGGTCTGCGGATTGCTAAACGGCATTTTGGTCTTATCGCGACGGTCGGCATTGGTGCGAATTTGTCCGGAGAAAGCGTCCTCGGTCTCCACAACTATCGTTTCGCCGGGTTCAATGCGCAGCCGCGGTTCCAGGTGGCGACTGTATTCGTAACACAATGGTCCCAGCGGCAGACGCTTCATTGCGACGGTTCCTTGCACGTGGCCGGCCACGGAAATCGTGGCACGTTGGCGTTACGCTCCAGTCTAGCTCGCACCGCGCCGACCGAGCAACGCTGTACAACGTCTCGACCGGCAAAGATAATGGCCGGAATGCTGGCGGGCTTCGCGAATTGCATAAGCAAGGGAAACCAAGATGACGGCAGCGACAAGGTATTGGGCGGCATTCCTGGTGGGGCTATGCTCGCTTGAGGCTCTGGGGGCCGATGGACCCGCGTCGGCCCTCGCCACGTTGCGAGTTCCGGACGGTTTTACCGTGGAGCTGGTCGCGGCGGCTCCCTTG